>VBDX01000148.1 GCA_005881885.1 Chloroflexota bacterium
AGCGAGGCGAGCACCGGGGCGAGCAGCTCCGCCTCGAACGCAAGGAGATCGTCCGCATATTTGGGGCGGATCACCGCGAGCTTGCGCTGTAGACCGCGAACGCGGCGGGCGAAGTACGCGGCGAGCTCCCAGTTGCCGCCGCGCGCCGCGTACACGCACTTCCACCAGGCGACCCCGACCGAGGCCATGATCTCGCCGGTGCCAGGGAGAAGATCCGCGAGCTGCTCCAGCGTGAGCTGCGGCGGCTTCGCCCGCGTCTCGTCGCTCATCGCGCGATAGTACGAACGTGCGCGGTCGCCGAAGCGGTTCGCTGGCGGTCTTCCTGCGGAACTTTCGTCGGAGCGAGATCCCGCTTCCTCGGCGTGTCGCGGTGACCGCGCGCAATCTCAGCCTTCGCGTAACGCTGCGTCGCGGCTGCTGCGGCCACGACGGCGAGCCGGGCTGCTGAGTGACCGCCGAGCCGGAGGGTCCTCCGCGCCGCTAGCATTGCCGAGCCGGTGAAAGAGCTCTTCCAGGGCCGTCGTTTTGGGTTTTCGCCCCGCGCCACCATCGCGTTCGTGGCGATCGGGCTCGGGATCGCGCTCTCCCTCACGGACTTCATGGCCTGGTTCGCCTGGGGCTCGAAGGAGACGAACGGGTTCGTCGTCGTCTCGTACTGGCTCGCGTGCACGGTGACGGTGATCCTGGCGCTCGGGCTCCTCGCCAGTCTCGCCGAGCTGCTCGACACGCCCCAGGAAGACCGCGGCCTCGCGCGGCTCGACCTGCTCGCCGCGGTCGTCGCGTTCCTTCTGTACGGCGCATCGGCGTTCCTGCGCGGCGGCGATCTGTCGGCCGCTGCGGCCGCGCCGGCCCCGTTCCTTCTCGCGATCGCCGCGCTCCTCGTTACATTCGTCGACGCGGCGGTCGCCGCGAACCTCTACAGCGCGCGCGAGTGGGAAGAGCTCGAGGAAGAGCCCATGCGCGAACATCGTCCACGGAGGCGCGCCGCCAGCCGCTGATCCGTTACCCGGTGGTCATTGCGCGGCCGGGACAATACGCGCGTGCCGCGTCGTGTCGTTCGAACCTATCTCTTCGCCGATCTTCGTGACTACACGGCTTTCGTGGAAACTCGCGGCGATGCCGCGGCGGCGCGGCTGCTTCGCGCGTACCGGTCGATCGTGCGCGCAGAGATCCGTGCCAAGCGGGGAGTCGAGATCAAGACCGAAGGCGACAGCTTCTACCTCGTGTTCAACACCCCAGGTGACGCGGTGCGGTGCGCCTTGGGCATCGCGCGGCGGGCGAAAGCGCACAACGAGCGCCACGCGGACCTTCCGCTGCGGATCGGCATCGGGATCAACACCGGTGAGGCCATCGAACATGACAAGGCATACGTCGGCTCGGCAGTGATCCTCGCCTCCCGGCTCGCGCAGCAGGCCGAGGCGGGCAGGAGCCTCGTCACCGACACGGTCCGGTCGCTCGTGCGCACGGGGGGACTCGCGCCGATGCGCGACCTCGGCGCGTGGAAGCTCAAGGGCGTCGCGGAGTCCGTGCACGTGTACGAGATCGAGACGACCAAGTCATCGGCAGCGCGCTCGGTCGGACCGAGCCTTCGCCTGCCGGCGATGCTGCTGCCGCCGCCGCTCCGCGGCGCCACGGGGCTCGTCGTCTGCCCCGAGCTGGTGCAGCGCGAGCTGCAGCTCGCGGCGCTGCTCGAGCATGTCGGCGCGGCGGCCACCGGCGAGAGCCGTATCGTCGCGGTCGCCGGCGAAGCGGGGGTCGGCAAAACGCGCCTCGTGCGCGAGCTCGCGCGAGTCGCCCAAGAAGATGGTTTCTACGTCTTCGGAGGGCGGTCGCACGCGTCGGCCGCGCTCCCTTACGAGCCGTTCATCGCGGCGCTTCGACCGTATGCCGAGTCGCGCGGGACCGAGATCCTGAGGCGTCTGCTCGGCACGCTCACCGGCGAGCTCCGGCGCCTTCTTCCCGAGATCGACCTCGCGCCGGCGAACGAGGACGTGACGATCCCGGACGACGAGCGACGCGAGCGATTCCTGCGCGCCATCCATCTACTGCTCGAGGACGCGGCTTCCCTCCGTCCGGTCGTCCTGGTGCTCGAGGACATGCATGAGGCCGATGCCGCGAGCCGCGACTTGCTGAGCTATCTCGCGACCACGCTGCACGGCGGCATCTGTGTCGTCTTCACCTATCGGGAGGAAGACGTCGGCCCCACCCATCCGCTGCGTGCGTTGATCGCGGGGTTCGATCGCGAGCGCCGGCTCTCGCACGTCGCGCTGCCGCCGCTCGACGCTGCCGGCGTCGAGCGAATGATCAAAGCCCTTGTTCCCGAACGCGCGACCGGTGAGCTCGCGCAAGCGGTCCTCGAGCGCTCCGAGGGGGTGCCCTATTACGTAGAAGAGCTTCTCAAGACCGCCGTCGACGAGGCCGACGCAGGAGCCGATCGCCTCCCTCTGCCGCGCACCGTCCGCGATTCGGTCCAGATGCGGCTCGCCCGGCTCATGGGGGAGCGCGGACGTCCGATCGCCGATCTTCTTGAAGCCGCCGCGATCGCCGCGATACCCCTGGGCTACGACGTGCTACTCGATCTTTCAGGGCGCGGCGACCGAGACACCGGCGAGGATCTCGCCGCGGCGGTTGAGGCGCAGCTCCTCGAGCGTCCGCCGACGCAGCAGGAGATCTACCAGTTCCGGCACACGCTCACGCGCGACGCGGTCGCCAGCGCGATACCCGAATCGCGTCAAACGCTTCTCCACGTGCGCGTCGCGGAGGCGCTCGAGAAGCTCCGCGACGATCGGCAGAGCGCAACGATCGCGCGGCACTTCGCGGCCGGCGGGGACGGCGCGCGTGCGGTCCGATACGCGCGCGACGGAGCGCGCGCCGCGATCCGCGTCGGGGCGTACGCGGCCGCGATCGACCTCCTACGACTTGCCGCGACGCAGGGCGCGGGGATCGCTGAAGAAGTCGACGTGCTCTTCGAGCTCGGGGCGGCGCTGCGCTCCGCTGGTCGCGCAGATGAAGCCGAAGACGTCCTGCTCCGTGCTCGAGATCTCACCAGAGACGAACAACGTCGGGCCCGGATCGACCTCGAGCTTGCCGCGGTCCTGCGAATGGAAGGGCAACGTGTGGAAGCGGTCGCCTCGGTTCGCCGCGCGATCGACGCGCTGCAGGCGCATCAGGGCCCGATCCTTGCGGAGGCGCTCGTCCACCACGCGGATCTGGCCTGGGCGGAAAACGATCTGAGAGAGACGGCGCGCCTGGCCGAGGATGCGCTGGGCGCCGCGAAGCGTTATCAGGCGCCGAGCGTCGAGGTTCAGGCTCTCACCCTGTTGGGCGCCGCGAGCGTCCGGCTGGGCCAGGACGAAGGTCTCGAACATCTCGCCGAAGCGACGCGTCGAGGCGGTGCGTTAGCGCTTGGCGCCGAGGCCGTGGATGCCCACATGGAGCTCGCCCGCGCGCTTCTCTTTCGCGGGCGGAACGAGGACGCTCTCGATGCCGTGAAGGCGGGACTTGCCCTGGCGCGGGCGCGCGGACTCGAATTCGCCCAAGCTCGCCTTCTCGCTCATGCGACGACGATCTGCGTGAACCTCGGCCGCTACGAGGAGGCGCGTCGCTTCGCCGAACAGTCGGTCGCCCTCGCGCGAGCCGGGACCATCGCGGCGAGCGCCGCCCGGGTGTCCCTGGCGCACGTGATGTCCGACCAGGGCGAGGGCGAGGCCGCGCTGGCGTTGTTCGATTCAGTGAGGGAGGACTCCGAGCGGAACGAGCCGGACAGACGGGTCATCTATTGGTCGTATCGCGCGCAAGCGCTGCTCGGACTTGATCGGCTGGACGACGCGTGGGAGTCGGCGACGCGCGCCGTCGATCTCACCGCGGCGACTCCAGGAATGGGAATGACCGCGTTCCTGAACGCCGCCGAGATCGCGGAGGCGCGCCGCGATGGCTCCGGGATCGAAGCACTTTCGCGGCGCTTCGAGGATTACTTCGCCGGCCGCGATACACCCCCGGTCCGTCTGGTGCGTCTCGAGATCGCGGCGATCCGCGAGCTCTGTGCCGGTCGGGATGCGGCCATGCAGTTCAGCGAGGTCGCCGATACCTACGCGACACTCGGCGCTCGAGTGCGCGCGAGCTATCGCCGCGCGACCGCGGCCATCGCTCGCATGAACGACTCGCGGGCTCGCGCGTCGGCGCGTCGTGAGCTCGCGACGCAGATGCGCGACCTCGAGTCTTTCGGCGCGCTGAGGTACGTGGCCGCGCTCAACCGGCAGCTGCGCCGCCGGACCGCGGCGCGGAGCGTCAGCGGTCCGCTCACCCGGCGGCAACAGCGCGTGGCCGTGCTCATCTCCCGTGGCTGGACCGATCGGCGGATCGCGCGCGCGATCGGTGTGTCGGATCGGGCCGTAGGCGGACTCGTCCGTTCCGTACTTACGGGACTGGGCGTCGCCACGCGGTCGCAGGTCGCCGCATGGGTGGCCGACCATCCGGGTCTTCCGCGAACCGCTCCTGCTCTTGCGCCCTAACTAGGGCACTACATATCGCTGAAGCATCAGTAGTGTTCGAGACTCGAGAAATAGCCGCGACCTTGATCATCCGTAAGCGCCGCGATCCTTCGCTGGAGCTCTTCGATGGCGTCATGGGCCTCACTGCTGCGAGGCGGCGAGTCTGTCTCGACCCACGCGACGACGATGTCGCCCTCGGCACCTGGATCGTCTTCGGCCGCGAAGTGACTGACCGGCTTGATATTGACGATGTGGTCCGGCTTTGGCTTGATGTCGCGTACCTTAACGGCCGCCTCGTCTCCCTCGCTCTTTTCGAAGAGCGTTCCCTTGATCATGCCGTGACCCTTCCCACTGGAGTGGGGCCCGTTCGTCGCACTCCGAGTACCGGCTGTTCTTGGTGGCACTTGTCCCCTCCCGCGTCCGGGCGCGTAGTACCCCGCGCTTAGGTGGCTGTCAAGCAGGCAGGCGTGAACCGGCGACTGTCCGCCGGTGAGCGGTGACGACGGCCAGATCGCGCTGCTCGCCGCGTGCCCTCCGCACCGCGATCGATTCCTGGATCTCCTGCGCGCGCAACTCGAAAACCTGGAGCGTCCGCTCGGGATCGTCTCGAAGCGCCCGCCGGGTCCGAGGGTCGCCCAAAAGCACTTCCGCACGCTCCGCGTCGCCGAGCGCCATTTCCATCACGTCCCACAACCTCGACATCGCTTGTCCTCCCATCCGGTGATGCGGCGAGATTCGCAGCGAAAGCGGGCGCCGACCGCCAAGCGGCGAACAGCGCGAGTGTTCGGCGCGCGACAGTTCAGCCCGAGGCGAGCTCGCGCAAGTGCATGGCGTTCTTCGGCGCGTAGCCCATCTCGTCGTTGTTGAAGTAGGCGTAGACGTCGTGCCCCTCGGCGCGCCAGCCACGGATCCGCCCGGCCCAGTCCCGAAGCGTGTCGTCGCTGTAGTCCGATCCATAACGGCGCTCCGGTCCGTGGAAGCGCAGGTAGACGAAGTCCGTTGTCACCGCGATGTGCGTTGGCCAGTGCGGCGTCTCGCCGATGACAAGCGCGACCCTGCGCCGGCGCAGAAAGGCGAGCGCCTCTTCCGTGAACCATGACGAATCACGTGGCTCGAGCGCGTGACGGCGCCGGCGCGGCGCGATCAGACTGAAGAAGCGATCCGCCCTCTCTTCATTGAACTTCATCCGCGGCGGCAGCTGGACGAGAACGGCGGCGAGCTTCGGGCCGAGACCGGCCATCGTCCCGTAGGAGCGTTCGATGCTGTCGCGTTCGACGGCCAGGCGCTTGATGTGGGTGATGAAGCGGTTGAGCTTCACCGCGTAGACAAAGCCGTCGGGGACCGCGCGACGCCACTTCTCGAACGTCTTCTTCTCGGGTTGCCGGTAAAAGGGATTGTTCAGCTCGACCGTGTCGAAGAGCCGCGCGTAGTAGTCGAGCCATTTGGATGTCGGCAGCTCCTTCGGGTAGAAGCGGCCCTTCCAGTGCTTGTACTGCCACCCCGACGTGCCGATGCGTAGCTCGCTCATATGCTCAATCGGTGATCCGCGTCGAAGAGCTCGTGAAGCGCTACAAGAAGGCCGAGCAGAACGCGGTCGACGGCATCTCGTTCGAGGTCAAGGCCGGCGAATTCTTCGTCCTGCTCGGGCCGAATGGGGCGGGCAAGACGACGACCATCTCGATCCTGACGACCACGCTTGCCCCGACCGGCGGACGCGCGACGATCGACGGGAGTGACGTCGTTCGCGAGGCGAGCGCGGTGCGACGGAAAGTTGGGATCATCTTCCAGCGGCCGAGCCTCGACCAGAACCTCACCGCTGAAGAGAACGTCCGCTTCCATGCGCTCCTCTACGGCCTCTACCGCTACGCGCCGTCGTATGCGCTGATGCACGCCGACTACCGCAGGCAGGTCGAGGACCTCGCGAAGCTGCTTGGAATCGCGCGCGACATACACAAGCCGGTGCGCACCTTCTCGGGCGGCATGCGCCGGAAGCTCGAGATCATGCGCAGCCTCCTGCACAATCCCAAGGTCCTCTTTCTGGACGAGCCGACGGCCGGACTCGACGTGCCCAGCCGCCGCACGCTCTGGGAGCACCTGAGCGAGGTCCGCCGGACGAGCGGCACCACGATCTTCCTGACCACGCACTATCTCGAGGAGGCCGAGGAGGCCGACCGGATTTGCATCCTCGACAAGGGTCGCGTCGTCTCGTTCGGCACGCCCGACGACATCAAGCGCGATCTGGTGGAGGATTACGTGCTCGTCGATGCCGACGATCGGTCGGGCCTCAGCGACGAGCTTGCGCGGCTCGGCTACCTGACGAGCGGCGGCCCGCCCTTCAAGCTCCAGCTCGACGGGCACTCCGTCCACTCGATCCTCCGATCCATCGAGACCCCGCTCACGGTCGTGAAGACGCACACGCCGAGCCTCGAAGACGCGTACCTCGAAATCGTGAGTAAGACCAGTGAGTGAAGCCTCCGCGATCCTGGCGCTCGCGCACCGCGACTTCATCAAGCTGCTCCGCGACCGGCAGCGGATCATCGCGGACTTCGCGTTCCCGCTCATCTTCATCGGGATCCTGGGGACGACCCTGCAGGCGGGCTTCGGCGAACGGGCGGGCATCAACCTCATGGACTACGTCTTCACCGGCGTGCTCGCCCAAACGGTGTGGCAATCATCGGCAATGGGCCTCATCTCGCTCCTCGCGGACCGTGAGCAGGATTTCAGCCAGGAAATCTTCGTCTCACCCATCTCGCGCTACTCGATCATCGTGGGGAAAATACTGGGCGAATCGCTCGTGACCTTGCCGCAGGCGCTCGCCATAGTCACCTTCGGGTTCATCCTGCAGATCCACATGTCGCCCGACCAGCTCTGGCGCATGGCGCTCGCGCTGGTGGTCGTCGCGCTGTTCGGCGGTGCGTTCGGCGTGATCGTGCTCGCGAATCTGTCCAGCCAGCGCGCCGCGAACCAGATCTTCCCCTTCGTGTTGCTGCCGCAGTTCTTCCTGGCCGGGATCTTCAACCCGATCCAGAACCTGCCCCTCCCCCTGGACATCCTCTCGAAGATCGCGCCGATGCGCTACGCGGTGGACCTCATGCGGGACGCGTACTACGGCGGTCTGCCGTCGTCGCAGCAAGTTCAGCTCTTTGACGCGACGACGAACCTCGCGATCATCGCCGCGATGTTCGTCGCCTTCATGATCGTCGGCACGTTCCTCTTCGTGCGTGCGGAACGCAATCGCTAGAAGGCAGGCGCCGCGCTAGGCGCGGATCACGATGCTCCCAACGGCTTTGTCGCGCAGCGCCTGGCGCTTTGAGTCCCAGAGCGGCCACAACACGTCGATGAGGTTCGGGATGATGAGAAGAATCGTCAGGCCGATCGCGACGGCCCAGCGGATGAGCGCGCGAACATAGCCGAGCGGAGCTCCGGACTCATGGACCACCCGGATGCCTGCGAACTTCTTACCCCATGTCTGACCCGTCGCGCCACCGTGGCCGAGCGTGAAATACACAAGAGACACCAACAGACCGGCCCAGTTCGCCAGCTCCGATCGCACCAGGCCGACGATGATGGCGACCGGGATCAGAAGCAAGAAGTTAAAGATCGCATCGAGCGTCGCTGCCCAGACGCGACTTCCCCAGCTTGCGTAAACGGGGAGCGCAGGCGCCGCGGCGCTCGCCACTACGGTGCTCTCCATGCCGTCCTCCTTCGCTGCGGCTGGGAGGATAAGAGGTACGCGCAATGCCGCGCCTAGATCGGCACCCCGGTCAGGAAGTAGATGACACGGGCGGAGATCTCGCCGGCGATGACGCATCCAAGCGCCACGTAGAGCAGCCCGGTCGATGACTGCGTGTTCATGCCGGCCGTCCACCAGGCCGCGAGCGCGACCAAGAGAGTCATGAGGAGGCCGACGCCGATCCGCAGGCCCAACGCCACGGACAGCGCCGTCTCCCAAGTACCGGTGAAGTCGCCACGCAGTGCGACGATCGCGACGAGGAGGAGTTGGACCGCCACGGCGAACACGACGACGAGCGCCGCGCGCCGGAGCGGTCCGGGCGAGAGCTTCGGCGTCACGAGGTACCAATGGCCGAGCAGCATCGCGCCGTCCGAGCCGCCGAGCGCGACCGCGCCGAGCGGTAACGCCGCGATCGCGAACGGGTCGTATGCCTGTTGCGCGGGCCGCGCGACCGCGACCACCGCGAGCGCCGCGGCTCCCGCGATGAACGTCACGATGCCCGCCGCCATACGCAGCCCGCGTGCCGGGATGAACGTGGTGATGAGCTGGATGACCACGAGGATCGTGACCACCACCAGGGCCTGACCGAATGCATTGAGTGGTCCTGTGTCGATCCCCGCCGTCTCCGCCAGATCGCCACGCGGGAAGGTCGGCACCAGCGCCAGCGCGGCGGCCATCGCGCCGGCGTCGACGAACGCCACGAGCTTGAGGAAGCCCGAAGGCGCGCGACCGCCGCGATCGATGAACCACAGGAGGAACGCGCCCCCGACGGCGAGCTCGGTGAGCACGACGGCGAGAACGATGGGGAGCGTCGCGATCGCCATCTACTGGAACAGGTCGCCGGCGCGTCCGATCGCCCTGGATCGGTCGACGGCGAGATGGAAGAACTCTTTCCCGCCGCGCCGCTCGAGCATCTGGTTGAAGCGGTCGCGGTCCTTGAACTGGGTCTTGTGGCATTCGAACGCCTGCTTCTTGCGCTCTTCGTACTTCTTGATGTCGATCGTGTGGGTGGGCGTCATCGCGACGACCGGAAAGTCCGCGACGAACGGCGATGCATTGAAGAAGAGCCGCTTCGGCTGATGCGCCGGACCGCGGTCGGGATACTCCTCGGGGAGGCCGGCGCGATGGAACCCGCGCAGGGCGAAAAAACTCGCGGCGCGATGGTCGTCGTGCTCGCTGCCGGCGCCCTCCGGCCCGAACGTGCAGACGGCGTCCGGCCGGAGCTCGCGGATGAGTTCGACGACGTCCGCGGTGACCCGTTCGACCGGCGAGTCACGCAACCCGCCGTCCGGCCATTCCAGGAGCCTGCAGTGGTCGAATCCGATGACCTTGGTGGCCTCGCGCCATTCCTTCGAACGCTCGCGTGCGAGCTCGTCCGGGGTCCACGAGCCCTTTTCCTTGCCGAACCACATGCCGACGTCGCCACGCGTGAGAGTGAGGAGTCCGGTGGTGTGACCTTCGTCTTTGAGCTTCATGGCCGTCCCCGCAATGCCGAAGGACTCGTCGTCCGGGTGCGCGTACACGAAGAGGACGGTAGCCATCCCGGTCACGCTAACGTGGCCGCGTGACACGCTCAAACGACCACGACCGTCGGATCGCGGCGATGTTCGACCGCATCGCACCGCGTTACGACCTCTTGAACCGCGTGCTGTCGTTCGGCCGCGACGCGTCGTGGCGCCGCCGCACGGTCGCGGTTGCCGGGCTTGGAGCGGGGGAGCGCGCGCTCGACGTGGGCGCTGGGACGGGCGATCTCGCACGTGCGCTGGCCAAGGCCGGTCCGAGTGGCCGGGTCGTCGCGCTCGACCTGGCGCCCGAGATGCTGGCCCGCGCGCGCACGCGTGCCGACGTGGCGCTCAGCTTCGTCATCGGGAGCGCGGAGGCGCTGCCGTTCCCCGACGCCCTCTTTTCGTGCGTCGTCGCCGGCTTCGCCGTACGCAACTTCGGCGATCTGCCGCGCGCCCTGGGCGACATGCGTCGCGTGCTGCGGCCAGGCGGGCGTGCCGTCGTGCTCGAGCTCTCGCTCCCGCCGAGCCGCCCGATCCGAGCGCTGCACTTTTTCTATCTGCGCCGTGTCGCGCCGGCCATCGCAACGGTCCTGGGCTCGAGCGCCGAGGCCTACCGGTATCTGCCCGCGTCGATCGAAGCCTTTCTCGACCCTGAGCACCTCGCCGCGGCTCTGCGTGAAGCGGGGTTCCAGCGCGTGCGCTACGAGCGGCTCACCTTCGGCGTAGCGACCATCCACATCGGAGAGACCTAGTCGTATCGTTCCGATCGAAGGGGAGAGAGGTGGACTTCGACATCCCTCCAGAGCTGCAGTCGATCGCGCGCACAGTGCGCGACTTCGTCGAAACGCGCCTTCAGCCACTCGAGAAGCAGGTCGAAGAGACCGACAAGATCCCGGACGGCGTCCTGAAAGAGATGGCCGGGCTCGGCTTTTTCGGGCTGCCGTTCCCCGAGGAGTACGGCGGCGCAGACGCCGGTGACCTCGGCTATTGCCTCGCGCTCGAGCAGTTCGGGCGCACATCGGCCGCGTTCTCAAACGTCATCGGCGCACACACCTCGATCGGCTCGATGTCGATCTTTCTCGGCGGCACCGAGGAGCAGAAGCGCAGATTCTTGCCGGATCTCACCGCGGGTAAGAAGATCGCCGCGTTTTCGCTCACCGAGCCGTCCAGCGGGTCCGACGCGGCGTCCATCCAGACCACGGCCACGTTGCGGAACGGCTGTTGGATCCTTAATGGGACGAAGATCTGGGTCACGAACGGCCCGATAGCGGATGTGGTCGTCGTGTACGCGTCAACGGACCGCGCAAAGGCGGCGCGTGGGGGCATCACCGGGTTCATCGTCGAAAAGGGTTTCAAGGGTTTCCGGGTCGGCAAGGTCGACGACAAGATGGGGCTGCGTGGCTCGTACACGGGCGAGCTCGTATTCGAAGACTGCGAGGTGCCGGAGGCGAACGTTCTCGGCGGCCAGGTCGGCGCGGGCTTCCGCACCGCGCTCGGCGCTCTCGACATCGGACGCATCTCGCTCGCGGCCGGCGCGGTCGGATCGAGCCAGCATCTTCTCGAGCTCGCGATCGCGCACAGCAAGCGCCGCCAGCAATTCGGGAAGCCCATCGGCGCGAATCAGGCGATCCAGTGGATGCTTGCGGACAGCGCGGTCGAGATCCACGCCGCGCGGCTCATGGTCTACGACGCGGCGTGGAAGATGGACCAGGGCAAGCGTGCCTCGCTCGAGGCCGCGATGGTGAAGGTCTACGCGTCGGAGATGGCGAACCGCGTCGCCGACCGGGTCCTACAGATCCACGGCGGCATGGGCTACATGAAGGACTCACCGATCGAGCGCGCGTACCGCGACGCGCGCATCCTCCGGATCTACGAGGGGACCAGCGAGGTACAGCGGATGATCATTGCGGAAGAGCTGCTGAAGTCATGAAGATCGACCAAGCGGAGGGAACGGGATGGCGAGCAAGATCAAGGTAGAAGTCAAGGACCTCGCGCCGCTGGCGGAGCGTCCCTGGACGCGCCATTACGACCCAGGCGTGCCCGCGACGCTCGTGTATCCCAGGGTCCCACTGCAGGCGATGCTCGACGATGCCGCCGAGAGCCACCCGAGCGCGACGGCGACGATCTTCTTCAATCGCAAGCGCAGCTACAAGAGCATCTCCGACGCGGCGTGGCGGTTCGCCAACGGCCTGCGCCGCCTCGGGATCAAGCAGGGCGACCGCGTCGCGCTCGTCCTCCCCAATACGCCGCAGTTCGTCATCGCGTTTTACGGTGCGCTCCGGGCGGGCGCGATCGTCGTGCCGTGCAACCCGCGATACACCGCGCCCGAACTCCAACGTCAGCTCGCCGACTCCGGAGCGATGGCCGTCGTGGTGCTCTCGCGTCTCTATCCGCTGGTGAAGGCGGCGCGCGCAGCGACATCCGTCGAGCACGTGATCGTGACGAACATCAAGGAGGAGATGCCGCTCGTCCTGCGCGTCCTCTTCACGCTCGCGAAAGAGAAGAAGGACGGGCACCGCCAGCCGTTCGCCGGGGATCCAGGAGCTGCCGCGTTCTCCGAGGTCCTCTCTGCCCCCGCGGAGCCGTTCGACGCCGGCACGCGACCAGACGATCTCGCGGTGCTTCAGTACACCGGAGGCACGACCGGGATCTCGAAGGGCGCGATGCTGTCGCATCGCGCGCTCGTCGCCAACACGCTCCAGTGCCGATCGTGGTTCGCGAACCTTCGCGACGGCACCGGCACGGCGATGGCGGTGATGCCGTTCTTCCACGTGTACGGGCTCACCGTGGTCATGAGCCTCGCTGTCCAGGCCGCGGCGGCGATGGTCCTCGAGCCACAGCTCGACCTCGAGCATCTCTTGAAGGACATTCAGCGCCATCGCCCGCAGCTCTTCTGCGGCGCGCCGATCATCTACAACGCGATCAACAACTCGCCGCTCGCGCAGAAGTACGACCTTCGATCGATCGAAGCCTGCGTCTCCGGCTCCGCGCCGCTCCTGGTCGAGACGCATCGCAGGTTCGTCGAGCTGACCGGCGCGAAGATCGTCGAGGGATATGGCCTCACCGAGGCCGCCCCGGTGACACACTGCAACCCGATCTTCGGCGCGGGCAAGCAGAAGATCGGGACGATCGGCGTTCCATACCCCGACGTCGAGTCCAGGATCGTCGACCTCGAGGCGGGCGAGCGCGAGCTCGCTCCTGGAGAGTCCGGCGAGCTCATCCTCCGCGGCCCGCAGCTCATGGACGGCTACTACAAACGGCCCGACGAGACGGCGCTCACGCTGCGGAACGGGTGGCTCTACACGGGCGACATCGCGACCGTAGACGACGAAGGCTACGTCGCGATCGTCGATCGCAAGAAGGAAATGATCATCGTGTCCGGCTTCAACGTGTACCCGCGGGAGGTCGAGGAGGCCCTCGCGACACATCCGGCGGTCATGGACGCCGCCGCGATCGGTATCCCACACCCGATCAAGGGCGAAGAGGTGAAGGCATTCGTCGTCCTGAAGCCCGGGGCGAACGCGACCGCGGAGCAGATCGTCGCGCATTGCCGCGAGCGCCTGGCGCCGTTCAAGGTGCCCAAGGAGGTCGAGTTCCGTGAATCGCTTCCGAAGACCCTGATCGGCAAGATCCTTCGCAAGGAGCTCGCGCGGGAAGAGACCGCCAAGCGCAAGACCGCCGTCCCGGCGTGAGCGTCGGCGAGCGCGAGCGGGCGACCCTCGCGCGAGTCGTCGAGACCTTCGTTCCAGGTGCGCCCGCGAACGCCGTCGCAAACCGCATCGTCGCGGAGCTCGAAGCGGTAGGGCGGCCGAAGCTCGTGAGCGATCTCGTGCTCTTCCTCCGGCTGGTCGAGCAGCCGCTCGTGAATCTCGCGCTTTCGGGTCGGCCGCGGGCCTTCAGCCGAATGACCCAGGCGCAGCGCGAGCGCTATCTGCTGCGCTGGGCCGAGAGCGCGGTACCCCTGCAGCGCACCGCCTTCCAGGCGGTGAAGCGGCTCTCGCTCTTCGTCGCCTACGCGTCTTCGGACGGCGAGCGCAATCCGCTCTGGGAGGGGACAGGCTACGCCCGCCCCGCGCTCGATCCGCCGGCGCGCCCGGCGCTCGCCGCGCGACCAACCAGCGCCGGCGACACGCTCGACGCGGACGTGATCGTCGTCGGCTCCGGCGCGGGCGGCGGCGTGGTCGCGTCGGAGCTTGCCGCGGCCGGGAAACATGTGGTCGTCGTCGAGCAGGGCGACCTCGTCACGGAGGATGAGTTCGACGCACGCGAAGACAAGGGCGCGGCGCGTCTCTACTGGGATCGCCAGCTCCTCGCGACCGAAGACCTCGCGCTCTCGATCTTCGCGGGGCGCACGGTCGGAGGCGGGACGATCGTGAACTGGAACACATCGCTTCGCCTGCCGGAGGACATCCGGCGGGAATGGGCGATGGCGGGCCTCGACGGAATGGAGGCGGAGCTCGACGCCCACTACGAGGCGGTCGAGGCCCGCATCGACGTCGACTTAGATGAGAGCGTTCGGAATGGTCAGAACGAAGCGCTGGCGCGAGGCCTCGACGCCGTCGGCATTCCGTGGCGCGTCATCCCACGTAACGTCTCCGGCTGCGGCGACTGCGGGCACTGTGGATACGGCTGCCGCCGCGGGGCGAAGTGCTCGACGATGCGGACGTATCTCGCCGACGCGGTGGCGAGCGGCGGCGAGCTCGTCGCCGGGTGCCGCGCCGATCGCGTCACGGTCGCGCACGGCGCGGTCAGCGGCGTGTCCGCCACCCTCTCGACAGGCGGGTCGATCGTGCTACGCGCGCCGCTGGTCGTGCTCGCAGGCGGCGCGATCGGGACGCCCGCGCTGCTGCTGCGCTCAGGGCTCGGTGGGAGCGAGGTTGGACGCTCGCTACACCTGCACCCTGTGCCGCCGGTCCCCGCGCTCTACGACGAGCCGATCCGCATTTGGTCAGGAGTGCCTCAATCGGTCGTCGCCGACACCTTCGCGCGCCTCGAGCAGGGCTTCGGTTTCCGGCTCGAGGTCCCGTCCGCACTGCCCGGCGTGCTCGCGGCCGCGTTCCCCTGGCGGGATGCGGCGGATCACCGCGCGCTGATGCGGGAGCTCGAGCACGCCGCGGTGATCATCCCGATCGTGCGCGATCGCGAGGCGGGTCGCGTCACCATCGATCGGCGGGGTCGGCCGGTCGTGAGTTACCGCGTACGCGGGATGACGCGGCGGCTCTGCGTGAGGGCGATCGTCGAGGCGGCATGCCTGCACCTTGCCGCGGGAGCGCGCGAAGCATTCACGCTGCACACCAAGCCGATCCGGGTGCGCCGTGGCGACGATCTCGATGCGTTCGCCCGTCGCGTCGAGGAAAGCGGTGTCGGACCGAACCGCGTCGGGATGTTCAGCGCGCACCAGATGAGCACCGCGCGGATGGGCGGGCACCGCCGTGCGAGCGTCGCCGATCCGGACGGGCGCGTTCGCGGGGTTCAGGGACTCGTGGTCGCGGATGCCTCCGCGTTTCCGAGTGCATCGGGAGTGAACCCAATGCTGACGATCATGGCCCTTGCTCGCCGGAATGCGTCGCGCGTCCTAGCCGTCGGGAGCGCTCGAGCTCCTAGCGCGCGGCCGCGCTCGCTGTGATGACGAAGTAGTCGTTCACGATGCCGTCGAGCGTGTTAAAGATGACCCGCACGACTACGTTCACCGGCTCGATCGCCGAGACCGCCTGCATCTGCGGCTGAAGGAGCTTCGCGCTCCAGATCGCCGGGTATCCGCTGTACATGTCGAGACAATCGCATCGCGAGCGGCGTGCCACATCCGCCGCGAGGGTGATGATCTCTCCCGATCGCGTACTCCCCCGAGTGTGTCCTACCTCTCTCGGGGGGCAGAGCCCCCGGGTCGCTACCGTAGGCGCGTGGTCGAGCCTGATGTCGTCGTCGTTCCTGCGGGCGACGCGCTCCTCGGCGATCCGCCGCGCACCGAGCACGTAAATATTTTTGCCATCGCGCGCCATCCCGTCACGGTGAGCGAGTACGCGGCCTTCCTTGACGCGACCGAGCACGCCCCGCCGGTCAATTGGAGTACGCAACGCGTGGCTGCGGAGCGTGCGGTCGAGAACGTGTCATGGGCCGACGCCGTCGCCTACTGCCGCTGGCTCACCGTCGGGAGCGGCCGGATCTACCGGCTTCCCGACGAACGGGAGTGGGAAAAGGCGGCCCGGAACGAAGGCACGCTGACCGGCCTGGGTGCCTTGCGCGAGTGGACGAACAGCTGGCAGGGCGGCGGTCGCGTGGTACGCCGCGGCGAGGATCTCGCGGAGCGGGCGTTCGCCGGCACGGACTTTCGCGGTATCGGCTTTCGGATCGTCCGCGGGATGACCGGCCGCTAGTGGCGCCGATCATGGTCGCCAGCGGAAACGGCGCGCCGGCGTTGCCCGCCGGTATCCGCATCCTGGCGCGAGGCGGCTCCGCGCTCGACGCGGTCGAGGCGTGCGCGAAGTTCATCGAGGCCGACCCCACCGACACGAGCGTCGGCCGCGGGGGGCGGCCGAACGTTCTCGGCGTTGTCGAGCTCGACGCCTCGATCATGGACGGCACGACGCATCGGACCGGCGCGGTCGCGGCACTCGCTGGGTACCTGCATCCGATCTCCGTCGCGCGCGCCGTCATGGAGCGGACGCCGCACGTTTTTCTCGTCGGAAACGGCGCCGCACGCTTTGCGCGGGAGATCGGTGCAAACCGCGCACAGAACCTCACCGCCTCGACCCGCAAGCTCTGGGTCGAGCGCCTCGGCAAGGCGGGCGAGACGCCGGCCAGCGTGCGCCGTCGCGCCAAGCTGCTTGGGGTCGTGCGGAAGACCGTCAAGGAAGAGCGAGGGACCGTGAACTTCCTCGCCCTCGATCGGCGCGGCGATGTCGCCTCCGCGGTGAGCACGAGCGGGTGGGCGTACAAGTACCCGGGCCGCGTCGGCGACTCGCCGATCATCGGCGCCGGCAACTTTTGCGACTCCCGCTACGGCGCGGCCGCGTGCACCGGGTACGGCGAGCTCGCGATCCGCGGCGTCACCGCGAAGACCGCGGTCGATCGTCTGGCGTCGGGGATGCCCGTCGACGTGACCGCGCAGGCCGCGATCGCGGATGCGAACGCGCTCGAGGACGCCGCATTCAACATAGTCGTGCTCAGCGCGGACGGCGCGCACGCCGCGGCGACGAATCGCGAGGGCCGGCGCTACGTGTGGATGACCGCGGCGATGAAGGAGCCGGCTACCGCGCTTCGAGCTTTGGTGCCCCGAGAGCGGCGAGGATCTCCATCGTCTCGGGCCAGTGCTCGAGCAGGATCGCTTCGCTGAGGCCGCACCAGCGGTAGCGATCGTGCTCCTCGTTCAGCGTCGGCTCCCACTCCGGCGGGACCGCGACGGAGAAGTTGCCGATCGTGACCACCTCGATGCCCGGACCGTACTCGTGACGGAGCATCTCCGGCACTGCATACGTTTGCGGCATCGCGAGATCCGCGACCGCGGCGTGCAGTCCGGTCTCCTCGACGAGTTCGCGCGCCGCCGCCTCGGCGAAGGTCTCGTGCGGCTCGGCGGCGCCCGCGACGACGTGCCAGTAGTCATCGGGAACGCGATGGAGCATGAGGAACTGCTCGCCGCGGCGGACGATGACGACCGCTTCGCGCTCGGTCCGCACCCTAGAGTGCCGCGACCGCCGCCTGCAGCTTCGCGGTCGCGTCGGTTGCGTTCGTGCCGACCGGGAAATAGATCGGATCGCCGAAGACGACCTCGACATCGCCACGCCAGCCGTTCGCGCGCTGGCGGTCCCACTTGCGGTCCAGGTGGTCGAGGATGGAAACACGGTTGATCTTGAGCTTCATCGGTACGACCGGGCTCGCGCCCTCGACCGCGATGAGTCCCGCGCCGGACTTGAAGGGCTGAGTGGGACCACCGATGGTGAGCTTGCCCTCGGGGTAAATGAGCACCGAGAACCGGCGGTCGAGCCGCGCCCCGAGCAGCTCGAGGCTGCGGCGGATCGCGCCCTCCCTTGCGAGCGGGAACGCGTTGGCGAGGATCGCGCTGAACGCTCCGTTCAGCTTGTTACCGAAGACGTCGTCCGCGGCGGCCGCCACAGCCAGGCGCCACCGCCAGGTGAGGGGGATCGCCATGATGATGATGCCGTTGTCCCAGTGAAGGCAGTGGTTCGGTGTGAAGAGCACGGGACCAGGGAGGCCCCGAAGCTTCTCGAGACCGGTCACTTTCACGTGATAGAAGAGATGGACCAGCGGGTAGAGCAAGGTCTCCTGAAGCAAGATGCCGAAGCTACGAACCAGCGGGTGAAGCGGCCAGCCAAAGATCCCCGTTTCCTTGCGGGTGTCGCGCGCCGCGGCCACCATGCGCTCGAGGTCGCCAACGGTCGCATTTGGTAGGACCGCGGCATCGTCGATGTAGGTGCCTAGCTCTTCCTCGATGACGCCGAGAAGATCGACACGCCCGAGCGAATCGAGCCCGATGTCCTGAGAGAGTTGCGCCTCGGCGTGGACGCGCTCCGCCGGTACATTCGCGACCTGCATGACGATCCGCTCGACCTCGCTGAGCTCGCGCGCCGAGCCAGCGCCGGGGGCCGCGGGGGCAGCGCCCCCGCGATCGGTGGCGAGAAGGCGCTCGACGATCTCGCGCTTCTTGACCTTCTGCGTCGGCGTCGTCGGGAACTCGGGGTCCTGCCAGATCGTCCATCCGCGGATCTGCTGGCTGCTTGAAAGCTTCGCGTTCGCGTCGCGGACGATCTGCTCGACCGTGGCGCGGTCCTTGGGCTCGAGGAACACCGCGTGGACCTGCAGCGTCTCGCCCGGACGCTCGAGGCCGACGACCGTGGCGAGCACCGGCCGCTGCGGCGTGGCGATCTCCTGCAGGCGTGGGTCGGCGGCGAGGATGTTCTCGATGTCCTCGGGATAGACCTTGAGGCCGTCGGGGAGCGCGATCATGTCCTTCTTCCGTCCGTGCAACCAGAGGAAGCCGTCCGCGTCGAACTTCCCGAGGTCGCCGGTGTGGAACCAGCCGTCCTTGTCGATCGCTGCGCGGGTGGCCTCCTCGTTCTCCCAGTAGCCCCTGAAGATGTTCGGTCCGTTCGCGATGACCTCGCCCTCGTCCGTGATCTTCACCTGGACGCCGGGCAGGGGAACGCCGACCGAGCCCAGGCGGTTGCGGTCGAGACGGTTGAACGTGAGCGCGGGCGAGGTCTCGGTGAGGCCGTAGCCCTGGAGCACGTCGACGCCCAGCTCCCGCCAGGCCTCGCCCAGCGCCGGGTCGAGGGCCGCGCCGCCCGACACGATGTAGCGGAAGCGCCCGCCGAACTGACTGTGCACGGTGAAGAAGAGCAGGCGCCGCAACGCCATCGGCAGCTTGCGCGCGATGCGGCGAAGCCGCGCGAAGAGCTCGCCTTTGCCCTCCTGCTGTGCCCGCCGCTCGATCGCGATGAAGAGCGAACGGACCGCGGCCGGCGTGATGAGGATCATCGACACTTTGCGCTCGCGGAACGTTCTTCGGACCACCGATGGCTGACGGCTCGTCGGATACACGACCGACGCGCCCGCGAGCATGAGGCACCAGAACCCGGCCATCTGCTCGAACATGTGCGAGAGCGGGATAAAAGACAGCAGGCGCTGCTGCGGGCCGATGGGGAAGATCTGCGTCGCGGCGATCGAGTTCGTCAGGATGTTTCGATGAGTGAGCATCGAGCCCTTCGGGTCGCCGGTGGTCCCCGAGGTGAACACCACCTCCGCGAGGTCGTCCGGACCGACGTCGGCCTTCGGTAAAGGCTCCTTGAGGCGCGCGCGGTCGGGGAGCTGCTCCATGTCGAACAGCGTCAGGCCGAGACCTTCCGCGCGTGGCCGCGTCTGCTGCGACACGACGGCCGCGCTCGCGCGGGTGAGCGTCGCGATCTTCTGGACGAACTCGGCGCTCGAGTTGACGTCGAGCGGGACGAGCACCGCGCCGACACGGAGCGCCGCGAGCATCGCGATGCCGTACTCGGGACGGTTCACCCCGAACGTGATGACGCGGTCGCCCTTCTGAATACCGGACTCGCTTAAGTAACGAGCGGTCCGCGGGACGATGTCCTCGAGGTCGCGGTAGGTCCACGTCCGCGTGCGGAAGCCCGGCTTGATGATGAACGCGTCCTTGCGGCCGAACTTCGCGGCGGACACCTCGAGGATGTCGTTGAGCGTTTCCACCCTTCTCCCCTTCTCGTCAGCTCACGAGCGCGCGCAACGTCTCTCGGGCGCCTTCCCGGTACGGCGCGTAGTGCGAGAACAGGATGGTCTCCACGTCAAGGTCCGCGAGCCTGGCGATCGATTTGCGGGCCTGGGGCATGTCGTCGGTGAAGAAATAGTTCGGGAGCGTGACCTTTCCCTTCACCCGCTGCAAAAGGTCGCCAACGATGACGAACCGCCTCTCGGGCGAGTACAGGCAGATGCTCCCAGGGGTGTGCCCGGGTGTGTGTAAGACGCGCAGACCGCCGAACACCGGTAGCTCTTCACCATCCGCGACCGGTGTCGCGTTGGCCGGCGCGCGCGTCAGCAGCGCCACGATCGGACCGGGCGAGAAGTTTGCGATCACTTCTCGGAACCGGATGCGCAGGCGCTCGCTGTCGGCCGGATGCAGGAAGACGCTCGCGCCGGAGAGGGCCGCGATCTCGTGGACGCCGCCGATGTGGTCGGGATGCCCATGCGTGCACACGATCCGTGTGATGTGCTCCATCGAGCGGCCGATCCGCGCGAGGTAGCCGCGCAGCATCCGGCTTGAACCTGCGTGCCCGGCGTCGACGAGGGTGATCTCGTCGCCGTCGAGGAGCAGGTAGGCCTGGGCCCCGATGAGCTTGATCGCATGGACGCTGGGTAGCACTTCCACCCACGTGAATGCTAGGTCGCTTGCCGCTACGCGCGCGGATCCGGGGCGATGGACCGGCCGCCGGCCTCGCGGGTCAGGTGATCCGGAACCTCACGATCGAACCTATCTCGTCGCTCGTGACGGTCACGGTGTAGACGCCCCGCACATCGTCAGCGCTACCTCCCCATCCTGCGGGCACGGTTCGATCGGCTCGAGCGGTGTCGCGGATGACGATTGGTGGTCCACTCGGAACCGCGAACGTCTTGGTGACCGAGGTCCCTTCGGGTAAGCAGCAGATGCGCAGCTTGAACGACGTTCCAGCCGGCCCTTCCTTGGGCTCGACCGTCGAGCTGTAAACGAACGGCACCTCGGGCACGCCGCCGGTCGGAATGAACGCGAATTCGACGTACTGGAAATCCTCGGGATGCCCGACCAGGCGAGTCACGAACGCCGCCTCTTGGCCCACAGGAACGCTCGCGGCGTAGTAGCGGCTTCTGATGTCGTCGGGATCGCTGTTGGGGTCCGGCGGTTCGCTTATTACGCGCGCCGCCGGACCGAGGCCGTACTTCGTGCGGACCACCTCGATGTCGCGGCACGGCCACAAGTTGAACCGGACCAAGCCGAGACGATAGGGGACGTTCAGGTCAAGATTGCCGTTCTGGTACACGAGGGCTGGAACGAGGCTCGGCGCCGGGCGCGAGCAAGGGGTCGGGCTCGGCGGCGCGACGGCGATCGGCCGAAGCGGCGTCGTCGGAACAGGAGCCGTCGGAAAGGGCTCGGCGGTCCTGCGGTCGCTCGATACGGCTGCCGGCGGGACGGAGGGTCCGGCGCTTTCGCAGGCGCAGACCAGCACGCTCGCGAGGACCGCCAGACGCCAGATCGAAGACGGTGGACGTATGGCATGCCGGTTGGTGGCGCACGAGTTCGCGAGTCGCATCTCGCGTATTACAGGCGACGAGATCACGGGACACATCTGAGTTCGTGATAACAAGTACTACTCGCAGAAGCTCTTTCGCACGTTCGAGCACCAGC
Source organism: Chloroflexota bacterium (assembly GCA_005881885.1). Lineage (GTDB taxonomy): Bacteria > Chloroflexota > Limnocylindria > P2-11E > P2-11E > 3-1-20CM-2-70-9. The sequence goes on from VBDX01000148.1 coordinate 21,625, forward strand.
GGGCAAGACACCGCAGGCGGCCGCGCTAGAAGCTCAGAACGCGCTCCGCTTCCATCGTCAGGCGTACGAGATCGGGCGGTGTGATGAATGTCGTCTTCGGTGTCATCTGCGGTGAGACCCCACGGGCCTCGGCGCAGCCCTTTCAGACGAAGAAGGTGATGCCGCGCTCGATCGCGCTCTTGACGAGGTCGGCGAAAGGAGGGACCCCGATGCCCTTCAACCGCTGCTGGACATCAGGTTTCATGAGCTCAACGGCGTCGCCGGCGAGGGCGATGCCGCACTCGACTCCGGACGCGCCCGCTCCATTGGCCGCGATGTGAAACGGAACGCTCGCCGTGGTCGCGTTCTCTGGTCCCTGGCTCGTGACGATGAGAAGCCGTGGCATTCGTGTCTCCTCCGGGGCCGTTGGGCGGAGGCCCGTTGACGGATGCTAGGTCACGAACGTCCGCCAGAGGAGGTTCGCGACGCTCGCGACCAGGAGGACGACGATGACCTGCCGGAATCGGACCTGGTCGAGCCGGCCGCGAATGGCGATCCCGGCCATGAGCGCGAGCAGCATCGGGATGCAGGCGACGATGCCGAGCGTGAAGAGGTCCGGCGTGAACAGTCCGAGCGCCGTGTAGGAGACGAGCTGCACGATCGACGAGAGCTGGAAGACGGAGGCGAGCGTGATCACGTACTCCTTCGGCGGCAGGCGCAGCGCGTGGAAAAACGAGCCGATCACCGGGCTCGAGATCGATGTCGTTCCCTGCATGACGCCGCCCACGAACCCGACGACCGGCGTGAGTACCCGCGCGCGCCGTGCTCCGGGGTCGCCCACGAGACGGTCGCCGCGGGCGAGGAAGAGCACGACCATCGCCGTGATGAGGATCGCGAACGTCCGCTGATCGAGGCCGGCCAGGAGCAGCGCGCCTAAAGCGGTGCCCGCGGCGTTCGCGATGACGAGCGGCAGAAGTGTCCGAAGGTAGCCCAACACCCGCCATGACTGCAGCAGGAGAAGCGTGTTCGCCACGAAGATCGGGATGGTGATGATGACGACCGCCTGTTTCGGGCCGAAGACCGAGGCGAGGATCGGCGTCGCGATGAGCGGAAGTCCCATGGCCGTCGCGCCTTTGGCAAGACCGGCGACCGAGAGGCCGACGACGAGCGTCAGGAGCTGGAGTGCGCCCAATCCTTCTCGCTCACGAGGGACCTCCAGTCCACCTGGTGCAGCCGCTCGCTCTCGACGTACGTGCGGCCGGTCTTCGCCAGTGGACGGCCTTCCACGCGAACGATGTCGGCGGTGTGATCGAAACCTGAGCCGTGTACGAGAGCGGAGCCGACCCCATAGACGTCGACAGGAACGCGAAGGTCCTCGAAGCGGCGGATCTTGGGAGCGTCGAAGCCGCCCGACGCGACGATGCGCACATGACGGTATCCGTTGCGGTCGAGCGCTTCTCGCAGCAGCTCCACCAGTCGCGGCGTGACGCCGCGAAGCTCGCCGACCGCAACCCCTTCCTTCTTCTCGAGCTCGCGGAGGATCGCGCGGTCCACGAGTGACTCGCTCGTGTCGACGCGCACTCCCCACAGGCGGGCCCCCAGAGCGTGCGCCACGCCGAGGGACGTGTTCACGACATCGTTCTGAAAGTCGACGAGGCTTGTGACGTTCACGTGCCCTTCCGGCGTCCCCTTGGCCGTGAGGTGTCCGATGGTGTCCGGAGAGCGGTTGATGTACTCGTCGAACTTGAGCGTGGCCACGGTGGTGTCGCCGCCGTAGACCGCGATGAGCGCGTGCGGGACGGTCCCGAGCCCGGTGGAGCCCCACCACTCACCCTGCTCGTCGGTCGAGACGGCGGTGGCGCCGCCGACATATGCCGCGTATCCCGATCCGGCCTGCGCCTCGTGCACCTGGTGCCGCGCGCCGAACATGATCACCGGCTTGCCGTTCGCCGCGGAGACCACGTCGCGAGTGTTCGTCGCGACGCGCGTCCCTTCCGAGAGCGCGCCGAGGTACAGGGTCTCGAGATGCGCGAACGCCGCGTACTCGCCCTCGATGTGCATGACCGGCTCGTATGGTGCCGTGGTCTCGCCGTCGTACAGCGAGGCGACCGAAAGGTCGCGCCAACCCGGCTCCCAGAGGCCGGCGAGCTCGTGCGAGATGTCGAAGACCTCACGCGCGATCGGGGCGTACGCCGTCCAGTCGAGCTCGGGTAGCTCGAGCCACGCCGCATACAGCCGGCGCTCCGCCGCGAGATAGCGCTCGAACAGTGCCTCGGACTTCGCGCGATCTCGGTACCGGCCGGCGCCCACATGGAGCATCGCGAGCGTCAAGTCCGTTCCGACGACCACGGCATCCGGCCGCTTCTGGAAGACCTGCATCGTGACGCGATCGCGCCGCCCGTCGCGCTCGAGGATGAGCTTCGTCCGGGCGAAATAGATGTCGCTCTTGTAGCCCGCGCGGATCTTTTCGATTGGCAGGCGGAAGACGTGCGGCTTGAGCCGCTCGGCGATGATCACTCGCGCACCGTCGATCCGGGAAGTTCAGAGATGCCGGGTCCGGTCTGCGCGCGAAAGACCACATTCGCCTGAAGCGCATCGCGGATTCGCTCGACCTGAAGCGGCGCCGTGTTGGGGGGAAGCGCGTTGGTGGGGAAGTAACCGACCTGATCCGCCTCGTCGCTCGTCGCGGGGACGCCGCCGATGATTCTGCCCTCGAAGTTGAAGACCAGATCGCTGGACTTCGGCTTCCAGTAGAGGCCGGTCAACCGGACGACCTCGATGTCCACGCCGACCTCTTCCCGAGTCTCTCGCACAGCGGCATCCCACGGCGCCTCGTTGTCTTCCACCCCGCCACCCGGCAGGTTCCAAACATCGAAGTCTCGACGGTGGCAGAGAAGCACCTGCCGATCGCGATCGAAGATCACAGTAAACGCGCCGACGATCATCAGAACATGCTCATGAGCATGCCGCCGTCGACCTGAAGCGAGACGCCGGTGATGTACGAGGCCTTCGGCGACGCGATGAAGACGACCGCCGCCGCATATTCCTCGGGCTTGCCGTAGCGGCCCATGGGGATCACCGAGGACTCGTAGCGCTTGCGAACCTCGTCGGGACTCGTGCCCTGCCGGCGCGCGGTGTCAATGTCGAGCTGGATGAGCCGATCGGTCGCGATGCGCCCTGGTTGGACCGCGTTCACGCGGATCCCATCCTTCGCAAGGTCGGACGACAGCGTCTTCAGCATTCCGTGCACGGATGCGCGTATCGCATTCGACAAGATGAGGTTCAGGTACTGCGTCGGCTGCCGAACGCTCGTCGAGGTCGAGTACACGATCGACCCGCCGCCCTGCTTGCGCATCTGAGGCAGGACGAGGCGCGTCAGGCGAATGGCGGAGAAGAGCGTCAGGTCAACCGCCTTGTGCCATGCCGTGTCGTCGAGGTCGTCGAATCGGCCGGGGCTTGGCCCGCCGGCGTTCACGATGAGAATGTCGATCGCGCCGAACCTGCTCTGCGCCAGTTGCACGAACGACTCGCAGCCCTCTCGTGTCGAAACATCCGCCGCGATCGGGAGAATGTCGGGGTTGCCGGTCTTGCGCTCGATCTCCTGCGCGGCCGCGCTGATGGCGCCTTCCTCGCGGCTGCACATCGCGATCTTCGCCTTCTCGCGCGCGAACTCCTCGACGATGGCGCGACCAAGCCCTCTGCTCGCCGCGGCGACCAGGACCGCTTTTCCGTTGAGGCCGAGATCCACCGCGCTATCGTGCCATGCGCGATGCGCTGGCTTGGTCTGCTGCTCGTCGCCGGGGGCCTCGGCCTACTCGCCGCGTTCTGCCTGGTCTGGCCGCCGGTCGTTCTCTATGGCAACGACGCGGCATCGCCGAACGGGATCTCGGCGATCGGTGCGATCTTCGGCCTCGTGTTCGTCATCGCTGGGATCGTGGCGATCTTCGGGGGCCGCGGCGGCCCGGACGTGGCCTAGGGGGTGAGCAGACCCGCCGCGATCGCGAGGACGATCAACCCCGCGAGCACGAGCCGGTAGGCCACGAACCAGTTGAGGGAGTGCCGACGCAGGAAGCGGACCATGAAGGCCACCGCGGCGAGACCGGAGAGGAACGACAGGACGAAACCGATCGCGATCACGTCGGGCTCGGCGAGCAGTCCGGCAGCCTTACGCGCGTCGAGCAACGTCTTCGCTCCGGCGCCGAGGATCACAGGAGTCGCGAGGAGGAACGAGAAGCGCGTCGCCTCTTCTCGACGGAGCTCGCGACCGAGGCCGGCGGAGATCGTGATGCCCGAGCGGGAGATGCCGGGCAGGAGCGCGATCGCTTGAGCGGCGCCCATGAACAGCGCGTCGACGACCGTCAGGTCAGCGATCGTTCGGCGCTGCCGCGCGAACGCCTCCGCAGCGACAAAAATGATCGATCCGATGACGAGACCGGCCACGATGAACATCGGAGCGCGCAGCTCTCGTTCGACCGCGGACTGAAAGAACACCCCGGCGATCGCCGCGGGTGCGGTGCCGAGTACGACCAGCGCGGGCGTCCGCCAACGGCCCCGGAGAACGTCGGCCACCAGCCCGATCCACGTTCGGCCGAAGTAGAGGAGCACGGCGAGGGCTGTGCCGAGGTGCAGGGCGACGTCGAAAGTGAGCCCGAAGCGTTCCGGATCGAGCTTGAGCACGTCGCTGGCGAGAATGAGATGCGCGGTCGAGCTCACCGGAAGGAACTCGGTGAGCCCCTGGATCACCCCGAGGATCGCCGCCGCCGCCGCGTCACTCATCGCATCGAGCGCCGGGCGGCCGCGAGCGCTTCACGCGCCTCGCGGTCGTTCTCGCGCACCGCCTCGAGGTTCTTGGCCCACGCGCGCCGGTGACCCACGTCGAGAAAGCGCATCGCGACTCCTCCGTCGAATTCGCCGACCCCCCCTTTGGCCGCCGATTCCGCGGCGTACCCGTACGACTCCGCGGCGCGCAGCAGATCCCCGCCCGGCGCGTTCGCGAACAAGCCCCGCGCCCCGCGGAGAAATCGCGCCGCCGCGCGGCGCTTGTCCACAAGGACCGCGCGCATCGCATGATCGGCAAAGGCGGAAGTCCCGGCGTGCTTCGCGTCGCTCCATCGCGCGTCCTGACGGAGCGCCGCGGACCACGACGCCAGCGCCTGATCGCTCGCGTCGCCGGCTGTGAGCGCCGCATCGATCCCACCCCGCACCGCGCTCGCCCGGTCCGGCGCCGTGCCTTTGTCGAGAAAGACGAGCCCACCGCGGTCCTCACTCTCGAACGCCTCCCAACCGACGCGGCGCGGGTCGTCGCCTTTGTCGAAGAACGTGCGCGCGAAGAACGTCGGTCCCTCCTGATCGAAGCCCACGACGAGGCCGTACTCAGGCGTGCCGCCGAGACCGAACACGAGCGGCGGCAACTGCGCGTCGACCGCCTCGATCACGCGATCGAGGATGAGCTCGCGCATCTCGTCGTCGTACGGGGGCGGCTCGGGGTCGAGGCGCACACCCGCAGCATGTGCCGCGCGACCGAGCGTGTCGGGATCGCGCGGGGTCGCGGCGAGCGGGTCCCATCCGGCCTCGTCGATCGTCGCGGTGAACGCGGCCGCGGAGCAACCCATGAGCCAGTCGTACTCGGTCTTGGTCGCTGCGGCGAGCGCCGCGGGAAACGTGCAGTCGTGCCCTTCACCGAACCGCAGTGGCGCGATCTCCTTGAGGATTCGGCGTTTGGTCAGGCGCCGTTCTCAGGGAAGGCGTGCTTGAGAAGAGTGCAGACCTGGAGCGTCACCCACTTGCTCGCGTCGACCTTCGATGGCATGCGGGCGGCATAGGGCGCTCTGCCCGCCCAGCGTCCGCGCGGGTCCTGGCGCGCCAGTAGCCACGCGATCGCGGGCTGCGCTCGATCGTCGTCGAGCCCGCCGGCCGCGTCGAGCGCGCGCAGCACGAAGAGAACGTCGGCCTGATAGAAGAGCGGGAACGAGAGCTGCCGCCAGAGATAGCTCGCTCCATAGGGGCTCGGATAGTTGCCCCGTTCGACGCGATACGACAGGAGAAACTCCACGCCGCGGCGGAGAGTCCTCTGCACCTCGCGCGTCCGTGCGGATTCCGGTAGAGCGGCGAGTCCCCAGATGAGCCTCGCGTATCCCCAGGCGCAGGGTTGCTCGCCGTTTATCCAGCACGCCGCGTCGAACTTCTTCGAATCGCGCACGAGCCGCGCGACGAGAGGCTCGATCCGCTCGTCGTTGCCGTAACCCGCGAGGGCGACGTAGCGGACCACGTTGCCGGTGAAGCACGATGCGCCATGGTCTCGCTCCAAGACCCAGCCCATCCCGCCCATCTCAGGCTTGCTGAGCTCCTCGAGGACGTACCGCGCCGCACGACGCACCCGCGGATCGCCGGGATCGACGCCGTACTCCACAAGGAGGAGGTTCGCCCAGTGCGTGCTCTCGTACTTCGGTCCGTAGAGGCCTGGGCCCGGCCAGCTCGCGTCACCTCGTTGGCCGCGCAGGATCGTCGAGATCGGTGGCGTGCCCATCGCCCGTTGCTGCGCTTCGCGCACTTCGGGATCGCGGGGCCCACGGTCGAGGAGCGATCGCAGCGCAAGCGACCGGACCGCCGGATCGCGCCGCTCGAGAAGCCACGGGATCGGGTCGCCCTTCAACAGGGACCGCCAGGACACTAGGCCCCTCCGATGGACAACTCTGAGATGACGAGCGTGGGACTGCCGAGGCCGCCCGGTCCGAACACCAGATCCGAGCCGACCCCGACGACCGCGCCGAGCAGATGCGTCAGATTGCCAGCAATGGTGATGCCCTGTGCCGGATGGACGCGTCCACCGCGCTCGAGATAGTTTCCGGTCGCGCCGAGCGAGAACTCGCCCGACACGGGATCGATCGTGTGCAGATTCAGCAGCGACGTCACCGCGAGCGCATGGTCCAGCCCGCGAACGATTCCTTCGGCGTCGTCGGAACCGGCGGCGACGAAGAGATTCGACGGCCCGACGCGGGCCGGCGAGCCGTAGCCGCCGCGTCGCGCATTGCCGCTGGGATCGATGTGTAGCTTGCTCGCGGTCTTCAGCGATGTCAGATACCCGCGCAGGACACCGCCGTCGATCAGCGTACGCGTGGTGGTCGCGACGCCTTCGCCGTCGAACGGGGCGCTTCGAAGGCCGCGCGGCTTGCGCGCGTCGTCGATGATCGTGATCTTCTCGTTCGCGACGCGCTGTCCCACCTTTCCGGCGAAGAGGCTTCGCCCTTTCAGCACGTTGTCGGCCGAGAAGAGCGGGCCGATCGCGCGCAAGAGATCCATCGCCATCCACGGATCCAGGACGACCGGGAGCTTCTGCGTCGCCAGAGGCCGCGAGCCGAGCTTCTCGACGGCGCGCAGCGCGGCGCGCTGTCCGACGCGCACCGGATCGAGCTCAGCGAATCGGCGGGCCGCCTCCCCGTGATAGCCAACCTGCCGCTCGCCGTTAGGAGAGCTAGGAGAGGTCTCCGTCGCCACTGCCGAAGTCATCACGCCGCAGTACGACTCGCGGTAGGAGGCGCGGACGCCGCTCGTCGTCGCGATGATCGTGGTCGACTCCGAATCGCTATACGTGGTCTTGCGAAATTGTGTGATGCGCGGATCGACCGCCCGCGCGGCTTCTTCGACGGTCAGCGCGACGGCACCGCGCTCGGCCAACGGCCGGTCGACCACGCCCACCTGGTAGATGTCCAGGTCGGCGTCGTCGATCGCTTTCTTCGCAAGAGCGAGGTCGGGATCGGGTTCGGTGACGCCCGACATCCGCCGCGCCGTGTCGGCGCACGTTCGGATGCCATCCGCGCTGAGGTCGCTCGTATAGGCGAAGCCGAGGCGCTGCTCGTCGAGGACGCGGATGCCGACGCCGCGCTCGCCGCGCGCGATGACGCTTTCGATCGCGCCCTCCTTGATCTCCACCGAGCCGGACTGCGCCTCCCGCAGGAAGACCTCGCCGCTCGCCACGCCGAGCGAGCGCAGCGCATCGAGCGCAATGTCGACGGTGGCCTCGTTCGTGAGCCGCTCACTCACTTGCTTAATCTCTCGCCTGCGGCAGAGACACGCTCAGGACTGGTGCAGGGGTAGGGGCCCCTGGGCGCGTAGCGACCGCTCCTCGCGGCTGAACCGCTCGTCGCTCGCATTTCATTTCAGCTTGCCGCCCACCACGACGGAGGGGATCCGGATGGTCGGCTGCGCGTCGGCCACCGGCGCTCCCTGCCCGTCCTTACCGCATGTCCCGGTGGAGTAACCGAGATCGCTCCCGACCATGTCGATCTCGCTCATGAGCTTCGGGCCCTGGCCGACGAGCGTCGCTCCGCGGAGTGGCTCCGCGAGCTTACCGTCGCGGATGCGGTAGCACTCGGTGATCTCGAAGGCGAAGTTGCCCGAGACCACGTCGACCTGGCCACCGCCCATCTTCTTCACGAAGACGCCGTCTTTGACCGAACGCAGGAGCTCCGCCGGATCGGACCTCCCGCGCGCGATCATCGTGTTCGTCATCCGGCAGATAGGGAGATACCGGAAGGACTCGCGTCGCCCGTTCCCGCTCCTCGGGATGCCGAGCTTCTCGGCATGCTTTCGGTCCGAGAGGTACGTACGAAGGATGCCGTTCTCGATGAGGACCGTGCGGTTCGTCGGCGTGCCTTCGTCGTCCATCGCCGACGTGCCGCGCTTGTCGGGATCGGTCCCGTCGTCGATCACCGTGATGAGTTCGCTGGCGACCTTCTGCCCGATGCGGCCCGAGTAAACGGAGAGTCCTTTCAGATTGAGGTCGGCCTCGAGACCATGGCCGACCGACTCGTGGATGAGCGTGCCGCCCGCCTCGCTCGACAAAACGACCGTATATGTGCCGGCGGGCGCTGGCTCCGCGCCGACGTTGAGGACGGCGCGACGGCTCGCGTCGGTCGCCGCTTGCTCGACCGCTTGATCGGTCAGCATCTCGAAGCCGGCGGTGCCGCGGAGCGCCTCGAAGCCCGATTCGAGCACATCACCCTGCTTCGCCACGACGTGCACGGCGAGGTTGAGACGCACCCGGGTGTCAGTTCGCAGCAGCCCCTCGCTGTTCGCGATCAGGATCTCCTGAACGCTCTCACCGTAGCTGGCGGTCACCTGCTGGACACGGGGATCGAGACTGCGCGCCACCTCATTCGCCCGGCGCAGAAGGCCCAGTTTCCGCTCGACCGCGACCGAGCGCGGGTCGATGGCCACGGTCGAGTGTCCCGGAACCGAGTCCGGTTCGGGCTCGCTGGCTTCGTGGAGCTCGCCGCCATCGGCGACGCTACGTGCGGCGCGCCCGGCCAGCGCGATCAAGTCGTCGACGTCGGCCATGTTCCCGTTCGCATACGTCGTGCGCTCGCCACTCGTGACGCGGATGCCCGCACCCTGATCCACGCCGCTGATCGCGTCCTCGATGCGTCCGTCGTCAAGGACGAGCTGCAGCGTCTCGTGCCGTTCCCAGTAGAGCTCCGCCCAGTCCCCGCCCCGCGAGAGCGCGGTGCGGAGCGCGTGTGCCGCGTTGCGCGCGCTTATCGACGGCTCTCGCGTCAGTGTGGTGGCGATGTGCTGACCTCCGCTCCCATGAAAGTGAGCGATGGTACGACGTTCACTCGCCGATGACAGTTATGGTCGCGCCTCTCTCCCGCGGGCCATCGAACTCCGCAAGGTAAATGCCCTGCCATGTCCCAAGCGCGACCTCGCCGTCGCGCACCGCAAGCGTGACCGAGTTACCGACAAGGATCGACTTCACGTGCGCCGGACCGTTTCCTTCGGCATGCGCGTACTTCGCATCGCTCGGCACGGCGCGTTCCAGCGCCACGAGCACGTCTTTCTGCACGTCGGGGTCGGCGTTCTCGTTGACGAACACCGCGGCGGTGGTGTGCGCGACGCTGATTGTCACGATCCCATCGCCGATCTTCGCGCGCGCGACCGCAGCCTTCACGCGCGGCGTGATGTCGATGGTCTCTTCGCGCTTCTTCGATGCGAGGCTGACCTCCTCGTGCCGAACGCTCATGCGAGTCGCAGGTCGCTGACGCGCTCCGCTCCGCGTCCGGGGGCCCCTGCCCCCTGGGCCCCTGCCCCTGCAGCACCCGCGGCCTGCTCCCGCGCCGCTATCTGCGCGATCAGAGCAGGTGTCGCGTTCCCTCCGCTGACGACCAGGACCGTTTTCCGTCCGCGAGTGTCGATCTTTCCCGCTCGGACCGCGGCGAGCGGCGCGGCGCCGGAGGGCTCGACCAGAAGCGAGATCCGATCCAGGTATTCGTAGGTCGCGCGCTCGAGGTCGTCATCGCTCACGGTGACGAATTCGTCTACGTACCGAGCCGCGAGCGCGACGTTCAGCGCGTCGGTGCTCTTCGCGACGAGCTTGTCGGCGATGCTGTGCGGGTGCTCGAGCGTGATCGGGCGACCCGCGCGTACCGATCGTCCGACGGCATCCGCGCCCTCCGGCTCGACGCCCACGACGCGAACAGCGGGTCGCGCCGAGCGCACCGCCAATGCGATCCCGCTGATGAGCCCGCCGCCGCCGACCGCGACGATCACGAGCTCGACATCAGGAAGGTCTTCGACTATTTCCAGGCCGATCGTGCCCTGACCCGCGACGATCAGCGGATCGGCGTAGGGGTGCACGAGGGTCTTGCCCTGCTCGTGCTCGATCCGATGCGCGAGCGCGAGCGTGTCGTCGTACACGTCTCCCTCGAGCAGCACCTCGGCGCCATAGGCGCGGCACACACGCACGATCGTGTCCGACACGCCTCGAGGCATCACCACCGTCGCCGGCGCGCCGAGGGCCGAGGCGGCATACGCGACACCCTGGGCGTGGCTACCCGCGGACGCCGCGACCACGCCGCGATCGCGCGCGGCGCCGTCCAGCGACGCGATCTTGTTCAGGGCGCCGCGGACCTTGAACGTTCGCGTCGGTTTGAACGTCTCGATCTTGAGATGGATGTCGGCGTCAAAGTCGCTCGATAGCAACGGCGATCGCTCCAGCGGCGCGCGCGGAAGATGCCGGTCCACCACGCGACGAGCCGCCACGACATCCGCGACGGTCGGCTCACGCTGCACGGCGCGACGATACTTCGGTAACGAGCGAGGGTCCCGAGCCGGGGTGTTACAGTGGGGGGCCTACGGCTCTTCTCCAAACGCGCGGAGTCGATCCGCAGCGGCCCGCCGGGAGGAGCGTCCCAGAGATGAGGCGATCTTCCTTGTGACCGACATTCATCACCGGCGTATAGCCGGTGAACGAGGAGAAACACGTGCCAACTGGAACGATCAAGAAGCTCGTCAGCGACCGCGGTTTTGGATTCATTCAGCAGAGCGATGGAACGGACCTCTTCTTCCATCGGTCCTCGGTGACCGGTGCGAGCTTCGACGACCTCGGCGAGGGCCAGACCGTGACCTACGAGAAGACGATGGACCAGCGGCGTAACAAGGAAAACGCCGAGAAGGTCACTCCCGCCTAAGCTCCCCCCACGCGCCCTCGCGAGCGCGGCGCTTCCCCCGGTCGATACTTTGCCCGTGCGGACCTGGGGGGAGGAGCGGGACGCGGGCGCCGCGGTCCTTCGCGCCGCGGGTGTCCTGACCGCCGCGCTCGACGCCGACGTGCTACTTGCGCACGTTCTCGGCGTGAGCAAAGAGTCGCTCTACGCGCATCCGGACACCGAGATGTCGCACGGGGCGATGCGCCGCTACCGCGACCTGGTCGAGCGCCGTGCGAGCGGCGAGCCGGTCGCATACCTGCGCGGGTTCAAAGAGTTCTATGGACTTCGTTTCGCGGTGGACCCGCGCGTCCTCATACCGCGTCCCGAGACCGAAACGCTTGTCGACGCCGCGCGCGAGGTGATCGCCGGTCGGGCGCTCATGCTCGCCGACGTGGGCACCGGATCCGGTGCGGTCGCGATCGCGATCGCCGCACACGAGCGCGGCGTGCACGTCATCGCGACCGACATCAGCCTCGATGCCCTCGCCGTCGCGCGCGAGAACACGCTGCGGAACGGCGTTTCTGAAAGGATCGAGCTTCGCGAAGGCGACCTGCTCGCGCCGCTCAGCGAGCAGCTCGACGTCGTCGTCGCGAACCTGCCGTATCTACGTGACGCCGAGCTCGAGCACCTCGTCGGAGAGCGGACGTCGCTCGCGTTCGAGCCGCGCGTCGCGGTGACCGCGGGCAAGGATGGCCTCGAGCTCATCTGGCGCGCGGCGACTGATCTTCCGCGCGTGCTGTCGCCGCATGGCACGGCGCTCTTCGAGATCGATCCGCACCAGGCCGATCAGGTCTCGCATCTGCTCCAGTACGCGCTCGGGGGCGCGACGCGCGTGATCAGCGATCTCGCGGGTGATCAACGCGTCGTCGCCATCACGCGATAGCCGTGCCTCCGGCCCTCGAGTTGCTCGCTCCGGGCGATGCGACATGGCGGCGTGTCGGCCGACGGATGCTCGAGCTGGAACGCTCCGAGTGGGGTGCGCGCGCGTTCTCTTCCCGCGAGATTCGCCGTCAGGTGTCGGATCCGCATGCCGTGATCGGAACGCTCTGGGATCGCCGAGCGCTGCTCGGCTTCGCCGTTGCGGGGCCGGGTTGGTCGCGTTCTCGTGCGAGCCTCTTCAACGTACTCATCGATCCGACTCACCGCGGGCGGGGCCTGGTCTGGCCCCTCATGGCGGAAGTCGAGCGCGGGCTTGCGGCGCGCGGTTTCGCGCAGCTCGACATCGACGCCCGAGTCGACAACGGATTCGCGGACGCGATCGAGCGTCGCTACGGGTCGCGCGCGGTAGTCGTCGACGCGGATCACCCGAGTCCCTACGGGCCGCAGCGCACAATCCGCGTGACGCTCCCAGCTAGAGGCGCTCGGCCAGCTCCGACAGGGAGCCGATCACCTCGTGCGACGAGGCTGCCCCGCTCGGCGCCAGGAGAAATGTCCGGAAGCCGGCGCGCTTCGCCCAGTCGAGGCAACGCTCCTGGTCATCCACGGTCACCGCATCCTCGGCGCGAACCCTCGCGTGCTCGAGGATCTTCCGGTAGAAGGCCGCGTTCGTCTTCCAGCGATCGATGATGTCGGTCCCGTAGGTCTCGTCGAAGAGCTCGCAGATCCCGATCGCCTTGAGGTATCCGCTGATTTCGAGCGACTCCTGGGCAGTGGATGTGAAAAGCCTGAAGCCGCGCGCCCGGAGTGACCGCGTGGCGCCGGCCACGCCGGGCATCGGGGCGGAGACCCGCGCGGCCACCCACGCGCGCGTCTCCTCCGCGACGGCTCCGGCATCGCGCGGCGTAGGCACGCCTACCTTTTCGCACATCTCGCGAAGCCACAGGCGGCGCAGCCGCCCGTGTGTCTCCCGCGGCGTCCCGCCTGGATCGCGATAGCGTGCCCACATCCGGTCGATGGCGTAGGCGTTCGCGGGTCCCCAGGCCGACGGCTCTCCGCCGAGTCGCGGCGCGAGGAATTCAGCTATGAGGCGTTGCCACTGTGCCGGCATCACGCTCGTGTCCAGCAGAACGCCGGCCGCATCGAGGAAGATGCACTTCGTCATCGCCGACGTCGGGGAGACGTGATGAGCTCTAGTGCGATTCCCGCGCCAGCTGCTCGACCAGGTCGTCCGCGCCGCGAAGGCGACGGCTCAGAGTACGGAGCAAGATCGCGGCGACCGCCGGGTACTGGATGAGAACGACCGCGAGCGCAGTCGCATGCAACTCGAGTGTTTCGGTCGCCTCGATCGCCGTGACCGTTGCCGAGCGCGGAGCGTGATCCAGCACGCCTATCTCACCCACGACCTCATTCGCTCCGAGCTCCGCGAGGAGCACCTTGCCTTCGGGTGACTGCTCTCGCTCGACGCGCACGCGCCCGGTCAGCAGCACATGCATCGTTTCGCTCGGATCGCCCTGGCGCATCAGGACCTTGCCCGCCGTATAGCGGTGGCGCTTCCCGCGCATTGCCAACGCCTCGAGGGCGTCGTCGGGCAGCGGGCGGAAGATCTCGACTTCGGCGAGTTGCGTCCGCATGTCCCTATCATCATGACGTGAAAACGCGCCTCCTCGCGGCCGACGCGCCGGGGGCTGTGGAGGAGGCCGCGGCCGCGCTGGCACAAGGCGAGCTCGTCGCTTTTCCCACCGACACGGTGTACGGGCTCTCGGCCGGCCAGGAACACGTACGCAAGCTCTACGGCGCGAAGGATCGCCCCAAAGAGAAGCGCATCCCCGTGCTGCTCTCGGACACCGGAAACCTCGAGGCGAGCGCCATCGTCACTCCCGCCGCACGCGCGCTCGCGCACCGGTTCTGGCCGGGACCGCTCACGATCGTTCTCGTCGCGCCGCGCCGCGGCACGCTCGCGTTCCGTGTCCCCGATCACCCGCTCGCGCGCCGGTTGATCGCCGCGAGCGGCGGGGGACTGCCGGTGACGAGCGCGAACCGATCGGGCGAACCGGACGCGCATACGGCCGAAGAAGTCATGGCGCAGCTCGACGGACGCATCGCACTCGTCCTGGACGGCGGTCGAACGCCCGGCGGCGTCGCGTCGACCATCGTCGACTGCACCGGCGAGCATGTGCAGATCCTTCGCGAGGGCGCGATCAGCAAGGACGAAATCAGCCACGTCTTGGCGGGCGTCGCTTGAAGATCGGGATCGCGGCTGATCACGCGGGGCAGCGGCTCAAGGCGGCGATCACTGAGCACCTGCGCGCGTCGAGTCACACCATCGTTCCATTCGGCCCCGAGACGACAGCCGACGATGACTATCCGCTGATCGTTCGTCTGCTAGCGGACGCGGTCGCGCGTGGTGATGTAGACCGCGGGATCTTCCTGTGCGGTTCGGGTATCGGTCCCGCTGTCGCCGCGAACAAGACCCCGGGCGTGCGCGCGGCAGTCGTCGAGAATGAATGGTCGGCGCGCGATTCGGTCGAACACGTCGACGTGAACCTGCTGACGCTCGGCGAACGGGTGATCGGCGAGTCGCTCGCGAAGAGCATCGTCGATGCTTACTTAGGGGCCGAAGTTCAAGGCGGACGTCATGAGAGGCGTCGTAATCAAATACGCGCGCTCGAGTCAAGAACGGGCACGGCCCATGAGGAACCAAAACTCATTAAAAGAGGCGAACGAAGTGAGCGATTTCGTCCAGCGCGTTGATCCCGAGATCTATGCCGCGATCGAGAACGAGCGGCGCCGTCAGGTCGAGAAGATCGAGCTCATCGCTTCCGAGAATTACACCAGCGCCGCGGTCATGGAGGCCGTCGGCAGCGTACTCACGAACAAATATGCCGAGGGGTATCCGGGCCGCCGCTACTACGGCGGGTGTGAATGGGTCGACGTCGCGGAAACGCTCGCCATCGAGCGCGCGAAGGCCCTTTTTGGATCCGCACACGCCAACGTGCAGCCGCACGCGGGCGCCCAGGCGAACATGGCGGCGTACGCCGCGGTGCTGAAGCCCGGCGATGCCGTGCTGGGCCTCGCCCTGGATCAGGGCGGGCATCTCACGCACGGTTCCCCGGTGAACTTCTCCGGCAAGCTCTACCACTTCGTCGCCTACGGTGTCCGTAAAGAGGACGAGATGCTCGACTACGACGAGCTCGAGCGTCTGGCGAAGGAGAATCGCCCGAAGCTCATCGTCGCCGGCGCCACCGCGTACCCGCGCATCTTCGACTTCCCGCGGCTCCGTCAGATCGCCGACGCGGTCGAGGCGCTCCTTCTTGTCGATATGGCGCACTTCGCCGGTCTCGTCGCGGCCGGCGAGCACCCCACGCCGGTCGGCTACGCGCAGATCGTGACGACCACCACGCACAAGACGCTGCGCGGCCCGCGTGGCGGGATGATCCTCTCGGATGCCGAGTTCGGAAAAGCGATCGACAGTGCCGTGTTCCCGAACGTGCAGGGTGGCCCGCTCATGCACGTCATCGCCGGCAAGGCGGTCATGCTGAAGGAGGCCGCCACCCCGGAGTTCAAGGTCTACGCGAAGCAGATCCGCGTGAACGCGCGCACGCTCGCAGCGTCGCTGGCGAAGGCTGGGCTGCGGATCGTGTCGGGCGGTACCGACAACCACCTCATGCTCGTCGACGTCCGGCCGCTGGGACTCACCGGTAAGCAGGCCGAGAAGGCGCTGGACGCGGTCGGCATCACCGTGAACAAGAACACCATCCCGTACGACCCGAACAAACCCGCGATCGCATCGGGCATCCGCATCGGCACGCCCGCCGTGACCACGCGCGGCATGAAGGAAGCGGAGATGCAGCGGGTCGGAGCGCTCATCGGCCGCATCCTCCAGGCGAAAGGCGACGAGACCGTCGCGAGAGACGTCGCCTCCGAGGTCCTCGATCTCACTCGTCGCTTCCCGGTACCGGGCATCACTCCAGAGCGAGTCCCCAGCTGAGCGCGCAGGTCCACATCTCGACGCACCCGCTCGTCAAAGAGAAGGTGACGCGCCTCCGCGACGAGACCACGCCGCCAAAGATATTCCGCGAGCTCGTCGCGGAGATCGCGACGCTCCTGCTCTACGAGGCGACCGCGGATCTTCCGACGGAACCGCGCGAGGTCACGACCCCGCTTGCGCCGTTCAAGGGGGCGCGGCTTTCGGAGAAGGTCGGTCTCGTGCCGGTCCTGCGTGCGGGGATCGGGATGGTCCAGGCTGCGCTCGAGCTGATGCCCGACGCGCAGGTGTGGCACATCGGACTCTTCCGCGACGAGCACACGCTCCGCCCGATCTCGTATTACAACAAGCTTCCATCTTCTGCGACGGTGCAGGTCTGTCTCGTGCTTGACCCGATGCTGGCGACCGGAGGCTCCGCGACCGCGACGGTCGACATCCTGAAGAAGTGGGGCGCGAAGCGGATCAAGTACGTCGGCATCATCGCGGCGCCCGAAGGGGTCCGCTTCCTCGAAAGCGCGCACCCCGACGTTCCGATCCACGTCGCCGCGCTCGACGAGCGCCTGAATGACAAGGGCTACATCGTGCCCGGGCTCGGCGACGCGGGCGACCGTCAGTTCGGGACGGGCTAGCTGCCCTCGGTCACCGGGTAGATCTCGTCCGCCTCAAGGCCGTGCGCCTCGCGGTGGACGCGTTTTGCGGCTTCCGCGTTCGGCGCGTCCACGAGGCAGAAGATCTTGTGATTCTTCTCGTCGAACCAGTAGCGGAGGTACTGCACGCCGTACTTGCCCTGCGTCTTCACGTCGGCCTCGTGCGCGGCGGCGACATCCTTCGCTTTCGCCCCCTCAGGAGCCTTTTACGGCAGGCGCATCGATCAGCGCACCCGTCCGAGGAGCGTGCTGCGCCCTCACGAGCGCTGAGCCTAAGAAGCCGACGCCTTGGAACGCGACATGCCATCCTTCGCTATCGTGCCCGCGGTGTCTTCCACTTCCCTTCTCCTGGTGGGTTCAACATTGCTCGGGTTCGCGCTGGCCGCCGCGGCGACGCCGGTCGTAGGTCTGTTCGCGCGACGCCTCGGCATGCTCGACACACCAGGCGGTCGGCGCGTCCATCCACGACCGATCCCGCGGCCCGGCGGACTCGCCATCGCGATCGCGTTCGGCTCGGCGATCTTCACCTTCTGGCTCGTTGACCGCTTGGCCGGACATCCCTTCCTCATCCCTGAGGAGGTCAGGTCCTCACGGTTCACGCTGACGGCCATCGCCGCCCTCCTCGGTATGGGTGTCGGCCTGGTCGACGACATTTTCGAGCTCCGCGCGCGCTGGCAATTCCTCGGTCTCCTCATCGTCGCCGCGGTCATCGTCTTCGCGGGCATCCACATCGACTTCGTGAACGACCCGCTCTCCGATCGCGTGGTCGAGCTCGCGTTCCCCATCGCCGTCGCGTTCACGATGTTCTGGATCGTCGGCATGAACATCGCGCTCAACTTCATCGACGGGCTCGATGGTCTCGCGGCCGGCGTCGCCGCTATCGCCGCGCTTACGCTCGGCGGTCTCGCGCTCTTGCCGCAGGTCTCGGAGCCGTTCGTCGCGTGGATGGCCTTCACCCTCGCTGGCGCGGTCGCAGGATTCCTCCTCTTCAACTTCCATCCCGCGAAGCTCTTCCTCGGCACGACCGGCGTTGCCTTCCTCGGCACGATGCTCGCGGTGCTGTCGATCTTCGGCACCGCGAAGGTCGCCGCGGCTCTTCTCGTCCTCGGCGTGCCGATCATCGACACCTTCTACGTGCTCGTTCGCCGGTTGGTTTCGGGTCAGCCGCCGTTCGCCCCCGATCGCGGGCATTTCCATCACCGTTTGCTCGATGTCGGCTTGACGCATCAGCAGGCCGTGCTCCTTATCTATCTGATGACCGCAGCGCTCGGCAGCCTGGCCTTCATGACGAACGGCCGCGGGCAGGTCGCGACCTTCGTGGGACTGGCCGTCCTCTTTGGCGTCGCGGTGATGGCGCTCGCGCAGCGCAGCGCTAAGGCCGAGGAGCTCGACCCCGGTCTCTACCGAGAGGAAGCCGATAGGTTCTAAACGAGCGACGACGAGATTGATCAGGGTGGGCACCTGCTCGTGGACCGATCCCACGCTCATCGAGTCGGGCTGGTACCCGGAACGGATCAAGGACGACGCCGACAAGCGCCTGCGCTACTACGCCGAGCATTTCCCGATCGTCGAGAACGACGCCGCGTACTACGCGCTGCCTTCCCAAAAACAGACACAGTTGTGGGCGGAGCGCACCCCCGACGAGTTCACGATGAACTTCAAGGCCTTCGCGACGCTCACAACGCATCACACCGACCCCAAGCGTCTGCCCAAGGACATACGCGAGGCGCTGCCGAAGGAGGCCCTCGCAAAAAAGCGCATCTACCCAAAGGACTTTCCGACGGACGCCCGCGACGAGCTCTTCGCGCGGTACTGGGTCGGACTCGAGCCGCTCCGCAAGTCCGGCAAGCTGGGCGCGATCCTTCTGCAGTACCCCGAATGGTTCGTGATCTCAAAGGCCAACAAAGAAGAGATCGTCCGTGCGCGCGAGCTCTTGCCGGATGACCGCCTCGCCGTCGAGTTTCGCAACGCCACCTGGATGAGCGAGCGCAACCAGTCGGAAACGCTGAGCTTCCTGAAAGAGCACGGCCTCACCTACGTATCGGTGGACGAGCCGCAGGGATTCCCGTCGAGCATCCCGCCGATCGCGGCGGTCACGAACACGGAGCTGGCCGTCGTGCGCTTCCATGGCCGCAACGCCGAGAACTGGAAGAAGCCCGGCCTGACCGCGGCCGAGCGCTTCGACTACTCGTACTCCAAGAAGGAGCTCGAGGAGTGGTTGCCCAAGATCCGGGAAATGGCCGAGGAAGCGCGCGAAGTGCAGCTCCTCATGAACAACTGCTACGGCGACAAGGCCGTGAATAACGCGGCGCAGCTCGCCGCGATGGTTGCATGAAGATCGACCCGCGGCGCTCCGCCGCCACTCTGCTCCTCGCCGGCGCTTGCATGTCGTGCACGGTTCAGCCGACGGACCTGCTTCCCGGCTACCGCGCCGCATCGACAGACGAGCGGGCCGTGGTGATGCGAACGATTGAGGACTACTACTCGCGGCGCGCGACGGCGGCGGTGTCGGGCGATGCCGCGACGATCTTCGCCGCGTATCCGAAGCTGGCGGAGGGCGAGGATCGCACGTCCGGCGTCAACACCGACGCATTCTTCGTCGAGCGCATGCGGAACCTCGGGGTCACCGACGTCCGGTTCGAGATCGAAGAGCGCGAACCGGCGCGTGTGTACGTGAAGGACGGCCGCGCTGCCGCATTCGTGCACGGAAAACAGACGTGGCGTTATCCCAGGGGCGACGCGACGATCGCCGAGTTCTATACGCGCCTCGACCTCTCCCGGAACGTGGACAGCTGGCTGATCGTCAGGACGGATGAGGTGCTGCTCGGCGAGCGCCCGCCTCGGACACCCGCGCCGTGAATTTCGTACCGTAGGCCCGTGGCCCACCGGCCGCTCGCCGACTTCCATCCACACGAGCGCCTGGCGAGTGTGCCTCACACCACCCGTCGCTTCGCCTGTCGTTCGGCGCTCGCGCTCTCGGCTGACGGGCGCTGGCTCGCGGTCGTCTCCGATCAGGGGGAGGGCGCATACGAGGCCTGGACCCTTCCGGCGACCGGCGGAAAGCCGCAGCGCGCGATCACCATCGAAGGTCACGCGGTGCGAAGCCTTTGCTGGAGCGCGAAGGGCGAGCTGATCGCGGCGGCCGATCGCGGCGGAACGGAACTGCACCAGCTCCACGTGCGCCATCCCGATGGACCGACGCAGGCGCTCTCCGCCGATCCCGCGGGACGCGTGCAGCGCTTGCTTTCGTGGAACGCGTCGTCGCCGGATGGTGGTGTCGTCGCCTTCTCGAGCAACGCACGCGCCTCGACCGACATGGACGTGGTCATCGCCGACCTTTCGGCACGCGCGGAGCGTCCGCTCCTCACCGCCGCGGCTTGGCATGTGGTCGGCGGCTGGTCGCCGGACGGGTCGTGGCTCCTCGTTATGCGCGTTCTCGACAACACCACGCAGGACCTGCTCATCGTGGATCCCCAGAGCGGCGAGGCTCGCGAGATCACCAAGCACGCCGAGGACGTGTCGCACGTGCCCGCGGGCTGGCTGGCGGACGGCCGCGTCCTTGTGATCAGCGACGAGGCGAGCGAGCACCTCTGGCTCGGGGCGCTCGATCCGGAGTCGGGCAGGTACGAGCGGATCGACTCGCCACATTGGGACGTCGAGCTCGCCGCGTCGGCGACGAACGGGCGGACGCAGATCTGGTCGGTGAACGAGGACGGTTACTCGCGACTCCGGTGGCGGACCGCCGGCGGCGCGATCCACGAACACTCGCTCGAGGGCGGCGTCTGCGAGGACCTGGTGTTGTCGGCGGACGGTTCGCGTGCCGCGTTCGTGCGTCTCTCGTCGACGGAGCCCTGGCAGGTCTGGACGCTCGACACGGCGACCGGCGAGGCGCGCATCGCGCTGACGTCCGCGTTCAACGTTCCCCGCGAGGAGCTCGTCGACCCCGACCTCGTCCGCATCACGGGTCCAGACGGCGAGATTCCGTGCTTCATATACCGGCCGCGCGACGCGCACGGTCCGGTGCCCGCCGTGCTCTACCCGCACGGCGGTCCCGAAGGCCAGTCGCGACCGGCGTTCGGCCCGCATCTCACGCACCTCGCGGCTCTGGTGCATCACGGCATCGCGCTGGTCGTTCCGAACATCCACGGATCGACGGGCTACGGGCGGAAGTGGCAGGCCGCCATCCACAAGGATTGGGGCGGAGTGGACCTACGTGACCTGCGTTCGGTCACGCGATGGATGACGGAGCAGGGAGAGTTCGACCGTACGCGGCTCGCCGTTTATGGCGGCTCATACGGCGGTTTCGCGACGCTGCTATGCGTCACGCAGATACCGGACGTGTGGCGCTGTGCCGTCGATGTCTTCGGTGTGGCGAACCTCGTGACCATGCTCGAGAACGCGCAGCCGAACTGGCGGCGTTTTCTAGCGCGATGGATCGGCGACCTGGAGCGCGATCGCGCGACGCTCATCGAGAGGTCGCCGATCACGCACATCGACAACGTGCGGTGTCCGATGCTGATCCTTCAGGGCGAGAACGATCCGCGCGTGCCGAAGGAAGAATCCGATCAGGTCGTCGACCGCCTGCGCGCGCTCGGCCGCCGCGTCGACTACGTCGTCTATCCGGATGAGGGTCACGGATTCACCAAACGCGCGAACGCCGAGGACGCCTATGGCCGGATCGTGGAGTTCCTCACAAGGGAGCTGGTCGAGAGTTAGCGGAGCGTCGAGCCGAGCACCACGCCGTTCGCCCAGTACGCGCCCGTCGGCCCGGCCGGCAGGATGTCGAACGTCGCGCCGCCTGAATACGCGACGCGGTCCGCGCTCGCGACGATCGCTCCGTCGTAGGCGTCACCCGCGACGAGGTCTCCGACGCGCCGTCCGTCCGCGGTCGGGTGTCCGGGCGAAACGTCCACGGTGCGCCCATCCGAGAGCACGAGGTAAACGACCTGGTGCGTGGCGGGAACGGGCGTGCTGCCGATCTCCACTAGGGCCGCGGCGACGCGTGCGCCGGACTCGCCCTGCGTCCACACGACATCACCGGCACGAAGGTCCTCGACGGCCACGTCGCCGGTCGGCGTCGCGATGCGCGTGCCGCGCGCGAGGCAGATCGGGCAGGGCGGCGGTCCGCTGGGCGTGCGGCTCGCGACCGTGATCGCGCCACGCTGATCGATCGTTCCGTCGATGCGACTGCCTTGCTGGGTGCTCGGGGCGCTCGAGAAGATCGCAAGGAAATGGAAGCCCGCGCTCACCGGCTCGAGGCGAAGTGCGTTCAGCATCTTCCAGTCGCGGTAGATCGCGAGTTCCTGCTCGCTCGTGTAGGTGGCGGCGGGCGCGATGCCGAGGTGGGAGAGGATCGCGCTGAACGTCGGCGCGTCCTTTTGGATGTCGGGCAGCCGCTGATGGGCGAGCGCCTGCTCATCGCCGCGCGCGACCGGGTAGTAATCGGGATCGCAGAAGAGGAGCCTTCCGAACTGATCGATGAGCCGGTACTTGAGCTGTGCCTGGCTGAGACCACCCGGCGCCGGGCTCGGCGTCAGCGATGGCGCGGGTGTCGGATTGGGCGGGATCGTGCCAAGGTCCGGGACGATGGTCCCGGTGATCGCCGTGGCGGTGACCGTTCCCGAGGGCGTGATCGTCGCAGTGACGGCCGTCGCACTGGCTGCGGAGGCGCTCGGCTCAGGAGTTGTGCGGAGCGAGGCAGCGCCGCCGCACCCTGCGACCAGAGCGACACCGAGCACGAGCACAACTGCACGCATGTGCTATGAACGCCGTGGAGCGCCGGATGGTTCCCGCTCTCGATGCCCAGGACGGCGTCGGCGTACGTAGCGGGTCGCGTACACGTCTTCGCCCAGCGAGAGGATCTTGTTGTCGACCCAGCCGGTGTCGAGGATCCCCTTCTGCGCTTCGTCCCAGCTTGGCGCACCGGACGGGAGCTTGTCCTTCTTCCACACCACGACCCAGGCCGCCCCGTCGGGATGCGCGACCCGCACGAGCTCGCGGCCGAGCCGCTCGAGCTCGACCTCGCCGAGCGCGAAGCACAGCACGAGCCCGTATCGTCCGTCCTTCGCGCGCAGCGGGAGCTTCAGATCGATCACGTCGAGCTGTCCGGCGAGGTGCTCGATCGGGCGGTCGTAGGTCGCGACTCCGCCGATGCGCAAGGCGGGCATCCCCGGTTTTGCGCCCAGTTTCGGTACCACCTCAAGTGCTGCGCGCATCCTGCGAGGTGCGTTCACCGGCCCTCGAGTCTAGAGACGCGAACAGCGAAACAGCCTTGATACGCGGCCGCGATCAGCGCGGAACACCGTATGCATGAAGGCCCCTCATGGCATTTGGCCTGGAACCTCGTCCGCGCCCGGTGCTCATCGTCGACGACGACATCGAGACGCTGGCCGCGGAGCGTCAGCTGCTCGCCGAAAGCGGCTTCCGCGTCATCGAGGCGCGCAACGGCAGCGAAGCACTGCGGGCCGTTCAGGACGATCCGCCCGCGGTGGTTGTGCTCGACGTGCAGATGCCAGGCATGGACGGCCCGGCCTTCGCGCTCGAGCTGCGCATGGGCCTCCGGCGCGTGCCGCTCGTGATCCTCACCGGAGTCGACGACCCGCGCCGTGAAGCCGACCGCTGCAACGCCGAGGCCTATCTCGCGAAACCGTTCGACGCGCAGGAGCTCGTGAGCGTGGTCCGCCGGTTCGCCGCGTAGCTATCCTCGGCGCGTGAGTGCGCGCTTACTCGTCCGCCACGAAGGCAGCGTGGTCGAGCGTCCGACGGAGGAGATCCCCGAGCACCGGACGAAGCCGTGCTGGATCGACATACCCGATCGGCACAGTCCCGAGCTCGCGCGCGTCGCGCGCGACCTGGGGCTGCATCCGCTCGCTGTGGAAGACGCGACGCAGCGCGACGAGCGGCCGAAGATCGATCAGTACGAGAACCACTACTTCATCGTGTTCTATGCGGTCGAATCGCCGTCCCCCGACGTCGTCCAGTACCACGAGTTCTCGATCTTCGTCGTGCCGAACGCGATCGTCACGGTCCACGACGGTGAGTGCGAGGCGCGGAAGCAGGTCGAGAAGCGCTTCCGCGAGGGCCGCCTGCAGACGACCGGCCTGCTGCTCCACGCGCTCCTCGACACGATGGTGGACGGGTACTTCCCGATCGTCGACCACGTTGGCGAACGCATCGAGCTTCTCGAGGAGTTCATCGCCGATGAGGGCCGCGACACCAGAGATACGCGAGCTCCGCTGAAGGAGCTCTTCCTCGTAAAGCACGACCTACTCCATCTACGCAAGACGATCGCGCCGGAGCGCGAGGTGCTCCAGGTGCTCGTTCGCGGGGACCTGCGCGAGCTGCGCGAGACCGGTCTTCGGGCGTACTTCCAGGACGTGTACGACCACGTCATCCGCGTCACCGAGGAGATCGACACGTTCCGCGAGCTCACCTCCAACGTCATCGACGCGTACCTCGCCGCGGCGTCGAACCGGCTGAACGAGGTCATGAAGGTGCTGACGAGCGTCGCCACCGTGCTCCTCGTGCTGACTGTGGTCACAGGCTTCTTCGGCCAGAACTGGACCTTCATCCCGTACGGGTCGACCGGCCTCTTCTTTGTGTCATTGGGCGTGAGCGCCGCTCTCGCCGTCGGGCTTGCCATGTACTTCCACCGCCGCGGCTGGCTCTAGCTCACGGTTCGCGGAGGCGGGTTTTCTCACCTACACTCGCGGCACTTGGCCGCACCCCGCACCCCGGGTGGAGCGCGCTCGAACGCGGCGATCCTGGGCCAGGTCGGAATCATGGTCGCGGTCCCCATAGTGGTAGGCGCCTGGCTCGGTCAAAAGCTCGACGAAAGCGCAGGCACAGCGCCTTGGGGACTGCTTGGTCTGACGTTCCTGGGTATGGCCATCGCTGGCTTCGGCGTCGCGTACGTGGTCCGGCGCTATTTGGCTGAAAATCCCATCGTCCCCGTGACCGATCGGGCGAGGCAAGCCGGGCGCAGCTGGCAAGCGGAGATCGACGAGAGTGAGCGAAAACGCGAAGCAGGGGAGGACGAGTAACGCGTGCCGCCGACGTATCCCGACATCCCAAAGGCCTTCGAGCTCACCGGCGATCCGCTTTTCACGGTCGGCACGACCGGTGAGCCGGGGAACGTCGCGGGCATCGGCATCGTGTGGGACTGGAGCTACACGAACGCGCACCTCACCATGCTGCTCGTCATCCTGGTGCTGTCAGGTGTCGCGATCCTAGCGACGCGGCGGCTCAGCGATCGACCCGGTGGGCTTCAGAACTTCATCGAGCTCCTCGTCCAGGGGCTCGCGGACTTCGTCGAGAGCATCGGTGGCCCGACCGCTCTGAAGTACCTCCCTTTGTTCGGCACGCTCCTGCTTTTCCTGGTCGTGTCGAACTGGCTCTCGGTCGTGCCGTTTGTTGGGCAGGTCAGGTGGCTTCACTCGCCGACCGCCGACTACCACATCAACGCCGGGCTCGCCCTCCTGGCGTTCGGGCTCTATCAGGCCGAAGGCTTACGCGAGAACGGCCCCGGCTATCTGAAGCGCTGGGTCAACTTGTCGGGCTTCATGGAGAAGGGCGGCCTGAAGTTGATGCTCGGGCCGATCTTCTTGCTCGTCGGCCTGATCGAGTTCGCGAGTGAACTCTTCCGCATTCTGACGCTGACGCTGCGTCTCTGGGGCAACGTGCTCGGTGGCGAGATCATGCTCGTAGTCATGAGCGCGCTCCTATTCGTTCCGGGGGTGGCGCTTCCGTTCGTCGGCCTCGAGGTCTTCATCGGCCTCGTACAGGGTCTGATCTTCTCGCTGCTCGTCCTGATCTACTTCATCCTCGCCATCGAGTCACACGAAGAGCACGGCGAGACCGAGCACGCGCTCGAACCGCATCCTGACGATCTCCAGCTAGCGCACGCGACCCCGCGCGCCGCATGACTAAATTCAGCAGGAGGGCTTTCGACTTATGAACCTCGCTTGGCTTGCCGCCGGGATCGCCGTCGGCTTTGGCGTGCTCGGTCCAGGCATCGGTATCGGCATCCTTACGGCGAAGTCATCCGAGGCGATGGGCCGCAACCCCGACGCCGCGCCCACGATCCGAACGAACATGATCATCGGCGCCGCGCTCGCGGAGGGACTCGGGATCCTCTCGTTCGTGCTCGGGATCCTTCTCTCCGGCAAGACCTAGTCGATGCTTTTCTCGCCCGGATTCGAGGAGGGAGGCGGGGGTGCGCTCACGGTGCACCCCTATTGGGTGCTGGTCTCCATCGTCCAGTTCCTGCTCGTGTTCTATCTGCTGCGGCGCTTTCTCTGGGGGCCGGTCCTGCGCACGCTGCGCGATCGCGCAGCGCGGATTCGCGAAGGGCTCGAGCTCGCAGAGGCTGCCAAAGCTGAGCGCGAGCGCCTCAAGGCCGAAGTGGAGCGGCTCCTCGCCGTGGCGCGCGTCGAGGCCCAGGCGATAGCCGATCGGACGACGAGAGCCGCCGAGGAGGCCGCCGCGGCCATTCGCGCCCAGGCGAAGGCGGAGGCCGATCGGATCCGCGAGCGCGGCCGCATCGAGGCTGAGCAGCTTCACGACCAGGCGCTCGCGCAGCTCCGCTCAGAGGTCGCCGGGATGGTGGTGCTCGCGGCGGGCCGCGTCCTAGGACGTGAGGTGAACCCCGAGCAGCATCGCGAGCTCATCGAACGCTCCATCGAAGAGGCTGGTGCACAGCTTTCGGAGGGTCAGGCCTGATGGCCACATCGGGATCGGCCGCGCGCCGCTACGCGGAGGCTCTGCTCAGCCTGGCCCCCGACGATCCGACCGTCAAACAGTTCCGCGCCTCGCTCGAGCAGCTCGCAGGGGCGTTCGATCGGTCGACGATCGCGGGACTCCGCGACCCGGCGGTCCCGATACAGCGGCGCAGGGACGCGCTCACCAGCGCTTTGAAGGACGAGCCCGCGGCGGTCCGGTCGCTCCTGGTGCTGCTGCTCGAACGCGATCGGGTCGCGCTCGTCCCACAGATTGCCGGTGCCCTCGCGGACATCGTCGATCAGCGGGAAGGCATCGCCAAGGCGCGCATCACGACGGCGGTCGAGCTAAGCGACCAAGAGCGTGCGGACCTGGTCGGCCAGCTCGAGCGCACGAGTCGCAGGAAGCTGCGTGCGACCTTCGCCCTTGACCGGGGGCTGATCGGCGGCGCCCGGGTCCAGATCGGTGACCACCTCATCGATGAATCGTTGAGCGCGAAGCTGAGCGCGCTCGGCCGAGTACTCGCTTCCTAGGAGGGGCTGTGGCTACATCGTCCGAGATCACCGACATCATCAAGGCGCAGATCCGCCGTTTCGAGGGGAAAGCCGAACCGGTGGACGTCGGCACCGTCGTCGAGGTCGGCGACGGGATCGCCCGCATCCACGGCCTCGCGGGATGCATGGCCAGTGAGCTGCTCGACTTCGGAAAGGGCATCTTCGGCCTCGCCTTCAACCTCGAGGAGGACACCGTCAGCGCGATCATCCTCGGCGAGTACGTCGGCATCAAGGAGGGTGACGAGGTCCGCACGACCGGCCGCATCGCCGAGGTCCCCGTCGGCGACGCCCTCGTCGGTCGTGTGGTCGATCCGCTCGGGCGCGCGATCGATGGGCGCGGACCGATCGTCACGAAGGAATCGCGGAAGATCGATGTCGTCGCCCCGCGGGTCATCACCCGCAAGAACGTCGACACGCCGGTGCAGACGGGGATCAAGGCGATCGACTCGCTGACGCCCATCGGCCGCGGTCAACGCGAGCTCATCATCGGGGACCGCCAGACGGGTAAGACCGCGATCGCGATCGACACGATCATCAACCAGAAGGGACAGAACCTCACCTGCATCTATGTCGCCATCGGCCAGAAGGAGTCATCGGTCGCGAAGATCGTCGCGACTCTCGAGGAGCACGGCGCGATGGAGCACACCATTGTGGTTGTCGCGGGGGCGGCGGATCCCGCGACGACCCAGTACATCGCGCCGTTCGCCGGTTGCGCCATGGGCGAGTACTTCCGCGACAGCAAGAAGGACGCGCTCATCGTGTACGACGACCTGACGAAGCACGCCTGGGCCTATCGGCAGGTGTCGCTGCTGGTGCGCCGTCCGCCGGGCCGCGAGGCCTACCCGGGCGACGTCTTCTATCTGCACTCGAGGCTTCTCGAGCGCGCGGCGCGCATGAACGACGAGTTCGGCGGGGGCTCGCTCACCGCGCTGCCGATCATCGAGACGCAGGCGAACGACATCTCCGCCTACATCCCGACCAACGTCATCTCCATTACCGACGGCCAGATCTACCTCGAGACCGACCTCTTCAACGCGGGCGTGCGGCCGGCGATCAACTCCGGCCTGTCCGTCTCGCGGGTCGGCGGCGACGCCCAGATCAAGGCGATGAGCAAGGTGACCGGAAGCCTGAAGCTCGATCTCGGCCAATACCGTGAGCTGGCGGCCTTCGCCCAGTTCGGCTCGGACCTCGACAAGACGACCTTGCAGCAGCTGCGGCGTGGCGAGCGGCTCGTCGAGATGCTCAAGCAGCCGCAGTACCAGCCGGTCCCCGTCGAAAAGGAGATCGTGATCATCTTCTGCGGCACCGCCGGTTACCTGGACGACGTGCCGAAGGAGAAGGTCAGCGACTTCGAGCGCGATCTCTACCGCTACATGGACTCGGTCGGAAAGAAGGTCGCCGATCGGATCCTGAAAGAGAAGAAGTGGACGCCCGAGATCGAGAAGGACGTCCGCGCGATGATCGAGGAGTTCAAGAAGAGCCATCCTTATAGCGACCAGCCGGCGCCGAAGCCGGCGAAGGAGCCCGAGAAGCAATCGGGGGGCTCCGCCCCCCGGCCCCCGGACGAGGCGGCGAAGCGGCCCGCGGCGGCGAAGGCCTAAGGCGTGCCGAGCGAGCGCGAGATCCGGCGCCGCATCCGGAGCGTCCGGAACATCCAGCAGGTGACGAAGGCCATGCAGACCGTCGCGGCCTCACGGATGCGCCGCGCGCAACAGGCCGTGCTCGCCTCACGTCCGTACGAGGAGCGGCTCCGCGGCATCCTCAACGATCTCGCCCCACACGCGGATCCGGAGGCGCATGCGCTCCTCGCGCGACGCGAGGTGAAGCGTGCCGCGATCATCCTGATCAGCACCGATCGCGGGCTCGTCGGCGGGCTCAACACCAATGTCGTCCGCACGGCGCTGCGCTTTGCGGAGACGCTCCCCGGAGCGAGCTACGTGGCCGTCGGCCGCAAGGCGATCGGCCAGCTGCGGCGGTTTCGCCAGCCGGTCAGCGCGGAATTCTCGGGCTTCAGCGAGCGCCCGACCCCGCGCGACACGAGCATCGTCGCGCGCGTCGCGGCCGAAGAATTCATCGCGAAGAAGGTGGACGAGGTCTATCTCGTCTACACCCGATTCATCAACACGCTGCGGCAGGTTCCAACGGTGCGTCGCATCCTGCCGCTTGTCCCCGAGGACGAGGACATCGACACACTCCCGCCGCTTCAGTACATCTTCGAGCCCGACGCCGAGACGGTCCTCGAAGCGGTGCTGCCGCGCCTGGTCGAGCTCACCGTCTACCAGGCCGCCCTCGACAACGCGGCCTCGGAGCAGTCGGCCCGGATGGTGTCGATGCGCAACGCGACCGACAACGCCGCGGATCTCCTCGAGGACTACACGCTTGCCGCGAACAAGGCGCGCCAGGGACGCATCACGAAGGAAATGCTGGAGATCGCTTCGGGGGCCGAAGCGCTCGGCAAGGGGTGAGCAGATGGCGGTAGAGACCAAGTCCGAGACGAAAGAGACCAAGAAGGAGAGGAAAGGCGAAAACTACGGACGGATCGTCCAGATCATTGGCCCGGTCCTGGACGTGGCGTTCGAAGAGGGGCACCTCCCCGGGATCTACAACGCCCTCAAGGTGAAGCGCGAGGACGGCGGAGAGATCGTCGCCGAGGTCCAGCAGCATCTCGGAAACAACTGGGTGCGCGCGGTCGCCATGGATACCTCCGATGGCCTCCGGCGCGGCATGAAGGTGCTCGATACGGGCGACTCGATCTCGGTGCCAGTCGGTCCGGAAACGCTGGGGCGGCTCCTCAACGTGATCGGCGAACCGATCGATGGCAAGGGGCCGGTCAAGGGCGTGCGGCGGGACCCGATCCACCGCGAGCCGCCGGCCTTCGTGGACCAATCCACCTCGGCGGAGATCCTCGAGACCGGCATCAAGGTCATTGACCTCATCTGTCCCTTCCTCAAGGGCGGCAAATCCGCGATCTTCGGCGGTGCCGGCGTTGGGAAGACCTTTGTGATTACCGAGCTCATCCGGAACATCGGCTACGAGCATTCCGGTTACTCGGTGTTCTGCGGCGTCGGCGAGCGCAGCCGCGAGGGCACGCAGCTCCTCGGCGAGATGCAGGAGTACAAGGTCATCGACAAAGTGGCGATGGTCTTCGGCCAGATGAACGAGCCGCCAGGGGTGCGCCTGCGCGTCGCGCTGACCGGCTTGACCCTTGCCGAGTACTTCCGCGACGACGAGGGGAAAGACCTGCTCGTGTTCATCGACAACATCTTCCGTTTCACGCAGGCGGGCTCGGAGGTGTCAGCGCTGCTCGGACGGATGCCCAGCGCGGTCGGTTACCAGCCGACGCTCGCCACGGAGATGGGCGAGCTGCAGGAGCGGATCACATCGACGAAGAAGGGCTCGATCACCTCGATGCAAGCGGTGTTCGTGCCCGCTGACGACTACACCGACCCGGCACCCGCGACCACCTTCGCGCACCTCGACTCGACCATCCGCCTCGAGCGGTACCTCACCGAGATCGGCATCTATCCCGCCGTTGACCCGCTCACCTCGACGAGCCGCGCGATCGATCCGGGCATCGTCGGCCAGGAGCATTACGACACAACCCGCGAGGTGCAGCGCGTGCTGCAACGTTACAAGGACCTGCAGGACATCATCGCGATCCTCGGTGTCGACGAGCTCTCCGACGAGGACAAGCTCCTGGTCGCTCGCGCGCGGAAGCTACAGAAGTTCCTGTCGCAGCCGTTCTTCGTCGCCGAGAAGATGACCGGGATCACGCCGAAGTACGTGAAGGTGAAGGACACGGTCCGCAGCTGCCGCGAGCTCCTGGACGGCGAGCACGACGATCTGCCGGAGCAGGCCTTCCACATGGTCGGCGCGATCGAGGACGCGCGCGAGAAGGCCAAGGGGCTCGCCGGTTAGCCGATGCCGCTACATCTGGAAGTCATCACGCCCGAGCGCAGCGTCTACGAGGACGACGTCGACATGGTGATCGCCCCCGGCAGCGAGGGATACCTCGGGATCCTGCCGCACCACGCGCCGCTCTTCACCACCCTCGGGCCGGGTGAGTTCCGCGTGAAGAAAGGCGGCGTCGAGGAGGTGCTCGCCGTGTTCGGCGGGTTCATGGACGTCCGCGCGAATCGCGTGGTCGTGCTGACCGACGCCGCCGAGCACATCGAGGACATCGACGCGAGCCGTGCCCAGGAGGCTCGCGACCGCGCTCAACAGCTGCTCGCGGCCGGGCCGGTATCCGCCGCCGACGAGGCTCGGGCGCGCGCCGCCCTCCAGCGGGCGCTCGTCCGGTTGCGGATCGCGGAGGGCCGGCGCCGCAGGCGCTAACGGGCCGCTTGGTAAACCGCTAGGCTGTGTGTGTCACCTTGGGGGCGGTGGGTGGAGTGGCGCTAAAGGTAGTGCGGATACTCGCGCTTGCGGTCATCGCGACGATGGTGGCCGCTGCTTGTGCGTCCGCTGGCGTCAGTGGTCCGGCTCCCGAGATCCTGAAGCACCGACTGCCACCGGACGAGCTCGCCAGACCGAGTGCCACCCCGACGCCCGTCCCCGCGCCGTCACCTATCCCGCCGCGCTATGCGAAGCTCCGCATCTTCGTCGCATCCGAAAGCACCGACCAAGTCTGGGTCCTGGACGGAAAGCCTGGCGAGCAATACGCGGTGATCGGCAAGATCTCCGTCGGAAAGCTCCCGCATCAGCTCGGGGTCTCGCCCGATGGCAAGTGGGTCGCGGTGAACAACCGTATGGGGAACACGACCTCGATCATCGATCCCCTCTCGATGAGGGAGGTCGTGCGGCTGATGGTCGGGAAGCAGCCGCACGGCATCACGTGGTCGCCGGACGGCAAGACGCTCTTCGTCGGCCACGAGCGCGACATGTATATAGCTCGTTTCGAGGCCGGAACCTGGAAGCCGCTCCCTCCGCTCATGGTGGGGGTACCGCAGCACGTTCTCAGCATCGCGCCGAGCCGGCCGAACGAGCTCTGGTTCACGCTGACCAACACCGCACAGGCTGATGTGCTTCGCGTCTACGACCTCGAGACCAACAAGGTCACGAACATCAAGGTCTCCGACGTCCACGACGCCTACTTCACTCCTGACGAGAGCGAGGTGTGGTCGAGCTCATCGGGCTTCCTCAACAAACCGTCCGACCGGATGGTCATCTACGACCCGGCGACGAAGACGGTAAAGACCGAGGTCCACTTCCCCGGCTACTACCCGTTCCACACCGAGAAGGTGGATCAGGACGGCGTGTTCTTCATGGCCGACAAGTCGGTCATGGTCCTCTCGGATCATCTCGGACCGGGTCTTTTGTGGGTCGATTGGCGCGAGCGTCGGATCCTCGGCGAGACCATGCTGGGCCAGCAGCCCTTCCACACGACGTACGACCCGGAGGGCGATCGGCTTCTCACGACGACCAACGTCGATGGCATGGTCAACGTCATTGACGCCAAGACGCGTGCGGTCGTGCAGAAAGTGGCCGTGCCCAAGGCGCACGGCATAGGAGCGGTGCCCATCACAGCGCCCTAGAGTCGGGTCGTGATCTTCCGGCTCCTCGCGACGATCTACAACGCTCTTCCCATCCGATGGCAGCGGCGCTTGCTTGACCGGACGCAGCATCGTTTCCTCGTCGGCGTCGCCGGGCTGGGCGTTGACAAAGATGGCCACGTGCTCCTCGCTCGGCACCGTTTCGGCGCGCCAGAGTGGCGCTTCCTCGGTGGCTTCCTGGACGTGCGCGAGCGGATCGAGGACGCGCTCGCGCGCGAGATCCGCGAGGAGACGGGGCTCGAGGTCGAAGTGGGCCCGATCCTCGAGGCCAGCCCCGGCTACCGCTGGCAGCGCGTTGAGCTCGTCTACGCGTACCGGCCTGCGGGCGGCGCGCAGCGGCTGTCCGACGAGGTCATCGAGCTCCGTGCCTTCGATCCGGCCGATCTTCCGGACGTGCGCGCGGATCAGCGCGGGATGATCGAGCGGCATGCCGCGCGTGCGGCGGAGTGGGCGCGACAGCGCGCGTGAGGCGCATGCTCGCGCCGATCCTCGCCGCGATCCTGGTCGCCTATCTGGCCCTGCCGGTCGCGCGCTCCTATCTGCTGGTCGCGGCTCACCACAGCGACCCGCTGCCGCCAGCGGACCTCGCAGTCTCTGATCTCGACCTCGGTGCGGGGCTCAGCGGCTGGTCGGTGCAGGCGGCGATCGGGGCGCCGGCGGTGGTGCTGGTGCACGGGTTCAAGACGTCTCGCGAAGAGATGCTGCCCTGGGCGCGCTTCCTTCACGATGCCGGCTACAACGTCGCGCTCTTCGACACGCGCGGCTGCGGAAGAAGCGCCGGCGCCGTGATCGGCCTCGGCGCTACCGAGCCACGCGATATCTCCCGCGCGGTCGCCGCGGCGCGAGGCGTCTTCCGGACGACGGCCGTCGCGGCCCTCGGGATCTCGGTCGGTGCGGGCGCGGTGATCCTCGCGGCGGCCACCGATCCGGGTGTAACCGCCGTCGTCGCCGACAGCGCGTGGACGGATGAGGATTTCCAACTGGGGCGACTCTCGTTCATCCCCGTCGGGCCGGTGCGTGTTCCATTGCCGCCATACGGCGTCGCCGTGGTGAATGCGCTCGTCGGCGCCGACGTGAGTCAAGCGCGACCGCTCGAGGTCATCGGGCGGATCGCGCCGCGGCCGGTGTTGCTGATCCACTCGGCCGACGATGAGAACGCGACCACGACCGTCGACGGCGCGCGGCGCCTCTTCGAGGCGGCCGCGGAGCCGAAGCAGATCTGGATCGTGCCACACGGTGGGCACGTAGGGGCGATCAACGCCTTCCCGAACGAATATCGCGCGCGCGTCCTGGCATTCCTCGCGACTGCGCTCCGTTAGTCATTCGGGCGGCCGGTCCGACCCCAGCGCCGCGAGGATCTCCTTGACATGACCGAGGTGTTCGAATTCGTGCTCGAGGATCCGGCGCATCACCTTACGTGTCGTCCAGCGCCGGCCCATCACGGTGTGGTCGAGCGCCGTGTCCGCCGGCTCCATAACGGTGAACCGCTGGAACGCCATCCGGTGCACGGCCTGCAGCGTGTTGAAAGGATCCGCGGGCCACTTCTCAAGCCGCGAGAGAAGGTCGACCTCCGTGGTCATGACGTGCTCGAGCGCTTCGCGAACGCTCCACATCGTCTCCGTGGGTTTTCGTTCGAGCTCGTCAGGTGAAAGCTCGCGCAGGAGCGCAAGCAGCGCGGCGCGCGACGCCTCGAACTGGTGGAGGAAGTCACGAAGCTCGTGCTCTTCGAGCGGCCCCACGTCCTCAGGAACGATCCGGTCTGGCGGCATGTCGCGAACCTCGAATGTGTTCGGATCGAGATCCTTCCAGTGCTCGATAGAGACACCGCGCGTGTCGAGCAGCTCGAGATACGCGCGAAAGGCGCGGCGCGCGTTCGCGATCGCCTGATCCCGAGTGGTCCCGGAGGCGATACACCCGCGGAGCACCGGGACATGTGCGAGCCAGTACGCCTCTTCGCCCTGGAAGACGTATATGGCCGGCCGCTCGTTCATGCGCGAACCCAGACTTTCTGACCGCAATCGGCGCGGATGGTCCGCGGCCGGCCGTCCACCTCCACACGGAGCCCATCGCCGTGCGGTGCGTCGAGCACGCGGATGCTGATGCCGGGTCGCAGCCCCTGCGTGTCGAGGTACTCGAGAAAACCGGGCTCGTGCTCGAACTGATCGGGGATCCGCTCGATCGTCGCGGTAGCGCCGCGCGTCACCGTCGCAAGCGGCCTGGTCGGACGCGGCTTCACGCCTGGCATGGGATTGCCGTGAGGGCACGTCTGCGGATCGCCGAGCACGCGGACGAGGCGCTCCTCCATCTCCGGCGACATCGCGTGCTCGATGCGTTCGGCCTCTTCGTGGGTCTTCCACCACTCGTAGCCCAGGAGATCCACGAGCATTCGTTCCGCGAGCCGATGGCGCCGCACCACGTGGTCCGCCAGCGCCTGTCCGCTCTTGGTAAGATGCACTTCTTTACGCCCGTCCAGCTCAACCAGACCCTCGCGCTGAAGCCGGTGGACCATCTCCGAGACGGCGGCAGCCGACACACCCATGAAGCCCGCGAGACGCGCGCCGATCACGTTCGCGCCCTCGTCGGAGAGCGTGTAGATCGCCTGGAGGTATTCCTCGGTCGCCGGCGAGCTGGCGATGATTGTTGACCTCCTAGGTCGGAAATGGTTAGGCTCGCCTTAGGGAGTTAGGCAAGCCTAAGACAGGACTCCCCACGGCGAGTATCGCACCGGAGGTCGGAAACCTGATGAGCACCGGCGAGATCCTGGCGCTCGGGGCGATCGCCGGCTTCACGGTGTTCCTGGGTTTGCCCATGGGCCGTGTGCGAAGCGCCGCGCCGCGCGTCCGTTCCTTTCTGAACGCAAGCGCGACCGGGATTCTCCTCTTCTTGTTGTGGGACGTGCTCTCGAAAGGCATCGCGCCCGTCGATGCGGCGCTGGCGGAAGCGACGAGCGGCGCAGGGGCCTGGGCCTACTTCGTGTGGCTCGCCGCCGTATTCGCCCTCGCGCTGACCACCGGACTCATGAGTCTCGTGTACTACGACCTCTGGCTCGCGCGACGCGCGCGGGGGCGTCTGGGACCGGGTGCCGCGGGTGTTCGCGAGCTGCGCGCGGGACCGATCGCGCGCCTCGCGCCGGCGCACAGGCTGGCGTTCTTTATCGCGCTGGGAATCGGCTTCCACAATCTCTCCGAAGGGCTCGCGATCGGTCAATCGGCGGCCGCCGGTGAGCTCCGGCTGGCGCTCGTCCTCGTGATCGGGTTCGCGCTGCACAATGCCACCGAGGGCTTCGGCATCGTCGGTCCGATGAGCGGTGAGGCGGACCTCCCGAGCTGGCGTTTCCTGGGGGCGCTCGGCCTCATCGCGGGCGCTCCGACCTTCGTCGGCACGGTCATCGGACAGACCTTCCACAACGAGACGGTGTTCGCCGCCTTTCTCGCCCTCGCCGCCGGGTCGATCCTCTATGTGGTGATCGAGCTCCTCGCGGTCGCGCGAAAGCTCGGACACAAGGACTTCACGACGTGGGGCATCCTTCTCGGACTCATCCTCGGTTTCGCGACCGACATGATCCTCACCGCGGTCGGTGCTTGACGAGATAACACACCTTTCTCGTCGCTAGCCCGTTATCGTTCATCGCGGTGTTCGTACGTGAGATCGGCATCGACCTCGGCACTGCGAACGTGATCGTCTACGTCCGCGGGAAGGGGATCGTGCTCACCGAGCCTTCGGTCGTGGCGCTGGCGAACGAGGACGGGCAGACGCGACCGCGGATCGTCGCCGTCGGCGAGGAGGCACGACTCATGCTGGGCCGCACGCCTGGAACGATCACTGCGCTCCGTCCGATGCGCGACGGCGTCATCGCCGATTACGTGATCACCGAGTACATGCTCAGATACTTCATCCAGAAGGTCTGTGGCCGCGTCACCTTCTTTCACCCTCTGCTCATGATCTGCGTCCCCTCCGGAGTGACGAGCGTCGAGCGGCGCGCGGTGAAGGACGCGGCGATCCGCGCCGGCGCGAGGGAAGCGCACCTCATCGAGGAGCCGCTCGCGGCGGCGATCGGCGCGAACATTCCGATCTCGGGACCGTCGGGCAATCTCATCATCGACATCGGCGGAGGCACCGCTGAGATCGCGGTGATCTCGCTCGGGGGCATCGTCGTGTCGCGGAGCGTCCGCGCCGCGGGCAACAAGCTTGACGAGGCGATCGCGAACTTCGTGCGCAAGCGCTACAACCTGATGATCGGCGAGCGCACCGCCGAGGACGTGAAGATCCAGATCGGATCCGCGCTGCCGATGGACCCCGAGTTGACGATGGAGGTTCGCGGTCGCGACCTCATTGCGGGTCTGCCCCGCACGATCACGATCGGCTCGAACGAGATCACCGAAGCGATGGATCCGGTGCTGCAGCAGATCATCGGCGCGGTGAAGGGTGTGCTCGAGGAGACTCCGCCGGAGCTCGCGTCGGACGTCATCGACAAGGGCATGGTCCTTTCGGGCGGCGGCGCTCTTCTCCGGAACATGGATAAACTCTTGACCCAGGTCACCGGCGTCGCCTGCTATGTGGCCGAGAATCCGCTCTACTGCGTCGCGAAGGGCACGGGTCTCGCGCTCGAGCACCTCGACTTCTTCCGCAGAAGCCTCGTCGCCGTCCGCTAGCCAGCGTTGTCCGCGCGGGTCAACGTCCTCGGCATCGGGTTCGACCGCCTCGACCTCACCGCCGCCGCCGAGCGAGCGGCCGAGCGCTACGCCAGAGGCGAGCGCACGTTCGTCATCACCGCGAACCCGGAGTTCGTGATGCTCGGCCGTCGCGACCGCGAGCTCGGCGGGATCGCGCGCGCTGCGGATCTCGTTGTCGCGGATGGCACCGGCGTTCTGCTCGCGTCCCGGCTCCTGGGGGATCCGCTGCCCTCGCGCGTTCCCGGCCGGCTACTCGTGCCGGCGATCCTCGGCCGCATCGCGCCGCTTGGCGCCTCGGTCTTTCTCCTCGGGGCGGGTCCGGGCATCGCGGAGCGGGCCGGCGCGGAGCTCGCGCGCCGGATCCCGGGCCTGCGGGTCGGAGGAACGCACGCCGGGTCACCGTCGCCCGCCGAGGACGAGGCGATCCGCGAGCGGATCCGTGCCGCCGCGCCCCACGTTCTGCTCGTCGCTTACGGCATGCCCGCACAGGAGCGCTGGATCGCACGCAACCGCGCGGAGCTTCCGTCCGTGCGCCTCGCGATCGGTGTAGGCGGCGTGTTCGATCAGCTTGTGGGCCGCGTGCGGTTGCCGCCTGCGCTGATCCACGCGGTCGGCTTCGAGTGGCTGTGGCGCCTGGCCTTCGAGCCGCGTCGCTGGCGACGCCAGCGGGTGTTGCCGCTGTTCGCCGCGCTCGTCGTGCGGCAGCGCGTGTTCGGCCGGTGAGGATCGCGCTCGCGCACGAGTATTTCGTCGCCCACGGAGGCGCTGAGCGCGTCGTTGAGGCACTGCACCGGATGTGGCCTCTGGCGCCGGTCTACACGTTCTTCCACGATCGCCACCGCTACGGTCCGCTCGAGGGCTGGATTTTGAGGACGAGCTACTTACAGCGTCTGCTTCTCGGCGAGAGTCATCGTGTGCTTCTTCCGCTTTATCCAAATGCCGCGCGGGCCCTGCGCGTTCCGCCCGACATCGATGCCGTGGTCGTGTCCACGAGCGCCTTCATCAAAGGCATCGGGCTCGCGGACCGGACCGTCGAGATCGCGTACTGCCATTCACCGACGAGGTATCTCTTTGACTGGAGCGAGCGGTATGTCCATGAGGAGGTGCCCGCGCCGCTTCAGCCGGTTATGCGCGACATCTTGACGCGCCTTCGCGAGACCGATCGAAAGCTCGCGGAGCGGGTCGATCGTTGGATCGCGAATTCGACGGCCGTGCGGGATCGGATCGCGAAGTATTACGAAGTCTCGAGCCCGATCGACGTCGTCCACCCTCCGACCGACGTCGAGTCCTTTCGCGCGGAGGGGGAACGAGGGGACTTCTGGCTCTTCGTCGGACGACTCTCCGCATACAAGCGCGCCGATGTCGCGATCCGCGCGTTCAACGATCTCGGCATGCGGCTCATGGTCGTCGGCGAGGGACGCGAGCGCGGCGCCCTCGAGCGGATCGCAGGCGAGAACGTCGCCTTCACCGGCCGGGCCGATGACGCCACTCTCAAGGACTTGCTCGCCGCCGCTCGCGGGCTCGTATTTCCTTCGGAAGACGACTTCGGGATGGTCTGTGTCGAGGCGCTCGCCTCGGGCGCGCCGGTCGTGGCGCTCGCGGCGGGCGGCATCTTCGACATCGTCCGGGACGGCGAGGACGGCGCGCTCGTCGAAGTCCCCGAACCGCGAGCTTTCGCCGAGGCCGTGCTCCGCGTCGAGCGGACGCGGTTCGAACCGAAAGCGCTTCGCGACTCGGCGCGCCGGTTTGATGTGTCACGATTCCGCGAGCGCGTGAACGGGATAGTCGAGGAAGCGCTTGCGAAGGGACGGGCCTCATAGGCACCGAGGCGCGTCGCGTGCGCGTGGACATGCATACGCACTGCGAGGCTTCGCCGGACAGCCGGACCAAGATCGCCGACCAGGCGCGCGCCATACAGAGTGCCGGGCTCGATGTGGTCTGCGCGACCGACCACAACACCATCCTCGGTGCGCTTCGCCTGCGGGAGATCGCCGACGGCTTCCGGGTGGTCGTGGGCGAGGAGATCAGCTCGCGGGATGGCGAGATCATCGGACTCTTCCTCGAGAGCGCGATCCCACGAGATCTCACAGGCGAAGAGACCATCGGACGGATCCATGACCAGGGTGGTGTCGTGGTCGTCCCCCATCCCTTCAGCATCAACCGCCGCTATCACATGCGACGCGCATCGCTCGACCGCCTTCGCGCGAAGATCGACGCGCTCGAGGTCTTCAACGCCCGCGAGGCGATCTTCCTGAACAACCGCACAGCGGCGGCCTACGCGAAGGAGCACGGGATTCTCGGGACCGCGGGCAGCGACGCGCATCGCGCGTCGGAGATCGGGCGGGCCTGGGTTGAAATGCCTGACTTCGCCGGACGCGCGGACTTCCTCGGCGCGCTCCGCGAGGGCGTCGCGCACGGCCGGCTCAGCGGCACCGCGGTGCACATCTTCACGCGCTACGACCGCTTCCGGAAGTGGCTCGGACGAAAGAGCTCGAGCGCCACCCGCTGAAGGATCGGGGCCCGACTCATGTCGAGGACCCGACGATCGAACAGCTCGCCGAGGCGGCGGAGCATACCGACGAGCGCGCCGTCCGGCGCCAGCTGTTCGGCTGGCGCGAGCTCATCTCGACGCTCATCCCGCTGGCCCTCATCGCGTACTTCGCGCGCAACGTCGACTGGTCCGAGGCGTTCGGAACCCTCCGCCGGGCGGATCCGCTCTACGTCGTCGCGGCACTCGGCGTGTATTACCTCTCGTTCCCGATCCGTGCGATCCGGTGGGCGCGCCTCTTGCGCGAGGGCGGCGCCGACATCAAGGGGCGGGATCTCCTGCGCATCCTCATGCTCGGTTGGTTTGTGAACTGCCTGGTCCCGGCGAAGCTCGGGGACCTCTACCGCAGCTACCTCGTGAAGCGCCGCTTCGGGATCTCGCTCTCGCGCACCGTCGGTGTCGTCGTCGCGGAACGGCTGCTCGACCTCTTCGTGGTATTCGCTCTCCTCGTGGTCGGCGGGTACGTCGCGTTCGGCCGCACGATCGCGCCCGACCTGAACATCCTCTACGCGACCGGGGCCGGCTTGGGCCTGCTCATGGCGGTGGGGCTCGTGGCGATCTACGCCGTCGCGCCCCGTGTCGCGCGGTTCTTCCCGCGCGAGGTCCAGCGGATCAGCCATCTCTTTCGCGAAGGCGTGCTGCACAGCTTCCGCGCTCTGCCGGTCGCCGGACCGCTGACGCTCCTTGTATGGTTCTTCGAGGCCGGGAGGTTGCTCTTCGTCCTCGGCGCGCTCGGTCTCTACCTGCCGCCCTCGCAGATCGTCTTCGTCGCCGTAGCGTCCTCACTCCTGACCACGGTGCCGCTGACGCCAGCCGGATTCGGGTTCGTCGAGATCGCGATGGTGTACGTGCTCACCGAAGGCTTCGGACTCGCCCAGAATGACGCGGTCGCTGTCGCGGTACTCGACCGTGCCGTCAGCGTCTTCTCGGTGATCGTCGTCGGCGGCGTGGTCTATCTGCGGTCGCAGCGGGCGGAGCGCATCGGCGGCGGGCCTTGACGCGCGCGCTGCTCTGGCTTTCGCTCGCGCTCGTCGCGTTCCGCGTGCTGTCGGCGGCTTTCGTGGTGATCCAACCGGGGTTCACCGACGCCTACTACTACGTGGACGTCGCACGTCGCCTCGCGCACGGCCAGGGTCTGACGGCCGACTTCGTCTGGAACTTCATCGAGGCTCCCCAGCTCGCGCCGCTGCCCGTGCCCAGTCATCGGTTCTGGATGCCCCTTACGACGGTCGTTCAGGCTGCGGGCATCGCGACGCTCGAGCCGCTGCTCGGCGCGTTCCGCTCGGCGCAGGCCGCGATCGTGCTCGTCGCGGCGTTCATCCCCGCCG
>VBDX01000201.1 GCA_005881885.1 Chloroflexota bacterium
GGGGTGGTGGCGGGCATGACCCAGCGCATCCACGTCATGTACGGCGGGAAGATCGTCGAGAAGGCGGACACCAGTGAGCTCTTCGCCAACCCGAAGATGCCGTACACGTGGGGCCTGCTGCGCTCGATCCCCCGGCTTGATGAGAACCGCAAGGCGAAGCTGCTGCCCATCGAAGGTCTTCCGCCGGATCTCATCGCGCCGCCCCCGGGGTGCCGCTTCGAGCCGCGCTGTCAGTACCGCCGGGACGTCTGCCGCGAGAAGGAGCCGGAGCTGAAACACATCCCAAACGCGAAGTCCGATCACGAGGCGCGCTGCTGGGGTACTCAGGAAGGTGGCTGGCTTGTGAACACGGACTGGCGGCGCGAGGTGGGGGATACGCGAGTGCTCGAAGAGATCAAGCAGGAGATCGCGCAGCTGCCGCCCGAGCCGCCGAAGACGGACGGGGAAACCCCGCCGCCGCTCCCGCAGAAGCCGAATTAGAGGTGCAGAGATGGCCGTGACGACGCCCCCGGCGACCCCCGACTACGTCCGGGTCCGCAGCACCGCGACCGCGGAGAGCGGACGGAACCTCCTCGACGTCAAGGCGCTCAAGATGCACTTCCCTCTGACGCAGGGGATCATCTTTCAGCGCCAGGTCGGCGCGGTGCGCGCCGTCGATGGCATCGACTTCTTCGTCGAGAAGGGTGAGACGCTCGGCCTGGTCGGCGAGTCCGGCTGCGGGAAGTCCACCACCGGCCGCGCGATCCTGCAGCTCTACAAGCCGACCGCCGGCGAAGTGAAGTTCGACGGGATCGAGCTCACCAAGCTCGGCGGCGAGCAGATGCGGAAGATGCGCCGGCGTATGCAGATGATCTTCCAGGATCCCTACGCCTCGCTGAATCCGCGCATGACCGTCGGCAACATCATCGGCGAGCCGCTCGAGGTCCACTCCCTCGCGAAGGGACGCGAGAAGACCGACCGCGTGCAGGAGCTGCTGCGGGTCGTGGGTCTGAACCCGTACTTCACCAACCGCTACCCGCACGAGTTCTCCGGAGGGCAGCGCCAGCGCATCGGCATCGCGCGTGCGCTCGCGGTAGAGCCAGAGTTCATCGTCTGCGACGAGCCGATCTCCGCACTCGACGTGTCGATCCAGGCGCAGGTCATCAATCTCCTCGAAGAGCTTCAAGACCGCTTCAAGCTGACGTACCTCTTCATCGCGCACGACCTATCCGTCGTGCGGCACATCAGCGACCGCGTCGCCGTCATGTACCTCGGAAAGATCGTCGAGCTCGCCGACCGCGTCGACCTCTACGAGCGGCCGCTCCACCCCTACAGTCAGGCGCTCCTCTCCGCCGTGCCGATCCCCGACCCGGCGGTCGAGTCCAAGCGCAAGCGGATCATCCTCACCGGTGACGTCCCGTCGCCGGTCAATCCACCAAGCGGCTGTCGCTTCCACACGCGCTGCTGGAAAGCGCAGCAGATCTGCTCGGAGGTCGACCCCGAGTTCATCGAGCACGAGCCCAGGCACTGGGCCGCGTGCCACTTCCCCGGCGCATAGCACGGCTGAACTGAACTTAGGACGGCGCTCGGCCGTATCCCGTGGTGAGGCGGCGCCGCGGGCGCCCGCCTAAACTGCCGTCGCTCGCGGAGGGCGAGATGTGGGAGGACTTATGAGGCATTGGCGCACGACGCTTGCCGTCATCGCGACCGTCGCGCTCGTGGGGACCGCATGCGGGCCCAGCCAGGAGTCCGGCGCCGGCGGCGGGACATCGGCCCCGGAAGAGAAGCCGGTCGCGGGCGGTCGCGTGATTTACGGCGATGTCCCCGACATCCAGCGTCTGAATCCGTCGACCTCCAACGACGCGACATCGTCGCGGGTCAGCGACAAGATCTACGAAAAGCTGATCATCGCCGACTACAAGACCGGCGAGATCAAGCCGTGGCTAGGCACCTGGACCCTCAGCTCGGATGGTCTTACCTACACCTGGACCATCGACCCGAAAGCCAACTGGTCCGACGGCAAGCCGATCATCGGCAACGACTTCCTCGCGCGCGTGAAGATGCAGGGGCGGAGCAAGGTCACGCCGAACAAGAGCGTCTTCAACGACGTCGAGGGATACCAGGACTACAGCACGGGGAAGGCGACGAGCATCTCGGGCATCCAGATCGATTCGGCGAACCCCAAGAAGTTCACGGTGAAGTTCACCAAGGTGTTCTGCCCGGCGCTCGCCAACGTCTTCGGTTCGGCGCCGATGCCGGAGCACATCTTCGGCAAGTACACCGTGGACAATGACCCGTCCAAGGTCGTCGACGAGGCGCCCGAGAACAACGCGCCGCCCGTCGCGAGCGGACCGTTCAAATTCAAGGAATGGCGCAAGGGCGACCAGGTCATCCTCACCCGCAACGAGAATTACTGGAAGGGCGCGCCCTACCTCGAGGAGTGGGTGCAGAAGGTCGTAGCGGACTCCACCGTTCTGGCGGCGCAGCTCAAGACCGGCGAGCTCACTGCCGGGCTCCTCCAACCCGGCGACGTTGCCGATCTCTCGAAGGTCGACACCCTCAAGCTCTACAAGTGGCCTGACAACGGCTACGTGTATCTCGGCTGGCGCACCAACAACCCGAACGTCGCCTTCCTCGGCGACAAGCGCATCCGCCAGGCGCTGATGTACGGCATCAATATCGACGAAGTCGTCAAGGCTGTGCTCTTCGGCGAAGGCACGAAACAACTGGCGCACACGCCGCCCGTCGCGTGGGCCGCCGCGCCGGCTTCCGAGCTCAATGCGTATGCCTACGACAAGAACAAGGCCGAGGACCTCATCAAGTCCGCCGGCTACACAAAGGGATCGGACGGCGTCTACGCCAAAGACGGCAAGCCGCTCGCGGTCACCGTCGTGACCAATCAGGGCAACAAGACGCGCGAGAC
The DNA here is from genome assembly GCA_005881885.1 of Chloroflexota bacterium. GTDB lineage: Bacteria > Chloroflexota > Limnocylindria > P2-11E > P2-11E > 3-1-20CM-2-70-9. The sequence continues at coordinate 2,903 of VBDX01000201.1, forward strand.
GTTCCTGCAGGTCGCGGTGGAGCAGTACAAACAGATCGGCGTGAAGATCACCCCGAAGCTCGAGGACTTCACCGCCCTCGTGCCC
>VBDX01000047.1 GCA_005881885.1 Chloroflexota bacterium
AAGGACCGCGCATCTGTGCGTTCATACGGCGAATGTCCACGCAGAATCCCGGCGGTCAGGGCGCTGCCCTCGATGCAGCGCTACTCGAGATCGAGCGCTGGCTCGGGACGAGACCATGGCGAAGGCTGACCGCACTGTGGCGCGCCCAGACGCGAAGGATGCAGCTCGCCCTCGCCTTCACCGGACTGTTCGTACTGGCGAGCCTGGTGAACCTTTGCGGCTCGGGCGGAAGAACCACCACGAGCCAGCTGATCGTCCCGGTCGTCGCTACCGCAAAGCCCGCGCCGGTCGTCGCGCCGTCACTCGTGGCGGAAGGCGCGCCGGCGGACGCTGGGAAGAGCTGGGTCGTCACCAAGGTGTGGCAGGGAAGCGACAGCCGGGATACGGAAGAGCTCAGCATGGCGGGTCACTGGCGTGTCGACTGGATCTTCAGCCCAGCGAAGGGCGGAGGCAGTCTTCACGTCTTCATCTATTCCGTCGAGCCCCGGGTGCTGCTGTACGAGGTGGTGGGCACTCAGAATGGCGGCGCCGATTCGAGCTTCTGGTCGGGCAACGGCAGGTTCTTCCTGAAGATCAACGCCGATCGCGGCGACTGGAAGGTAGCGGTCCAGGAGCTGCGTTAGCTAGGGCGCGCTCTAGTCACCCCAGTAGCGCTCTTCTTTCCACGGGTCCCCACGGTTGTGATATCCGTTCTTTTCCCAAAATCCGGGCGCGTCCGTCGATCTGAACTCGATCCCCCGCAACCACTTCGCGCTCTTCCACGCGTAGAGCCGCGGGACGACGAGCCGCGCGGGCGCACCGTGCTCAGGCGTCAATTCCTCGCCGTTCGCGCGCAGTGCGATGAGGCAGTCGTCACGCAGGCAGAACTCGATCGGGGTGTTCGCGGTGAAGCCCTGCTCGCTATGCGCGATCACGAACTTCGCATCGGGGAGCGGCTTGGCCAGCTCGACGATCTTCGCGAAGGGGATCCCTTCCCAGCGCTGGTCGAGGCGCGACCACGTCGTGACGCAGTGCATGTCCGCGACGACAGTGGTCTCGGCCAGCTTGCGGAACTCGTCCCAGCTCAGCTTGAACTCGTTCAGGACCTTGCCGAAGACGCGGAAGTCCCAGGTCCTCGGATCGAAGCGCGGAACCGACCCGTAATGAAGCACAGGCCACTTCTCGGTCAGGTACTGCCCCGGCGGCACGCGCGCGGCGATCTCCGCCGGCAGCTCGCTCTTCTTGGTGAAGAATTTCACTAGTCGAGTCCCGCGGCGCGCCGCAGCAGCTTGAACGTGTAGATCCCGGTGTCGTGCCCGTCCGCCCATTCCGGCGTCAGCCCGTAGCGGCCCACCGCATAAACCTCCTTCAAGGTCGTCTGCGTCTCGCTGAACTTCGTGTCGGGGTTCACGTTGCCGGCGAAGGCGCCCTCACCGGAGCAGTACGCGCACGGACACGCGCGACGAAGCGGCTCCCAGTCGTACTCGGCGACCTTCCCGTCGTCCCACCGGACGCGAAACGTTCGCTCGTCGGGAACTATCTCCCAGCCCACCGGTCGGTGGAAGACATCGGCCACTCGGTCGATGATACGAACGTGCAAGCCACGATGGACGACTTCCGAAAGATCGAGATGCGCGTGGGCCGCATCGTGGGCGTGGAAGACTTCCGCGAGGCGCGCAACCCCTCGTACAAGCTCACGATCGACTTCGGACCACACGGCACCCGCAAGTCTTCCGCCGCTCTGCGACGCTGGTATGACAAAGCCGACCTCGAAGGTCGCCTGGTTGTCTGTGTGACGAACTTTCCGCCGCGGCGTATCGCGACCTTCGAGAGTGAGGTCCTGACGCTGGGCGCGATGCAGGAGGACGGCCGGGTGGTGCTGCTGGAGCCGGATCGCGACGCCGAGCTCGGGAGCCCGATTGGCTAAAGGCTGGTCACCATTCGAAAAAGACGAGCCGATCGAATGGCCAGAATCGCAGGGTCACCTTCCCGATGATGTTGACCACCGGCACGGCGCCGAACGTGCGCGAGTCCGACGACGATTGCCGGTTGTCGCCGAGCACGAAGATCGTGCCCAGAGGCACGGTGAAGGGGTACTTGATCGTCGCCGCCTGTGGCGTCGTGGGCTGCGCGCGGGTCTCCGCGTACTCGATGAGCTTCCCGTTCACGTAGACCTTGCCATCGCGAAGATCGATGGTCTCTCCGCCGACGGCGATGACGCGCTTGACGTACGGGATCGTCGAATCCGTCGGCGGGTTGAACACGATGATGTCGCCACGCTGGGGAACGCCGAACCGGTAGTCGAGCTTGCTCACGAGCACGCGGTCGTTCTGCTCGAGCGTCAGCTCCATCGATCGCTGTCGGACCTCGGTGACCTGCACGACAAACAGGTTGAGAACGACCGAGATGACCACCGCAAGAGCGAGCGCTTGGACGATCTCCAGGATCGCGCGCCACGAAAAGGGCGCCCCGCCGATGGGTTCCTCGTATTCGGGACGTGAGACGGTCTGGGGAGTGGCCACCTGAAACTAGTGTACGGACGCGCCCGGCCGAAAGATGGAACAGCCCAAGATCAGCTAGTTGAAAGCGGGGATCAGTCGCTCGCGCGAGCGCTCGATCATCTCGGGGGCGCGGTCCTTGGGGAAAGCGCACAGGTACTGATCGAGGCCGGCGCGCCCGTAGCCGCGGATCTTCTCGACCAGAGATCTGCCGTCTCCCTCGAGCGTGCTCGACGACCAGTGCGAACGCAGCAGCGGCTTTTCCCGCTTCGCAGCCACCTCCATCGATCCCAGCTCTTTGAATGCGGCAGCAATTTCCTCGTTGGTCAGATCGGCCCCGCCGGTGCCGTGCTTGCCCAGGTCGAATCCGTCGGCGTACCGGGCGGCGAGGCGCATGACCCGCGGTCCTTCGCCCCCGACCCAGATCGGCGGCCGCGGGCGCTGCGTGGGCTTCGGCGCGCAGACCGCGTCGTCGATCCGATAGTGCTTTCCGTGGTACGTCGCGCGCTCCTCGCTCCAAAGGCGCCTGGTGATCTCGAGTCCGTCCTTCAGCTGCTCGACGCGCTCGCCGGGTGGCGGGAAGTCGTACCCGTACGCCCGATATTCCGCCTCTTTCCACCCTGCGCCGATGCCGAACTCGAGGCGGCCGCCGGATATGTTGTCCACGCCGGCCGCGATCTTGGCTTGTAGGGCCGGGTTCCGGTACTGGACCGCCGCGACGAGGACGCCGAGACGGATCCGCTGCGTATCTCGCGCCAGCGCCGCGAGCAGCGTCCATGCCTCGAGACAGTTGCGGTCCGGGATGCCGCCGGGACCGCCGAAGAAGTGGTCGCTGACCCAGAACGAGTTGAACCCTGACGCCTCGGCCTTCGTTGCGAGCTCGCGGATCTCGTCGTAGCTGAATCCGGCCGCGGGCGACACGATGACCCCGAGACGCATCGTTTCGGATGCTAGCCGTGGCGCTCGGAGATCACTTTCGCGACGTCGCGTCCCAGGCGAACGCTGTAGTTGGTACCACGATCCTCCGGATAGATCTGCGTGGTGTTCGCGACGAAGATCCCGTTCCGCGGCGTGTCGAACGGCAAGAGGCGACGACGGTTTCCGACGCGGGGTACCGGCTGCGCGGCGTCTTCGCGGAAGGCCCAGTAACGGAGCACGTCCTCCGGGCGGAAGGACGGGTTCATGAGCTTGAGCGCGGCGAGGTAATGCTGCAGCAGCGCGTCCGGTCCGAGGCGCGTCAGCGGATCGTCCGGGGCGACGTAGTTGGACACATAGAGGTAGCGGCCCGGGTACCGATCCGCCGGGACGAGGTTGGTGTGTTCGACCATGCCGAGGAAGGGCACGTCCATGTCGGCGACGTTCATCCAGTACACGTCCAGGTACGCGCGACGCATCTCGAGAAGAAGGACGACCGCGGCGCGATAGGTCCACGCCTCCAGGCGAGCTCGGTACTCGGCGGGCCATTCGCACAGCGCGGCGGTCGCCGTCGTCGGAGTCGTGAGCAACACGATGTCCGCACGAAGGTCCCGACCGCTCTCCATTGTCGCGTTGCCGGTCGGCCGGCGGTATGCGCCGGGCGCCGCGCACTGCAGCGCGAAGCCATCTCCCTCCGGCCGGACGGCGACGACCTCGCGATCGAGCTCGATGACGGCGCCCCGTTTGCGCAAGTCCTGGGCGAGCGCCACGCAGATCGCGCGGAACGAGCCCCGCGGATATCCCAGCCGTTCGCGTCCGGCGCTCGCGCCCTTCCCGCGGCGGAGCACGAACTTCGACCAGAGCCAGGCGAGCGGGATCAGCTCCGCGTCGTCGCCGAACTTGCCGAGCATGAGCGGCAGCCACACGGAGCGGACCGCGCGCTCGCCGCACGTGCGCCGCAACCACTCGAGCGCGCCGATGTCGTCCATGCGCTCCCAGTCGGTGCGACCGACGAGCCGCAGCACGACGAAGCCGAGCCGCACGCGGTCCGCGAGCGGGAGCGGCGCGTACGTGAGCAGGTCTTTGGGAGTGACAAATGGATAGACGCGCCCGCGAGTGAAGATCCCGACCGACGACGGATACCACTCGAGCTCGCCCGGGAGAAGCTCTTCGTGCAGCTCGATCATCTCGCGGTCGCTCGGAAACAGATGGTGGTAGTAGCGCTCGAGCCATACGTCCGGTGCGACCTCGAACGCGCTGGCCTGACCCGCGACGTCCGGCCAGCGTTCGACGAGCGTCACCGCAAATCCTCGCCGGGCCAGCTCCCTGCCGGCGACGAGACCGGTGACACCGGCTCCGACGATGGCGACCCGTCGCGGCATCGCACCTAGGATGCGCGAGATGAGGCGCCGCCCGCAGATCTCGACGGCGGCCGCGCTCGTCGTCGGCGCGCTCCTCGTCCTCTCTCCGAATCTGCCACTGAATCGCGTGCCGAGCGAGGACGAGGGCGTCTTCCTCTACATCGCGCGCACGATCGCGGCGGGCGGCGCGCCCTATCGCGATGTCTGGGATCACAAGCCGCCGGGTGTATATCTCCTGGATCTCCTCGCGGGGGCGAACGTGTGGGGCGTGTTCGTGCTGCAAGCCATCGCGCTCGCGACCGCGGGCTGGCTGTCGTATCGAGCGCTCGCGCGCGGCGGGCTCGGTCCATACGGCGCGGTGTTCGGCACGATCGCCTGGGTCGTCGCGGTCCCGCGGCTCTTCCTCGAGGACGGCCTGCAGACGAATTTCCCGGAGTTCTACGCCCTGCCGCTGCAGTTCGGAGCCCTCGGTCTGTTCGCCGAGGACGAAGCGCGGCATGCGCCGACCTGGCGGACCGGGGCGCTGGGCGCGCTCGGCGCGGCGGCGGCTCTGCTGAAGCCGACGGCGATCGGGCTCTGGCTGACGATCGCGCTCGTCCTCGTGTTCACGAGCGCGAGATATGGGCGATGGCGGGACCTCCGCCGTAGGGCGCTGCTCATCACCGGGCCTTTTCTCGGCGTGGCCGTGGTAGTGGTCGTCTGGCTCGCCATCGCCGGAGCCCTCCCCGATGCGGTCGAGCAAGTGCTGCGCTACAACGCGGCGTACTCGGCGTTCGCTACGCCGCTGGCCCGCGCGGAAGCGATCGCCCTCGGTCTGCGGCTCACCCTTCCGTCGGGCCTCGCGCTCGTCGCGATCGCCGGCTGGGTGGCGGCGCTCTCCGGGCCGCGACCGCCGATCGTTCTCTTGGCCGCCGCGGCGTTCCCGATCGAGCTGCTGCTCTCTTCGACCGGACGCGCCTACCACTACTACTTCCTGCCGTGGCTCCCGGCGATGGGCGTACTCGCGGCATACCTCTGCTGGTGGCTCCTCACTCGTTTCGGGGGGCGGTTCTCGTTCGTGGTGCTCGCGGCCTGCGTGTCGATGGCGATCGTTCCCTTGTTGCTCGTCGGCCGGCTCATCGGGGTCCGTGACGACGGTGCCGCAAGAGAGGCCGCCACGTATGTCGACTACGCCACCACCAGCGCCGACGCGGTGCTGGTCTGGGGCTCGCGCGCTGAGGTCCTCGTGCTCGCGGACCGGCGCTCGGCGACGCGCCTTGTGTACCAGTACGCGGCGCTCGCGACGCGCGGCTACGCCTCGCCGGCGACGATCGACGCGGTCATCGCCGACCTCGCTCGCGAGACGCCACTCCTCATCATCGACGCGTCCAAGGACAGCTTCGTCACACCGCCGCTCGATCGCGCCGGGCTCGCCTCCTGGACCTCGCCCGAGCCGCAGTACGCGTGGCCGCCCGAGACCTCACGCATCGTCGATTTCGTCGAGACGAATTACGAGCGACTGGGGGTGCTGCAGCAAAGCGGGTGGACCGTCTGGCGCCTCCGCTCGCGCTAGATGCGACGGAGCGCGATGCGGCGCTGCGCCGCAAAGAAGCGCGGAGCGACCCTGATGAGGCCGTCATCGATCACGTCCACGACTCGCAGCGCAGCCTCCGGCAGCGGCACGTAGGGGACTCGCGCGCTGATGCCGCCGTTGTTGAAGTGGATGAGGAACTCCGAGAGCCGCGCCTCGGTCACTTCGAACACCGGATAGTGCTGCTTGAATTTCGCGAGGTCATCGAAGAGCAGATTCGGGATCGCGCAATTGGCGCTCCAGGGATCCTTCGGATCATTACACGGACGGCTCGCGTCGAATGGATCGGCGGACCAGTCGTAGGCCTCATGACCGGTCAGCCGCAGCGCCCACTCCGTGGTCTTGCCGAGGTTGCATTCCTGCACCAGGAGATATCCCTCCGGTCTGAGCACCCGTGCGGCCTCGCGCACGAAGCGGTCGGGGTATGCGAGGTGGTGGATCACGTTGTTCGCGATCAGCACGTCGACGCTCGCGTCGGCGTAAGGCAGCTCCGTCGCGTCGACCACTCGCGCCACCCAGGGATGCGGCTCGGCATCGGTGAGCTCGAGGCGGCCGGCCTTGAGGAACCGCTCGCTGAAGCCCGCGCCGCATCCCACCTCGACCGCAAATGCGGTCGGACCGAGGTAGCGCTGCATCCAGGAGAAGCGCTTCCGCAGCGCGTACTTCAGATTCGCGCCTGGTCGGCGGTCGTATTCGGCGCGCGCCAGAGCGACGTCGCCGGTGTGCGTGACGACCGGCATCAGGCGGGGAGCCGGCCCCAGAGAAGCCGCGCCAGCCCGAAGATTGCAAGCGCGAGCGCCGACGACCAGGCGATCGCCGAGACGAGCGGCGCCGCGAAGTCGGTCCCCGAGAAGAACGCGTGGAAGAAGATGGCCCCGAACGCGATGTAGCTCGTGCGATGGATCCACTGCCAGAGCGTGTTGTTCATGTACTTGCGCAGCCAGCTCGTCACCGTGACCACGATGAGGATGTCAAACGCGAGAGTCCCGAGACCGATCTGCCACCAGCCGTATTGGACCTGGAAGGGCACGATCGCATCGCGGAGGGCGATCTGCGCGGTCTTATCGAGGACCAGCGTGACGATGTGCGCGATCACGAGCGGGATCCAGAGTGGCGTGGTGAAGTCGTGCAGCTTCCGGATGGCCCGGTTCGACGCGAGGAAGTCGAGCACCGAGGTACGCAGCGCCTCTCCGGACACGACCGAGATGCAGATCGCGGCGAAAGCGGTGAGTCCGGTCGCGCGGGCCGCGAACCAGAAGGTCAGGTCGTCCAACGCTACGAACTATGCGCGAGCGTCACCTTCGGCACAGCGGTCATTTTCACTCCTGAGCTGAGCACGAGCGTCGGCCTGCGCGCAGGCCGAGCGGTAGCTCGGGTTATTGCTGGCTCGTGATCTCCCACTCGTTCGGGACGACGTGGACCCACGTCTGGCCCTGGTCGAAGAGGATCTGTTCGCCGGCGGCGTTCTTGAACGTGAAGAGGTCGCTCTCGGTCGCTCGCGCCCACGTGCCTTCTTGGCGGAGCCCGTCGCGGAAGATCGTCGCCGCTCCGGCGCCGACAAGACGCATGTCGTGCGCGTGGGCGCCTCCGGCATCGACGATCTGCGGGACCTCCCAAATCTCGGTGTGGATGATCACCACGTTCGACGCTGCCACCGGCTGGTTGTTCACGCCGTCGACGTCGCGCACTGCCTTGCTCGCGCTGTTCTGCCAGCGCCCGTACGTCCGCGTCTTCGCGTCGTATTTGTACTGGACCCGTGAGCTGTCCTCGCGGTAGGGGATGGTGATGTCCGTGGCCACGCTCGCGCCGGTCATGCCGGCGATCGTCGGCGCGTGATCGGGGTCGGCGAGGAAGCCCCACGACGGGACTTGCTGCGGACCGTCGCCACCCTTCGCGGCCATCGCTTGGCGCATCGCGGCGGCGCTCGTGAACATGTCGTACGGACCCGGACGGAAGTTCACCCGGTAATAGCCGCTCGTGTAGTCGGCCGACAGATCGATGTACTTCCCGTCCGACGCATCAGCCTGGATGAGCGGCTTCTCGTACGTGGACGTCCCGGAATACACGAGCGCCCCGCGGACCATCGGCGTCAGCGAGCGGTCCGCAAGGCGCGCGCTGCGGATGTTGCCGATCGTTTGCGCGTCCTGGGACTGGTAGACGGCCGCGAGGCGCGTGACGAATCCCTCGACGAGGATCTCGAAGACCATGTCGGCCTGCGTGATCCCGTAATGCGGACGCGCGAGCGGGACGTTGTCGATCTTCACGACGAGCGGGCGCTTGTCGACGGCGCCGACCTTCAAGGGCTTCCCGGTGAGCGGCCAGCAGTCCTTGCAGGGCGCGGCCGGGTCGGGAGTCGCCTCCGGCGTCGGGAGCGGTGCGGCCGTCGCGATGGACTCGATCGAGGGCTCCGGTGACGGGCTCGGAGCGGCGACCGGTGCGGTGCAGCCGGCGAGAAGCACGGCGACCGCGACGATCCACGCCGCGCTCGGGCGATCCTTCCTCATCCGCTATCACTTTACCGGCCGCAGCCTGGTTCTCCTAGGCGCGACCGACGCCACGCTCGGCTGGCTTCCCCGCGAGCCCGAGCCAGCGCTCGAGCTGTCGCAGTGCCTGCGTGAGCCGTTGGTGGCGGAGGGAACCCGCCGGTAAGAGGTACACACCCTTGAGCGCCGCCACGATGAGCGCGGCGGCGTCGTTCACGTCGACTTTCTTGTCGACCGCACCGTCCTCCTGCGCGCGGTGGAGCAGTGCGCGCAGCGTCGCGTGCCAGATTTGATCGACCTCGTGCATGATCGCCGCGATTCCGGGATCGCGGGCGGCTCGGAGCGCAACCTCGCCCATGACCGCGAAGACCTCCGGCTCTTCGCGACTCAGCCGGCGAAGACCATCGAAGTGCGATCGAAGCAGCACGGTGGCGCGACCTTCGGGCGCAAGCGTTGCGCGGAACCGTCCGAGCGCGTATTGGACCACGCCTCTGACGAGCGTCTCCTTCGTGGGGAAGTAGTAATGAAGCGTGGCGACGTTCACGCCGACCGCCCCGGCTACGTCGCGAGTACGCAGGCCTTCGAAGCCGCGCTCCGCGAGTAACCGGTAGGCGGCACGGACCAGCTCGTCGCGTCTCGGCTCGGCCGTCTTGCGCCGCCGCGCTTGACGTTCAATCAATCAGATGATTGAATCATACACGCAGCTGTTTTGGGGAGGTCTGATATGGCGAACTCCGTAGCCCCGACTCGCGCGCACGACCGGCGGGCGCCCATCGCGAGGGTGTTCGGCCCGCTCGCTCGGCTCTTCAATCCGCTGGCCGTGCGACTCGCGGGAAGTAGGTATGTGCCGCTCTGGGCGATCATCCGCCACCGCGGCCGCCGCTCGGGCCGGCTCTACGCGACACCTGTGGCGATCGCACACACCGCTGACGCGCTCATCGTCCCATTGCCCTTCGGTGCGGACGCGGATTGGTGCCGCAACGTGCTCGCCGCGGGCGGATGCGTGGTGCGCTGGATGGGCAGTGAGCATCAGATGATCGAGCCCGAGATCATCGAGGACTCGGCACTCCCGGCGTTCGCGGCGTGGGAGCGCTCGGCCTTGAGTGCGCTCGGCATCAGGCGGTTCCTGCGCGTGCGTTTTGCACCTTCATCTCTGCCCACTCTGTGATCTTCGCAACAGAACACGTTTGCGTGGGTTGACCCGGTCGAAATAGCGGCCGCATCTTCGTTGTTCTTCCGTGTACCCGCGCACAGGAGGATCCCAAATGCCCCAACCCCCTCGTAACCCATGGCCAGCGCTGCTCATCGTCTGCCTCGGCTTCTTCATGATCATGCTCGACACGACGATCGTGTACGTGGCGACGCCGAGCATCCTGACCAGCCTTCAGACGTCGCTCGACTCGGTCCTCTGGGTGTTCAACGGATACCTCCTCGCGTATGCCGTTCTGCTCATCACCGCGGGCCGCCTCGGTGACCTGTTCGGCCCCCGCAACCTCTTCGCCGCCGGCCTTGTGATCTTCACCGCGGCG
>VBDX01000193.1 GCA_005881885.1 Chloroflexota bacterium
TCCTCAGGCGTGAGGAAGCCAAAGGCGCGCGGGAGCTGGAAGAGCGCGCGGTACGGAAGAAGGCGCAGCGGCTCCTCGTCGTGGGCCGTGGAGATGAGCGCGGCGCGCTCGGCGACGAGCGGAAGCCCCGCCGCGGTCGGCTCGTAGATGTAGGTGTAGAAGAGGATCGCGTCGTACGCACCGCCCTCGCGGCGCAGGAACTCGAGGAGCGCGGGCACGTGCGGGCCTTGCTCGATAAGCCACTTCCGCTCGTCGGCGAGCGTGTGCGGCTCGAAGAGCACGTGGTGCTCGGTGTCCTTGAACGTCGGGCTCCGGACTCCGGCGACCGGAAAGCGGCGGACGCGTACCGCGCCATCCATCGACTCGCCCGGCGGGAAGTGCGGCGCCCACGACCAATAATCAAGCGCGGTCGTCGTGGCGATCTCGACCTCGTTCAGCTTCGCCAGGCGCTGCGCTACGACGCGCGCGTGCGATTCGGAACCGCCGATCACCTCGGCGCCGTAGCGCTGGACGACGATGAGGATCTTCACGGAACGCCGGCGAGATAGCGCTCTGCGTTGCGCTCCGGCGAGAGCAGACGACGGAGAATGCGGACGCCGCGGGCGTACTTCGCGTAGTTCTCCGGCCACTGGATCTCGCGCATCGCCTTGGCGAGCTCGTCCACGCTCCGCACGACCGGACCGGCGGCGTGGTACGGCGCGAATCCCTCGGTGTTCGAGAAGATGCACGGGAGCCCCGCCCAGACCGCCTGCGTCACGACGGCGCTCTGGAACACGTCCTCGTAGAAGAGCACGACGCAATCCGCTGCCGCGACGTACTCCCCCATGGTGTTGTACTCGGTGTTGATCACCACGTTCGACTTACGCTTCGCGGCCGCCATCACCTCGTCGAAGTAGCGCGGCTCCCAATCCGAGCGCGTCCCGGAGAGCACAAGCACGGAGTCATCGGGAAGCGCCTCGATCACCTCGAGGTAGCGCTTGCGCGCGAAGAAGAAACCGGGCGACACAAAGATGAACTTGTGGGTGGGCAATCCGAACCGGGCTCGTAACTTGCGCTTCTCCGCATCGTCACGCGGCAGCACGGTGTTCTCGAGCGGCATGATCGGAAGCGGAAAGCGCTCGCGCTTGTTCTCGTCCGGCGTGAGCAATTCGAGCCAGCGCTCGCTACGGGCCGAATGCACGACCAGCTTTCTGGGCAGCGCGCCCATGAGCATGAGGATCAGCCGGTAGCGCAGGAACCAGTTGGCCATGCGCAGGCCGACCCACGGCATCCTCAAGAATTCGAGGGGCCAGCTGTAGCGCGGCCGGTAATGGAGCGCCGCCGAGAGACGACGGTAGTGGTGGAATTTCTCGGGCTCGAGCTCGTGCATCGAGAGGATCACCGGCAGCCGGCGCCGCCAGAGGGTGAACAGCGCGCGCACGAAGGGGACGTCGCGGAAGATGCCGGCCTCGTGCTCGATCAGGACCGCGTCGGCCTTCGCGATGAACTTGAGCTTCCGGTTGAGATCCGCGGTGTCCAAGTGACGCACGCCCACGAACGTGACCTGATGGCCACGCTCGCGGAGGCCGTCGGTAACGGCGAGCGAGTAGTGGTGGATGCCGCAGCGCTGATCGCTCGAGAGCACGACGAGGCGCTTCGAACGCGCTGGCGGCAGGTCCCAGCCACTCTGCGCGAGGGCGAGCGTGAGCCGGCCCGCGACCTTGTCGCGCGAGAATTCCTCGACGCGCTGGTGGCCTTTTTCGATGAGCTCCCGCCGCAGCGCGCCATCGCCCACGGCGCGCTCGATAGCCGCTGCGACCTTCTCCGGCGACTTGTCCTCGAGAAGGATCCCGGCGTCGCCGAGCGTCTCGGGAATCGCGCCGGCGGCATGTGCGACGATCGGAAGGTCGCTGCGCATCGCCTCGAGCAGCGGGACGCAGAAGCCTTCGTGGTCAGAGAGCGTGACGAACGCGGTCGCGCCGCGGTAGTAGGCGACGAGCTGCTCGATCGTCACGCTTCCGGCGAACGTGACCGCATCGTCGAGGCCGGCGCGCGTGATTTGCGCGCGCAGCCGCGCGAGATAGTCGCCGGACATCGCGGTCGCCCCGACGAGGTAGAGGCGCGCGGACAGGTCGGACTCGCGATATTTCGCGAACGACGCGATGACATCGTGGATCGCCTTCTGCGGAAGGATCTGACCCACGGCGAGGATGGTCGTGCGCTCGTCCTTCAGGCGCCGCGCGACCTCGGGGTCGGGCGTGACGTCGAACTGCTCCCAGTCGATCGCGAT
>VBDX01000194.1 GCA_005881885.1 Chloroflexota bacterium
ACCTCGGGCTTGGCCTCCCAGGCGAACAGATCGCTGCGCACGCCGGACGCCCAGAACATCCGCTGGAGCTCGAACGCGTCGTTCCCGATCGCGTCGCCGTACGCGACCACGGGATGGAACTGGTGGGCGAAGCGGAGGCGTTCGGTCATGAGGCCACGTCGAATCCGGCCTTCCGGAAATCATCGTCGAAGGCGAATGCGCGCGAGATCGCATGTGCCCGCATCACTTCAAAACTCACGAAGTCGGTCAGCGACACCCTGGTCGGAAGAGCGGCCAAAAGCGCGGCGACACCAGCCGCGTGTGTTGCCTCGTCGATCCAGACCGTGGTGAGCACGGGCATCAGCTCATTCATCATTCGGCGGACGGCCCCTTCGAGCTCTCGGCAATGATCTCGTCGAGAAAGTCCGGCTCCACTCGAGATCGCTTCACCACCGGCGCATCCTCCTATATCGCAAATGAGATATCTAGGATGATATACCTCGTGACCGCCAATCTGCCAGACGACGTTCCGCAAGCTCGATGACGCGAGGCGGCGTGCGCTGGGTCTGTTTCCGAAAGGCTACGAGAGTTAGGAAGACTCTGTGCTTGGACCCTTGCGGAGCGAACAGGATCCGGTAGCTCGCGTTTTCGCCTACCGCGTGCACTTCATAGATCTCCCGACGTAGGTGACGTGCAAAGCGAAGCCCTTCGTCACGCACCTCCCGCATGGCCGCGGCAACGGCGGCGCGCTCGCTGATCGGAAGCTCGAGGATGAAGTCGCGCACCGGCCTGTCGCCCGCGGGCGTCTGGTAGTCGCGCCAGCGGTGCCCGACGCCGGTCGGGCTCAGAGGCCTGATGCCTCTCCGAACTCGGCGCTGCGCGCGAGCTCCGCAAGCTGCTCGCGGCCGAGCTCGGCGTACTTGCGATCGTGCTCGTTGAGGCCCTCGAAGAAGCGGGCCGGCGTGATGTTGTGGTAGACGACCGCCTTGCGGACCGGGAGCTTGGCGACGTCGGAGACGACGTCGTTGCCCATGGAGTGATGGACCAGGAGTAGGCCGTCGCGGCTGGTGACGCGCTCGAGGTCCTTCCAGTCGCGTACGAGCCCGCGGACCTCGGGCTTGGCCTCCCACGCGAAGAGATCGCTCCGCACTAGAACATCCGCTGCAGCTCGAACGCGTCGTTCCCGATCGCGTCGCCATACGCGACCACTGGATGGAACTGGTGGGCGAAGCGAAGGCGTTCGGTCATGAGGCCACGTCGAATCCGGCTTTCCGGAAATCATCGTCGAAGGCGAATGCTCGTGAGATCGCATGTGCCCGCATCAGTTCGAAACTCACGAAGTCGGTCAGCGACACTCTGGTCGGAAGAGCGGCCAAAAGCGCGGCGATACCAGCCGCGTGTGTTGCCTCGTCGATCCAGACAGTGGTGAGCACGGGCATGAGCTCATTCATCATTCGACGGACGGCGGTGTCACCCAGCCGGCGCTGGGCGATGGCGACGGTCTCGACGACCACGTAACTGTGCGTCAGACGGTCCTCGCGAGCGAGCGTCGCAAAGATTCGTCGCGCGTCGTCATGGAAGCGACTGTCATGATCCAATAGCGCGTAGAGCGCAGAAGTGTCGACTAAGATCAGGAGCGAGAGGCCTCAGCGAATTCCCGGTCATGTTCCCGGCTGATGTCTTTCACCCCGGAACGAAAGGCACCGACGATCCGAAGTGCTCGCTGCCAGCGCTCATCTTCATCGCCACTGTGTCCCTGTGTGCGAAGCCAGAGATCGACGGCTTCGCGGACGATCGCCGCGTCAGACGTCCTGCGCCGCGCGGCGACGCGGCGTACCGCGGCGGCCTGCTGCCGCGTGAGTTGAACCTGTTTCCGCTCCATGCCATCATGATGGCACACTTACGCTACCGGGGCAATACCTTTCCGAGCGTCCGCTCGCGCTTCTAGAGCCTGATCACCTCGCGTGTGCGCTCGGCCACTTTCTCGGGATCGAAATCCTTCACGCGCGCCGTTCGCCCGCCGCGACGAGCTGCTCGCGAAGGTCAGCCCGCTCGGTCACAATCGCGCTGCCTCGGCGGCCTCCGCGAGATCGCGCCCGCGCAGAGAATGCCGGCGCCACCGATTGTCACCCCGACCGCCGCCGCGTCGTTCCCGAATCGCCGTACGCGACCACGGGATGGAATTGCGAACGAAGCCGCTCCATGTCGCGATGACGCTAACGCGCTCACGCCCAGGGTCTCGCCGTGGAACCTTCGCCGGTCCCTGCCCTTTGACATCCTTC
>VBDX01000048.1 GCA_005881885.1 Chloroflexota bacterium
CGGGAGGAGAATGCGCCGCACATAGCCTCGAAAAAGGAGAGCGACGATGAGGAGCATCCGCTTCGTTGGTCTGACGCTCGTGCTGGTGGGGCTCGTCGCATCTGCATGCGGTGGAACGACCCCGGGGGGAGGCGCATCCGCGGCCCCAAGCCAGGCCACCGTCACCAAGGACCTGATCATCGGGTTCACGGCGTCCCAGACCGGCGCGCAGAACGTCACGTCGAAGCGCCAGACCGACGGCATCCAGCTCTGGGTCGACGACGTCACGAAGGCCGGCGGCATCAAGCTGAAGGACGGGTCGGTCCTCATGCCGAAGGTGAAGTTCTACGACGACGAGAGCAAGACCGACCGCGTCCAGGCTCTCTACACGAAGCTCATCAACGATGACAAGGTAGATTTCCTGCTGTCGCCGTACTCGAGCGGCCTCGTGAAGGCGGCCGCGGTCGTCACCGAACAGAACGGCCGGCTCATGGTCACCGCCGGCGGCGCGGACGACGTCACCATGGAGCAGGGCTTCAAGGGCGTTTACCAGGTCTACGCCCCCGGATCGAAGTACCTCATCGGGGCGATCGACCTCATGTTGAAGCTCGACCCGACGATCAAGAAGGTCGCGATCGTGAACGAGAAGGACAGCTTCTCGGCGTCCGTCGTCGCGGCGGCGAACCCGTATGCGAAGAGCAAGGGTCTCGACGTCGTGGTCGCCGAGGGCTACGACACCGGCACGACCGATTTCAACCCGTTCATCAACAAGATCCAGGCCGCGAGTCCCGACGCGATCATCGGCGGCGGTCACTTCGAAGACGGCACGACGTTCGCGAAGCAGCTCTTCGAGAAGCGTGTGAACGCGCGGTTCGTCGCGCTGCTCGTCGCGCCGCCCGAGCCGACGTTCAAGGACATCGGCGATGCCGCGCAGTTCATCGTCGGGCCGAGCCAGTGGGAACCGGCGGCGAAGTACAGCGCCGAGACAGCGAAGGCCGCGAACGTCCCCTACTTCGGGCCGACGCCGAAGGAGTTCACCGACCGGTACGTGGCGAAATACAGCTCACAACCTTCGTACCAGTCAGCCGGTGGGTACGCGGCCGGCCTCGTGCTGCAGAAGGCCCTCGAAGATGCCGGCAGCAACGACCCCGCGAAGATGCAGTCCGCGCTCGACAAGATCGACCTCATGCTCTTCTACGGCCGCGTGAAGTTCTCGCTCGACGCGAAGACGCACGGCAAGCAGATCGCGCACGACATGGTCTACGTGCAGTGGCAGAAAGGCTCCGACGGCAAGCTCGCGACGCAGCTCGTCTGGCCATCGGATGCGGCGACCGCACAGGCCCAGCTCCGCAAGTAGCCCGCACAACCGAATAGGTAGAACGCGCCGAGCATGAGCCTCGAGGCGCTGCTCCCGTCGGCGATCGACGGGCTCATGCTTGGCTTCGTCTACGGCCTCGCGGCGCTCGGCCTCACGCTCATCTTCGGTGTCATGAAGGTCATCAATCTTTCGCACGGGCCGATCATCGCGCTCGGCATGTTCGCGGTGTTCATCCTCTTCTCGGGCTTTGGCGTCAACCCGTACCTCGGGGTCCTCGCCGCGGCGCTCGTCGGGCTCCTGCTCGGGGTCGCGATCTACTTCGTCGCGGTGGACCGGGTCATCAACGCCACCGAGCTGACCACGCTGCTCGCGACGTTCAGCGTGAACCTCATGATCATCGGCGTCGCGACCGTCATCTTCACGACGAGCCCGCGCTCGATCGACATTGACCTTGGAGCGCTGCGCGCCGGCAACGTCACGATCCTCGGTACGCACGGCGTGGCGGTTGCTGTGGCGATCCTTGTCGCGGCAGCGCTCTACGGCTTCCTCTTCCGCACCCGCCCTGGGAAGTCGATCCGCGCGGTCGCCAACAACCGCGCCGCGGCGGAGCTCATGGGAATCGACTCCCGGCGCATGCTCGCGCTCGCCTTCGGCATCGGCACCGCGCTGGCGATGACGAGCGGCGCGCTCCTCGCGACGCTTTTCAGCTTCACGATCCTCTCAGGGGGAACCTACGAGCTGAAGAGCTTTGTCATCGTCGTGCTCGGCGGGCTCGGGAACCCGACCGGCGCGCTGGTCGGCGGCCTGGTCATCGGCCTCCTCGAGGGCGTCCTCACCGTGTTCATCCCGGTCGCCTGGGTGCCGGTGGTCGAGTACGTCATCTTCGTGGCCGTGCTGCTCCTGCGACCGGCCGGGCTCCTCGGAGCGCGCGCGTGAGGGATCTGCGCGCTCCATTCCTGCCGGCGGTCCTCGTGCTCATCGCAGCCGTGGCCGCGATCCCAATCGTTACGGGCAACCCGAGCCTGCGCGAGGAGCTCTTCCTCGTCCTGATGCTCGTCACGCTCGCTTCGAGCATCAACATCATCATGGGCTACACCGGGTACGTCTCCTTCGGGCACATCGTCTTCTTCGGCATCGGCGGCTACATCGCCTTCTGGCTCATGCAGATGTTCAACGTCCACTTCCTGCTCGCGGCGATCGCGAGCGCGATCCCGGCTGCGCTCATCGCGGCGCTCATCGGCATCCCGATCCTCCGCCTTCGCGGCGCGTACTTCGCCCTCGCGACCGTCGGCATCAACGAGGCGATGAAATCGTTCATGACGAACTTCGAGCCGTTCGGCGGCGCGATTGGAATGTTCTTCAGCTTCTCGATCTACCAGCAGTACGGCGGCGCGCGCGAGGCGGCGTTCCTGGCCTACTACACGATGGCGGCGATCGCGCTCGCGACGGTCGCCACGTCATACGTCATCCGCCGCTCGAAGCTTGGCCTCTCGCTCATGGCGATACGCGAGGATCAGGACGTCGCGATGCTCGTGGGCATCGATCCCGCGCGCGCGAAGGTCATGGCGTACGTCATCTCGGCCTTTTTCCCCGCCCTCGCCGGCGCGACGTTCTTTTTCAAGAACGGGATCATCGAGCCGGGTCCCGCTTTCGATCTCCTCCGATCCATCGAGTCACTCGTCATGGTCGTCCTCGGCGGGATCGGCACGGTCGCCGGGCCGATCGTCGGTGCGGCGCTCTACGAATGGCTGCGTGGTTTCCTGATCACGAACGCGACATTCGCGAACTTCCAGCTCGCGATCGCCGGACTCTTGCTGCTTCTCACTGTGCTCTTCGTCACCGCCGGGCTCGTCGGGTCGCTGCGCAACCGATTCCCGCGGCTTCGGGCGTACATCCAGTGATCCTCGACGTTGAGGGCGTCACCGTGCGTTTCGGCGGTCTGGTCGCCTGCGACGCGGTGACCTTCAGCGTCGACCAGGGCCAGATCCTCGGTCTCATCGGCCCGAACGGCGCCGGCAAGACAACCCTTTTCAACGCGATCAACGGGATCCACCGGCCGCGCGCGGGCCGGATCGAATTCCGCGGGGACGACATCACGGGACTGCGGCCGTTCCAAGTCGCGAGGCGCGGGATCGCGCGCGCGCATCAGGTGGTGCGACCGCTCAACGACCTCTCCGTCATCGCGAACGTGACGGTCGGAGCATGCTTCGGCCGCGAGAACCTCGGCCTCGGCGCGGCCGAGCTCGCGCGCGCCCTCGCCGCGCGGCCGATGCTCCTCCTCGCCGACGAGGTCCTGGCGGGCCTCAACCCGCAGGAGGTCGCCGAGATGCTCGCGGTGTTCCGCACGCTGCGCGAGCAGGGAGTGGCGGTGATCATGATCGAGCATCTCATGCACGCGGTGATGAATGTCTGTGACCGCGTCGTGGTGCTCGACTACGGGAAGAAGATCGCCGAGGGCACGCCGCAGCAGGTCTCGAGCGATCCGAAGGTGATCGAGGCGTACCTCGGCGATCCCAAGGTCGCGGCGAAGTTCCTCGAGGAGGAGGGCGCATGACCAGCCTTGCCGTGCGATCGATCGAGTCGGGGTACGGTGAGGTGCAGATCCTCTGGGGCGCGAGCGTCGAGCTAGGACCGGGGAAGCTCACCACGATCCTGGGCTCGAACGGCGCCGGGAAGACGACCTTGCTGCGGACGATCGTGGGGCTCCTGCCCGCTTGGAAGGGCAATGTGCTCCTCGACGATCGCGACGTGACCAGACTCTCGCCGCACGAGAAGGCCGAGCTGGGCCTGGTGCTCGTCCCCGAGGGACGCCAGCTCTTCTCCACGCTGACAGTTCTCGAGAACCTCGAAATGGGATCGACACCCAAGCACGCCCGCGCCACGATGCGCGCGACCATCGATCAGGTCTTCGGGCTCTTCCCGCGTCTCGCGGAGCGGCAAACACAGCTTGCGGGCACGCTCTCCGGCGGCGAGCAGCAGATGCTCGCGATCGCACGCGGTCTCATGTCCAAACCGAGGATCCTGATGTTCGACGAGCCATCGCTCGGGCTCTCGCCGCTCCTCACGATGAACCTCTTCGAGATCATCCGGCGCCTCAAACGGGAGAGCCTCACGATGCTACTGGTCGAGCAGAACGTGCAGATGGCGCTCGCCGTGAGCGACCACGCCTACGTCCTGGAGCGGGGCCGGATCACCATTGAAGGGCCGGCGCGCGAGGTGCGGGGAATGGAGCAGGTCCGCAAGTCGTACCTCGGCCTGTAGCCATGCGGGTCGACGCGTTCACGACGACGCTCGCGATCGAAGATGCCGGCGAGTACGCGACCGACCTCGAGGCGAAGGGGTTCCACGGCCTGTGGGTCGCGGAGACGCAGGTCGATCCGCTGCTGCCGCTCGCCGTCGCGGCGGTCCGCACGAACGCGCTGCGGCTCGGCACGGCGATCGCGATCGCCTTCGCGCGTAGCCCGATGGTCACGGCCATGGATGCGTGGGCGTTACAGCGCGCGAGCCGCGGACGCCTCGACCTCGGGCTCGGCACGCAGGTGCGCGCGCACGTCGAGCGCCGCTTTGCGATGCCGTACGACCGCCCCGCCGCCCGCATCCGGGAGTACGTCGTGGCGCTGCGACATATCTGGGGCGCGTTCCAGCGTGAGCACCCGCTGCGCTTCGCGGGCGAGTTCTACCGCTTCGACCTCATGTCCCCGTTCTTCGATCCCGGGCCGATCGCGCACCCACGTCCACCCATCTATCTCGCGGCCGTGAACGAAGGAATGTTCCGCACCGCGGCCGAGGTGGCCGACGGGATCGTCGCGCATCCGTTTTCGACCGCCTCGTACCTGCGCGAGGTCGGCTTGCCCGCGATGACCCGAGGTCTCGCGCGGGCCGGCCGCACGCGTGCCGACATCACGGTGGCATGCCCGGTCTTCAGCCTCGTCGACGCGTCGCCCACGCTCCCCGCGGACGAGGCGTACGTCCGTCAGCAGATCGCGTTCTACGGCTCGACGCCGACGTACCGCGTCGTCCTCGCGCACCACGGATGGGCAGAGGTCGGCGAGCGGTTGAGCGACCTTGTGCGCGCCGGTCGCCTCGCCGAGCTACCGCGTCTGGTGACCGACGCGATGCTCGACGCCTTTGTCACGCGCGCCGCCACCTATGAGGAGCTCGGGCGGCAGCTCCAGGGGCGTTATCGGGGGATCCTCGACCGCGTCGGCCTTTACGGGGACGCCAGCCGCATCGCGCGCTCCGACATCGACGCGGTTCGGCGTGGCCTCGAAGGCTCGCCGGCTGCGCGGCCAAACTCATAGCGATGGCGTAGTACTTAGGACCCCCGGCTCGGACGCCAACGGCCCCGTCAGGGTCGATCCTGTGGTGCATGCACGCGCAGCTCGCACGCGGCGTCGTCATCGCTCTCGGCTTCGCATCGCTGTCGCTTGCGGGCTACGCGCGCTTCGCTCCTCTCGATCCGCCCGAAGCGCGCGGCAGCGTGCCGGGCACGGTGGTGCTCGATGCGCACGGCAACGTGCTCGAGCGCGACGGCCGATCCGGGATGCGGATCCCCATCGGACTCGGATCGGTCGCGCCGCGGATGCTCCAGGCGACCATCTCGGCCGAGGACCGTCGCTTTCAGCAGCACCCCGGGGTCGATCCGCTGGCGATCGCTCGCGCGGCGATCACGTCCGACTCGCAGCCATCGGGCGCGTCGACAATCACCCAGCAGCTCGCGCGGCGGCTCTATCTGGCGGACGACGCGTCCGCGCTCGCGGTGCGCAAGGCGCACGAAGCGCTCGTCGCGCTCCAGCTCGAGGCGACCCGCAGCAAGCGCGAGATCCTCGAGCTCTATCTGAACGACGTGTACTACGGCCGCGGCGCGTACGGCGTCGAAGCGGCGTCGCGCATCTACTTCGGGATCGGCTCAGGCAACCTCGACCTCGCGCACGCGGCGTATCTCGCGGGCTTGCCGCAGCGGCCTTCGGACTACGACCCGGCGAAGGACCCCGTCGCCGCGCGCACGCGGCAGGCCTACGTGCTCGGGCGGATGGCCGAGGACGGCTGGATCTCGAGATTCGAGGCGAACGCCGCCCTGGCGGAGCCGATCGATCTCCTTCCCGCACGGCTGCCTCCGGTCGCGCACCAGTTCGTCGGCCTCGCGCTCGCGGAGCTCGCGCGCGTGCGGCCTGATCTCGCCGGACGCGATGGCCTCGTCGTCGAGACCACGCTCGACGCCGGGCTGCAGCACGAGGCCGAGCGCCTCATCCGCATCCGGCTCGACGAGTTCAGCCGGCGCAACGTCACCGACGCGGCGCTCGTGGCGATCGAGCCCGGCAGCGGGCGGATCCTCGCGTTCGTCGGCAGCGCGACCGACGGGGATCCCCTCCACGGCGGCGAGATCGACATGGCGCTCACTCCCCGCCAGCCGGGCTCGGCGCTCAAGCCCTTCCTCTACGCCGCGGCGTTCGAGCGTGGCTTCACGCCGGCCACCGCGCTTCTCGACATCGCCACAAGCTTTCCGACCGAGGACGGTCCGTACGCGCCGCTCGACTTCGACCGCTCGTTCCACGGTGTCGTGCCGCTCCGCGTCGCGCTCGCCTCGTCGCTGAACATCCCTGCCGTCCGCACCCTCGATGCGCTGGGGCTCGACGCGATGCTCGAGATGACCCACCGCTTCGGGCTCGGAACGCTCTCCGAGGTCGAGAGCTACGGCCTGGGCCTGACCCTCGGTGGCGGCGAGGTACGGCTCCTCGATCTCGCGAACGCCTACGCGGCGCTTGGCGCCGGAGGCCAGCTCGCGCAGCCCTTCGCCGTCGCGCGCGTTCGCGATGCGGCGGGTCGGATCCTCTACGAGCGCTCGGCAGCGCCTGCTCTGCGCGTTCTCTCCGCGGAGCACGCGTACCTGCTCGCCGACATCCTGAGCGATCCCGACGCGCGCATCCCGGGCTTCGGTGGCGTGACGCCCTTCGAACTGCCGTTCGCCGCCGCCGTGAAGAGCGGCACGAGCACGGGCTTCCGCGACGACTGGACGCTCGGCTACACGCCCGAGATCGCGGTCGGCGTCTGGGTCGGAAACGCCGACGGCTCGCCGATGCTGAACGTGGCCGGCGTCGACGCGGCCGGCCCGATCTGGCGCGACACGATGATGGCCGCGGCGCTGATTCACCGCATGAGCGCGTTCGCCCGCCCGGCCGGGATCGCGGAAGCGACGGTCTGCGCCCCGACGGGTCTCCTTCCCGGGCCCGACTGCCCCTCCCCGGTGCGTGAGCTCTTCGTCGCGGGAACCGAGCCGACCGCACAGGAGCGCTACTACGCGCGCGACGCCGAGGGGCGCATCACCGTCGATCCGCCGACCGAGGCCCGCGACTGGGCTCGTGCGGCCGGTCTCGCCATCAAGACGGACGGCGTCTCGCCCGCACGCGATCAGCTGCGCGTGATCGCGCCCGTCCCAGGCAGCACCGTTTACCTCGCGCCCGAGCTGCGCACCCAGGAGCTCGTGCTCCGCGCGGCCGCGGCGAGCGGGATCGATCGCGTCACGTTCGCGATCGACGGCGTGACCGTCGGCATCGCTCCGGCCGCGGCCCCGTGGACGACGTGGGCGCTCGAGGTCGGTCTGCACACGCTTCGCCTTAGCGCGCACCTCCCCGACGGATCGACCGCGACGGCGAGCTCGCTCTTCGAGGTGAAGCGATGAGCTCGGTTCGTATCCTCGGACTCCTCCGCGCGGCGCGGCCCGCGATCGCCACGGTCATGGCCATCTCGCTTGTCGTCGGGCTCGTGCAGATCATCGGGAAAGGCGACCTCCGGCTCGGCGAGCCGACCGCGTTCACGATCCTTCCGGAGGGGACCGACGTCGCGCGGCTCGCGCCGATCACCGTCACGTTCCCGAGCGCCCCCGCCGAGCGCGCACTCGACAACCTCTTCCACGTCTTCCCGGAGGTCGCGGGCACATACGCCTGGATGAGCCCGCGGACCGCGCTCTTCCAGCCGGACTTCCCGGGGCTGCTCCGTGGCTCGACGTACACCGTGAGCGTGCCCGCGCGACCCGATGCCGGCCTGCCGCAGAACGTGAGCAAGAAGTTCACGGTCACCGGCCAGCTCGTCGTGCAGCAGGTGATCCCAGGCAACGGTGACACCGAGGTCCCGACCGCCGCGCAGATCTTCGTCCAGTTCAACCGCTCCGTCGCGCCGCTCACGACGCTCGCGGCGCAGCGCACCGATCCGGTAATCGTGTTCGAGCCCGCGCTTCACGGGGCCGGCGAATGGCTCAACACGTCGATCTACCGCTTTGTCCCGACGGACCTCGCGCCGTCGACGACGTACCAGATGCGGATCGCAAAGGGCCTCACCTCCGCGGCGGATGGCGTGCTGCAGGACGACTACCGCTGGTCGTTCGCGACGATCACGCCGGCGGTCGATTCGATCCAGCCGGACACGAACTGGATCTACTGCGGCCCGTGGCAGCAGGTCGATGTCGGCTTCAACCAGCCCATGGACCCATCCGCGGCGGGCGGCTTCAGCATCACGAGCGCGGCCACCGGCGCGGCGCCGGCCGGGAAGCTCTCGTGGAACGACGCCCACACCGTGCTCTCGTTCAACCCGACCGAGCGCCTCGGTGTCCAAACGCGGTACACGGTCACACTCGACAAGGGCCTGAGGGGCGCGCACGGCGGCGTGACCGCAAATGGGCGGACCGCGACGTTCACCACCATCGCGCTCCCCTCGGTCGCAACAACGTACCCCGCCGACGGCGCGAAGGACGCGGGCAGGTTCGGCTTCAGCGTCCAGTTCGCGACGCCGATGGATCCCGCCACGCTCGAGAACAAGATCCGGATCTCCGGATTCACCGCGGCGGATCTCGAAAACCGCGTCTACACGAGCGAGAACACGATCGGGGTGAACGTCTCGTTCAAGGCCTCGACCGCGTACGCGGTCGATCTCCTTCCCGGCGCGACCGACCGCTACGGGCAGGTCATGGGCGGCTACCACTTCTCGTTCACGACCGGCCAGCTCGCGCCGACGGTGTCGCTCGCGCTGCCCGGATACAGCCCGACCGTCGTGTACTCGTCCTCGAAGGAGCCGACGCTCTACTTCCAAGTCACGAACATGCCGGCCGTCGAATTCACCCTCTGGCCGCTGACCGGTGATGAGGGACGGCGCCTCATGCACGACTGGGCGCTGAACAGCAGGGATTTCAGGCCGTCGCAGGCCGCGCTGCGCACGTGGACCGAGACGGTGCGCGGACCGAAGGACGACGTGCTCCTCGGCTCGACGTCGCTCTCCGGGAAGGGCCCGCTTCCGAAGGGCTACTACTTCGTGCGGACAAGCGGGCAGTACGGGTCGCAGTTCGTGTTCGCGGTCGTCGACACGGTGCTCGTCACAAAGCTCGCGAACAACGAGCTCATCGCGTGGGCGGTCGACCACGACAGCGGCGCGCCGATCAAGGACGTGCTGGTGCGAGCGACCGGTCCGAGCATCTCACCTTCCGAGCAGCGCACTGACGCGAATGGGCTCGCCTCCTTCCAGGTGCCGCTGCCGCTGCTCGGAAATTACGGCGACCGCGGCTACCTCGTGTGGGTCGACACCGGTGGACGCAGCGCGGTGATGAGCACGCATTGGCCGCAGGGGACTTCGCCCTATCAGCTTGGCCTGCCCGGTGAGTACTGGGCGCGGGAGTGGGTCGGCCACGTCTACCTCGATCGGCCGATCTACCGGCCAGGCGAGACGATCCAGTACAAGGGCATCGTCCGCGCCGACGACGACGCGCGGTACAGCCTGCCCTCGGCCGATGCCACGTTCCAGATCACGGTCATGAATCCGCGCGGCCAGCAGCTCCGCAATGAGAGCTCGCACCCGAACGAGTTCGGGTCGTTCGCGGGAAGCTTCACGCTCCCGGACGACGCCCCCACCGGGAGCTACTACGTGAACCTCTCATACGCACGCGGGCAGGTCTTCACGGTCGCCTTCAATAGCTTCCTCGTCGCCGAATTCCGCAAGCCCGAGTTCCAGGTCGACGTGACAGCAGCGCGGCCGTCCTACGTCAACGGCGACACGATCGAGGCGCGCGCGGCCGCGACGTTCTTCTTCGGCGGCGGCGTCACGGGCGCAGCGCTCGACTGGTCCGCGCTCGCCTCCCCGTATTTCCCGCAGGTCAAGGGCTACGAGCGCTATTCGTTCACCGACTACGACTGGACCAAGCAGGCGGTGTCCCGGGACGCGCTGCGCGCGAAGGGGACGACCAAGACAGGCGCGGGCGGTGTCGCGAGCTTCAGCATCCCCGCGGTGCTGCAGACGGCGGAAGGCCCGCAGCAATTCACGCTCTCCGCCGCGGTCACCGATCAGAACGGTCAGGTCGTCGCCGGCAGCACGACGGTCACCGTGCATCCCGCGTCGTTCTACGCGGGCATCCATCCCGCGCAGTTCGTGGCGAGCGAGAACGCGAATGCGCGGATCGATCTCGTGACCGTCGACACCGACGGCAAGGTCGCGCCGAATCGCAACGTCGTGGTGCGCGTCTACGACCGCCAGTGGATCACGACCAAGCAGCTCATCCCGGGCGGCGGTCGCCGCTACCAGAGCGACGTGAAGGACACGCTCATCGCCACGCTCTCTACGGTCACCAACGCAAAGGGCGAGGGCAGCGTGCTCTACAAGCCGGCGAAGGCCGGGACGCTGCGCCTGGTCGCCGAGGCGACCGACCAGCAGGGCCGCGTCGCGCGTTCGGCCGCGTACCTCTGGGTCTGGGGCAGCTCGTACGCGAGCTGGCAGATCACCAACGACGACACGATCAAGCTCGTCGCGGACAAGGAGCGGTACGAAGTGGGCGACACCGCCGAAGTCCTCGTCCCGGCGCCGTACCCGGGCGCGACCGCGCTCGTTACCGTGGAGCGCGGCAAGGTCATCACGCGCGAGGTGCGCAAGTTCGCGACGAACAGCGAACGCCTGCGCATCCCGATCGTCGACCACTCCATCCCCGACGTCTTCGTTTCGGTCGCGATGTACTGGCCGCCGACGTCGGGCGATCCCGTCCCGCGCTACAAGGTCGGCTACGTCGAGCTGCCGGTCTCTACCGCGACCCGTGTGCTCAATGTCGCCATCAAGCCCGACCGCGATCAGGCCAAGCCGGGCGACACTGTCCACTACGACATCAAAGTCACCGACCGGAACGGCAGGGGCGTGCGGAGCGAGCTCTCGGTCGCAGTCGTCGACCGCGCGGTGCTCGCGCTGCAGGACGAGCGCGGCCCTGACGGTCTGCGCGCGTTCTGGTTCGAGCGCGGCCTCGGCGTGACCACGGGCTCGTCGATGGCCGTCTCGGTCGATCGGTGGAACGACGTGGTCGCGGAGCTCCCCAAGCAGGGCAAGGGCGGAAGTGGTCTCGCCACGCAACAGCTCCGGCAGGACTTCCGCAACACCGCGTACTGGAGCGCGCAGATCACCACCAAGGACGACGGCACCGCGAGCGTCGACGTGAAGATGCCCGACAATCTCACCACCTGGCGCATGCAGGCGCGCGCGATCAGCGGCGACACGATGGTCGGCGAGGGCACCAACGAGCTCCTCTCGACACAGCCGCTGCTGCTCCGTCCCGCGTTGCCGCGGATCCTGCGCGTCGGCGACACCGCAGAGCTCCGTGCGCTCGTCCGCAACGCCACGAAGACCGACGCCACCGTGAACGTCACGCTCAAGGCAGAGGGCGTCACGGTCACCGAGCCCTCCGCTAAGACCGTCACGGTCCACCCGAGCGAGTCGGTCGTCGTGAGCTGGCCCGCGAAGGTCGAAGCCGAGGGGACCGCGAAGATCACGTTCACCGCGACCGGGCCCGGCGATCTCGCGGACGCCGTCGTGCAGGAGCTGCCGGTGTTGATCGATATGACGCCCGAGACGACCGCGACCGGCGGCATCGTGACGAAGGACGGCGCGCTCGAGGCGATCTACCTCCCGCCGTTCGCGGACACCAAGCACGGCACTCTGAACGTGTCGGTGCAGTCGGCTCTGACGGGTTCGATGGCCGACGAGCTGCGGATGCTGGTGCCGTATGTCTACGAGGGCGCCGAGCGTGTGGCGAGCCGCCTCATCGCGACGATCGCGGTGCGACGCGCCGAGAAGAGCGCGGGCGTGTCGGCCTCGCGTGACGGCGAGATCGCGCGCGACCTCGCTGGGCTGCTCGGCCGTCAGCGTCCCGACGGCGGCTGGGCGTGGTGCGACGATCCCTTGTGCCAGACCGATCCGGATGTCAGTGGGTGGGTCCTGCTCGCGCTCGGCGAGGCGCAGCGCGACGGCCTCAGCGTGGACACCGGCGTCGTGCAGCGAGCGACCGGGTACGTCTTCAGCTACGTGAACCGCTCCACCGACGTCGCGCACCCGCCGGACATCAACCAGAAGGCGTTCCTGCTCGCGGCCCTCGCGGCGGCCGGAGGCTACGTCGCCGCAGCGACGCCCGCGCACGCGCTCTTCGAGCAGTACCGCACCGCGCTCGGCAACTGGGGCCGCGCATACCTACTGCTCGCGCTCACCTATTCGACGGCCGCGAAGGACGACCCTCAAGTACGGACCCTCTTCGACGACCTCGCGGCGTCGACGGTCCCGAGCGCGAACGGCAACCACTGGGATGAGGCGCCGGCGGGCGCGTTCTGGACGAGCGTCTCCACGACCGCGCTCGTTACGCTCGCCCTCGCCCGCGTGCAGCCCGATCACGCGCTCATCGCTCAGACGGTGCGTTGGCTCGTGGTCGCTCGCGGCGCACGCGGCTGGTCGACGTCGATCGATCGCGCGATGGCGATCCTCGCGCTCTCGAGCTACGCGGTGCAGACCGGCGAGCTCGGGGGCGACTACAGCTACAAGGTGCAGCTCGACCAGAGCGACATCCTCGCCGGACTCGTGAAGCCGAACACGGCACCGACCACCGCCTCGAAGACGGTCCCGCTCGCCACGATCAAGCCCGGAACCACGAGCCTGCTCGCGGTCACGCGCGACTACCAAAAGCCGGGCCGCCTCTACTACACCGTCGACCTGCGCTACGTCACGCCGGCGAAGCAGATCGAGGCACTGAACCGCGGCTTCGCCGTCTCGCACACCTATACGTCACTCGACGACCCGGCCAAGCCGATCACGACCGCGAAGCTCTCCGAGACCGTGCGCGTGACGGTGACGGTGGTCGTCTCGTCGCCGCACCCGTACGTGGTGATCGAGGACCTGCTGCCGGCGGGCCTCGAGCCGGTGGATGCGCGCCTAAAGAACGTGGACCCGGCGCTCAAGGCGAGGCTCGACGCCGATCGCGCGCAGGCGGCGCAGAAGCAACCGGGCGGCTCGTACTTCGCGCCGTGGTACCGCTGGTACTACAGCCCCTGGCAGCAGGTGGAGCTGCGCGACGACCGCGCCGCGCTCTACGCCGGCTCGATCTCGAAGGGCGTGTACGAGTACGTCTACTACGCGCGCGCGACCACACCGGGCAACTTCTTCGTGGCCCCGGCGCACGCCCAGGAGACGTACTTCCCGGAAGTCTTCGGCCGGAGCGACAGCTCGAGGTTCGTCGTCACGCCGTAGCCGCGCTACTGAGTCTGGATCTGGATCGATTGCGCCACGCCGTTGACGATGGAAGCGGAGATGGTCGTGCCGACGGCGATCGATTCGGCTTTCACGTCGGTCTGCTTGAGGATCACCGCCGCCGGAGCGAGGACGACCTTCGCCGTCGCACCGGCGAACGTGACCGTGAAGGACGTCGCGGTCACCTGATCGATCGAGGCGATCGCCGCGTTGGTCATGAGGTTGCCTTCGGCGAGTGGCCGCTGTCCGGGCGTGACGACGCGGCTCAGCGACTCCGAGAAGATGCTCACCATGCTCGCGAGCAGGGTCTGATCGGGTTGCTGCTTCGCGGTGATGGCGACGAAGAGCCCCGGCTTGAGGTCGGCGGGCGTCGCCGGGTCCGTGCGCGTGATCCTGGTGGTCGCGCTCAGCTCGAGCGTCTCGCCGTCCGCGAGGGTGAGCTTGCTCGCCGTCGCGCTCTGGACCTTTCCCTGCACGCGCGTCGCCGTGCCCGTGCTCGGCAAGGGTGACGCGCTGACCGCGGCCGGCGCGGGACTTGACGTAATGGATGGGCTTGCGGCGCCGCCGCAGCTCGCGAGCGCCAGCGCGGCGCCCAGCAGGATGAAGCGGATCACCTAGCGGATACGCGGCAGCCGGCGCCGCGGTTCAACGCGCGGGCACGAGAGAGTAGCCTCGCGTCGTCAGGGGAGGTGCGTCATGGCTGATCACGGCATTTTCGTGGGCTTCGGGGCGGTGGCTCGCGGACGCGAGACCGCCGCGGCCAAGGTCTTCGGCGAGTTCGTTCAATACCTCGGCGGGCAGCAGGCGCAGAAGAACATCGAAAGCTTTGAACCCGTCTTCCTGCAATCGCACGGCGGCGATCTCGGGGGTTTCTTCCTGATCAAGGGCGAGCGCGAGAAGCTGGACCGGATGGTCGCGACCGAGGAGTTCGACAAGCTCCTGACGCGCGCGCTCGTCGTCGTCGAGCACCTCGGGGTGGTCAACGCGTCCTTCGGCGCCCGCGTTCAGAAACTGCTCGCCTCATTCCAGCGCGACACCGCAGACCTGCGCGGCTGAGCGCTGGAGGCGGTCTTCTCCATCTCCGCTCGCCTACCCGAGCGATGAGCGAGTCTCGGAGCAGTCGCCCGCACGTTTCCTTGAGGCGCGAGGCCCCTGCTCATACCGTCTCTCCGGCTTCGCAAGTGGAGGAAATGGAATGAGACATCGACTCGCGCTCACCGTAGCCGCGATCCTCATCCTCGCGACCTCCGGCCCGGCATCCGCCGCGCCGCAGGATTCCCTCCAGTCCGCGTTCGAGTCCGCGGCCCGCGAGTTTCGCGTGCCGACGAACGTCCTGCTCGCGGTGTCCTACGTCGTCAGCCGGTGGGAGCCGAGCACGACGACGATCGCCGCCGGGCCGATGCAGCTCCTCGATCAACCGACCGCGGCGGACTCGGACGCGAAGGGAGCGGATCGCAAGCCGACCTCACGTCCGGCGAGCGCGGGCCCTCGCAGCGTCGCGGCCGGAGCCGCCGCCCTCGGCGTCTCGCCGGATCAGCCCAGGACCAGCGCGACCCAGAACATCCGCGCGGGTGCGGCGCTCCTCGCGAGCTACGCCCGCGACACCGTCGGCGGCACGCCGGCCGACGCCGCCAAGTGGTATGGGGCGGTCGCCGAATACAGCGCCTCCGACGAGGCTAGCGTCGCGCTCGGATTCGCGGACGACGTCTACGCCGTGATGAACCAGGGCGCGACAGGCACTACGAGCACCGGCGAGACGGTGACATTGGCCGCGACCGCGGTGTCGCCGGACATGAACACGGCGGGATCGCTCGCGCTTCTCGACCGTAAGGGCACAAGTTTCGACTGTCCGAGCAACGTGAAATGCCGGTTCATCCCGGCCGCGTACCACCAGAACTCCGATGACCCTGGGGATTATGGAAACTTCGACCTCGCACGCCGCGAGGCCGACGGCCTCGACGTGCGCTTCATCGTCATCCACGACGCCGAGACGGACTACCAGGGGACGATCAGCATCTTCCAGAACCCGCTTGCGTACGTGAGCGCGCACTACGTGCTGCGCTCATCGGACGGCCAGATCACGCAGATGGTCGACAACAAGAACGTCGCATGGCACGCGGGCAACTGGAACGTGAACATGCACGCGATCGGCTACGAACACGAGGGCTTCGCCATTCGGGGCGCGACCTGGTACACGGAGGTCATGTACCGCGCGTCGGCGGCTCTGACCAAGCATCTCGCCGGCGAGTACGCGATACCGCTCGACCGGGCCCACATCGTCGGCCACGACGACATTCCCGGCCCGACCAACTTCTTCGTGCCGCGTATGCACTGGGATCCGGGCCCCTTCTGGGACTGGGCGCACTACATGGCGCTCCTCGGCGCGCCCATCAGGCCGACGGCGGCCGGCGGCAATGTCGTCACTATTGCTCCGGAGTTCGCGGCGAACCGGCCACGGGTCCGCGACTGCCAGGGCTCGGGCACGCTCCAGCCGGCGCAGCCCGCGAACTTCGTGTACCTCTACACGGCGCCGAGCTTCGATGCGCCGCTCTTCAACGATCCCGGCCTCGCGAGCGCGAGCCACACGACGGGGACGGACTGCGCGAACGATTGGGGCGACAAGGCGGTGACCGGGCAAACTTTCTACCGCGTCCAGAGGCAGGGCGACTGGGACCAGCTCTACTACGCGGGCAATACCGTCTGGTTCTACGACCCGCACGAGACGAAGACCGTGCACAGCCGCGCGACGCTCGTCACGCCGAAGTCGGGCAGGACCACGATCCCGGTCTACGGCCGGGCGTACCCCGAATCGATCTCGACGGCGACGCTGACTATGTACTCGATCCCTGCGGGCCAGCAGTACGTCGCGTACCAGAAGGTGAAGGGCGACTACTACGAGGCCACGACGTTCGACAATCTCGACAGCTACGTGCTGCACACGACGGACAGCGACTTCTACATGATCCAGTTCAACCACCGCTTCGCCTTCCTGAAGGCGAGTGACGTGGACGTCAGCACGCCGTAGTCCGCGATCAGGGAGCGGGCTCGGACGATCCGGGCCCGCTCCGGAGCGCAGGCGGTAACCGGTCAGCAGACCTGGTCACGCATCGCTTCGTCGCGTAGGTTCGTCCAGATCGCGCAGAACACGGCTGCGGGAAGCGTCCGGCTGTCGGGGACGGGAACGCCCGACTCGTCAACGAGCTCGTGCGTCAGCACGAGACCTGCGGTCTCGAGCAGCGCGCGCCGGACTTCCGCGTTCTGCTCGAGCTTCGCACGCATCGCCTTCTCGGCGAGCGCGTGGTGTTCGGGGCTGCCAAGCTGGACACGCTCGCCGCAGAGCACGATCGTGTCGTCGGTCGGCGCGCGCGCTCCGGCGCGCTTCGCCTCGAGACCCCAGAGCGCGAACACACGATCACGGTCCGCGGAACCCTCAGGAAACTTCAGCCCCTGCCAAAACCCCTCGACGCTCTCGCACCGGATCTCGCGCGCGCCGCACCTCAGAGCGAACGGGGTATGCGCGAACGTTGAGAGAAGCTGCGCGCGCCAATCCTCTGAGTAGCTCGCGATGTTCAGGGTCACGCCGTTTCAACTGGCCAGCGGATGACGCGGCGCTCGGCGGCGGCCGCGACGACGAACGCGAGGACGGCGAGCGCAGTCGCGGCGACGATCGCGGCCCACATCAGCGGGAACCGGTAGCGGCCGCCCGCATCGAGGATGAGATACCCGAGCCCGCTGTTCGCGGCGGTCCACTCGGCCACCATCGCTGCAAGTACGGACGCGGGTGCGCTGATCTTGAAAGCGGCGAAGAGATACGGAAGCGCGGCCGGGATCCGGAGCCGCCGGTACACAAGGGATTCCGGCGCGTCGAGCGCTCGCATGAGCGCGAGCGCCTCGGGTGACGGCGCCCGCAGACCGGTGATCCCCGCGACGAGCGCCGGAAAGAAGCTGATGAGGATCGCCATGATCACGATCGTGGTCAGGCCGAATCCAAAGATGATGGTCAGAAGCGGGGTGAGTGCGATCAGCGGGACGCTTCGAAGGCCGATCGCGAGCGGGAGTCCGACGCGCGCCATCAGACTCGATCGGACGAACACAAACGCCAGGAGGAGACCGACCACGTTGCCGCCGATGAAACCCAGCACGGCTTCTGCCGCCGTGAGCAGCAGCGCCCTGGCGATCGGATCGACGTTGCTCGCAAAGGCCTGGGCGATCACGATCGGCTGCGGGAGCAGGAAGACCGGCACCGCGAGGAGCATCGTCACGAGCTGCCACAGGACCAAGAGCCCGAGGACGGCGCCGGCCTCGCGAAGAGTCCCGGCGAGGACTCGCGCAACGCTCACTGCGGTCCACGCGCGGCCGGGGTCCAGCCGAGGAAGACCCGCTCGAAGCCGACAAAGAGGAGATATCCGGCGAGCGCGACCGCGG
>VBDX01000127.1 GCA_005881885.1 Chloroflexota bacterium
CTCTTCGCCCGCATGGCCGAGCTCGACCGCGCGATCTGGGTCCATCCCGCGCGCACCGCGACGATGCCGGACTACCCAAGCGAGAACCGGTCGAAATACGAGCTCTGGTGGGTCTTCGGTTGGCCCTATGAGACCGCCATCTTCATGTCTCGCCTGATCTTCTCCGGCCACCTCGACCGGTATCCGAACCTGCGCATCCTGACGCACCACGCCGGCGGGATGGTCCCGCACTTTGCCGGCCGGATCGGTCCGGGACTGGACCAGCTAGGCGCGCGCACGCCCGAGGAGGACCTCGGCGCGCTCGCGCGACGGCTGCGCAAGCGTCCGTTCGACTATTACAAGATGTTCTATGGGGACACCGCGCTCTTCGGCGCCGAACACGCCCTTCGTTGTGCGATCGAGTTTTTCGGCGTCGACCACATGCTCTTCGGCAGCGACATGCCCTTCGATCCCGAGAAGGGTCCGCAGTTCATCCGCGAGACGATCGCCAATCTCGATGCGATCGGGCTCTCAGCCGCGGATCGGCAGCGCATCGACGAGCAGAACGCCCGTCGCGTGCTGCGGATCGCAAGTCCGCGCGAACGTGAAGCTCGCGTCGAGCGTGCGCCTTCAGGCCCGGCGACGTCATCCTGACGGCGCGCCCGCGAGCGCCGAGGAGCTCCGCGACAGGGATATCCTCGATGCCCGGGGATCGACCGTATCGGGCGGCTTCGCATTGACCGTCACCCGCTCTTGCGCGCGAACGCCGGCGGGGACGACGAACGGGGAGGCATCGAGATGATCACCCAGTCACCGGCGAAAGAGGGCGCGGTCGCGGCTCCGAAGGGACCGCGCGAAGTCACCGCGGAGCTCAAGGCAGAGCGCGAGAAGTTCTACGCCGATCTGCCCAAGTACCAGCTCGGCGCGCTCTGGAACGTCCTCGACGACGCGCTCACGCCGGAGCCGAGGATCCGAAGCGTCCCGTACCTCTGGAAGTGGTCGGAGGTGCGGCCGCGCGTGATGCGCGCGGGAGAGCTGGTGACCGCGAAGGAGGCGGAGCGTCGCGTTCTGTACTTCCTCAACCCCGGCCTGCCGCCGGAGAAGATCAGCGCCGTCGGAACGCTCTACGCCGGCATCCAGCTCATCCTTCCGGGCGAGATCGCGCGCACGCATCACCACACGCCCGCCGCGACCCGCTTCATCATCGAGGGCGAGCGCGCCTACACGACTGTGAGCGGCGAGCGCACGCTCATGAAGAAGGGGGACTACGTCACCACGCCCAACTGGACGTGGCACGATCACGGCAACGAGTCCGACAAGCCGATGCTCTGGCTCGATGGGCTCGATGTCCCGCTGGTCACCGAGCTCGACGCGGTCTTCTTCGAGCTCTTCGTTGAGCGAACGGGGAACGAGGTGCAGCCGGTCACGAAGCCCATGGAGGACGCGAGCCACCGCTGGGCAAAGAATCTCCGTCCGACGTACCAGCGTCATGCGGGCAAGTTCTCGCCGATCCTCAATTACCGCTGGGACGACTGTCGGTCGGCGCTGCAGGCTCTTCGCGATGACACGGGCAGCCCGTTCGATGGGATCGTGCTCGAGTACATCAATCCCAACACCGGCGGTCCATCGCTGCCGACGATGAGCGCGTACCTGCAACTCATCCGCTCGAGTGAGCACACGAAGGCGCACCGTCACACCGCGAGCACCGTCTATCACGTGGCCGAGGGAAGGGGGTATAGCGTCATCGGCGGCAAACGATTCGATTGGGCCGAGGGTGACACCTTCGTCGTGCCGTCGTGGTCGTGGCACGAGCATGCCTCCGACGGTGGCGAGGCAGTGCTGTTCTCGTTCAGCGACCGCCCAGTGCTCGAGGCATTCGATCTCATCCGCGAGCAGCCACTGGAGGCCGGCTACCAGCGCTAACCCTACAAGCCGTCGATCCACGCTCCGCGTGGACTGCGGGCGGCGCGGGATGGGGGCAGGACCCGCGACGGTCGCGGCGCGGCCATCGTGACCGCCGGTACACTCCGCCCACGACGCCGGGGGTGGCCAGCGCGGTGAAGACTTTCGTTCGTCTAACCCTCGTCTCGGTGTTCGCACTCGCGGCCTGCGGCCCGAACCCACAGCCCGTCCCCGCGGCGAGCGCGTCGGGGACGACCGCCGCCACGCCCACCCCGGCCCCGGCGACCGTGAGGTTCGGGCAGGTCGGCAGCGTGTCCGACGGGGCGATCTTCATCGCCGACGCGAAGGGCTATTTCAAGGAGCAGGCCATCACGCTGGAGGCCGTGCCGTTCACCTCGGCCGCGCAGATGGTGGCGCCGCTCGGCACGGGCGAGCTCGACGCGGGCGGCGGCGCGCCGAGCGCCGGTCTCTACAACGCGGTCAACAGCGGCGTGCAGCTGCGGATCGTCGCTGACAAGGGGACGATCACCGCGGGGCACGGGTACGAGGCGGTCATCGTGCGTAAGGCGCTCGCCGACAAGGTGAAGTCGGCGAAGGACTTCAGGGGACTCAAGGTGTCTATCGCCGCGCGCGACATCGTCCCCGAGTACTCGCTCGACCAGTTCCTGCGCACCGGCGGGCTCACCATCAAAGACATCGAGGTCGTTCCGCTTGGATTCACCGACATGATCCCGGCGATGGCCAGCGGGGCCATCGATGTCGCGGTCCCCACCGAGCCGACTGCGACGCGCATCCTCGATGCGGGCACCGGCGTCCTGCTCACCCGTACCGACACCGTCGTGCCGGGCGAGCAGACCGCAGTGGTGCTCTTTTCCGAGAAGTTCGCGCAGAGGAAGGACGTCGCGGTGCGGTTCATGGTCGCGTATCTGAAAGGCGCGCGCTTCTACACGGACGCGTTCGATAAGAAGGACGCCGCGAAGCGCACCGACGCGATCGACATCATCGCGAAGGCGACGAAGCTCGATGCCACGCTGATCGGGCGGATCGTGCTGCCGAACGTCGATCCGGACGGCAAGGTGAATAGCGAAAGCCTCAATGCATCGCAGCAGTACTTCGTGCAGAAGGGCACCCAAGCGAAGGCCGTCGATCTGAGCAAGGTCGTCGATGGATCATTCGCGGCGGAGGCGATCAGGCAGCTCGGCCCTTACAGGTAGCGCCTCAGCGGAGCTTGATATCGATCAGCGGTTTGGCCTCCGGCCCGCTGCCGACCGGCACGGTCGCGAGGATCACGACCACGACGAGGATGAGCAGAAGAAGACCGAGCGCCAAGCCCGCTGAGAACCCACCGTCAGTACGCATGTTCAGAAGACGAGCATGCCGCATGCCCGCCCGTGCTCATTCGCGCGAGCCGGGGTAAAGCGCGTAGGTGAACCACACGGTCCGCACCGCGTCGAACTTCTCGTAGAGCCGCTGAGCGACTCGGTTGTCCAGCTCCGTACGCCACTCCAGGCGGCTCGCGCCGCGCTCCTCGGCGCGACGCAGCGAGAATTCGATCAGCCGCCGTCCGATCCCCGCTCCTCGCTGGGCTTCGACCACGAATAGGTCGTTCAGCAGGACGATGGGCCCGGCGGCGACGCTGCTGAACGTCCAGTAGAGGTTCGCGAACCCCCCCACGCGCCCATCGTCCCATGCCGCGATCAGCTCGCCGCGGTCGCTGGGCGCGATGAATCCCCGGAGGAACTGGCGGTTCGCGGGGATATCCGGAGTCTTGACCCCATAGAAGCGCTGGTAATCCGCGAAGAGCGGGAGGACGCGCTCGAGCTCGTCCGACGCCACGGGCCGGATGACGGGTCGCTCGTCTTCGGAATCCGCATGCCGCATCTCGGACGCAGTCCTAACACGGGTGGACATCTCCTTGCACACTTGGCCTTCGTGGAGCTCGGCATCTACAGCTTCGGCGAGAGAACGCCCGACCCGAGGACCGGTCGAACGATCAGCGCGGAGGAGCGGATCCGCCGACTCCTCGAGGAGATCGAGCTCGCCGATCAGGTCGGGCTCGACGTCTTCGGGGTCGGCGAGCATCACCGCTCCGAGTTCGTCGTGTCCACGCCCGCGGTCATCCTTGCCGCTGCCGCCACGCGCACCAAACGCATCCGCCTGACGAGCGCCGTCACCGTGCTCAGCTCGGACGACCCGGTTCGTGTATTCCAAGACTTCGCGACGCTGGATCTCATCTCCGGTGGGCGGGCCGAGATCATGGCCGGTCGCGGGTCGTTCACCGAGTCGTTCCCGCTGTTCGGCTACGACCTGGCCGACTACGACGAGCTGTTCGAGGAGAAGCTCGAGCTGCTCCTTCGGATCCGGCAGGGCGAGCGGGTCACGTGGAAGGGCGAGCATCGGCCGGCGCTCGAAGACCTTCCCGTCTACCCGCGTCCGCTACAGGATCCGCTTCCCATCTGGGTCGCGGTCGGCGGACATCCCGAGTCGGTCGTGCGCGCGGGACGGCTCGGTCTTCCCCTGGCGCTCGCGATCATCGGGGGCGAGCCGCGGCGCTTCGTTCCGCTCATCGACCTCTACCGGCAGGCCGCGCGCCGGGCCGGCCACGATCCGGCGAAGCTTCCGGTCAGCATCAACTCGCACGGTCTGATCGCGGACGACTCCCGGCGCGCCGCGGACGACGCGTACGCCGCGTACCTGTACGTGATGACCAAGATCGGCCGCGAACGGGGGTGGGCGCCCCCGACCCGCGAGCAGTTCGAGGCCGAGCGTGGACCGCGAGGCGCGAATCTCATCGGCAGCCCGGACGAGATCGCGGCGAAGATCCTGTACGAGCACGAGCTCTTCGGACTCGACCGCTTCCTCATCCAGATGAGCGTGGGGACGCTGCCGCGCGAAACCGTGCTTCGTTCGATCGAGCTCTTCGGGTCGAAGGTCGCGCCGATCGTGCGCGAGGAGATCGCGCGCCGCAGTGCGCCGATCCCCATGCCTGCCGGAGATGGAGTCTTGTAGCTAGCTGTCGGTGATCTCGATCACCGACGGATCGAAGCGGCCCTCCGTCCGGTCGATGATCCGAAACGGATTCGTGTCGACGACTAGATCGCCCTCGGCGTTCTCGGCGATGTGGAAGAGCTGAAGCGGCTTGGGCGCGGGCGTCCGAAGGACCACCGCGGTCCTCTTGTCGTACAGCGAGCCGTGGCAGGGGCAGTGGAAGCGGTCCTCAGCGTCGTTCCAGGGCACGGCACAGCCGAGATGGGTGCACTTCCGGTACGCGGCAATGATCCCGCTCGGCGCATGCAGCAGGAAGAAGCGGCCTTCGCGGAAGAGGATCGGCCGGTCGTTCGTGGCCGCGAAGCGGTCGAGGATCTCGCGCTTGGTCCCGACCGTGACCGGGACGCCGAGGCCCTCGATACGGTTCACGCGAATGAACGGTGCGACGAGCACGCCGAGCTCCGTCGTGGCCAGACCGAGCGCCCCGAGGAAGCCCAGACGAAGAAGCGCCCGCCGCCGCCACCGCGAGGCCACCGCGGCGGGTGTTGCGAGTCGAAGCATCTACAGACCTCCGCCCTGAACTACTACGAAGGAATAGCAGATGACTTCGCCGAGTCAACCGCGGGCAGCGCGGTGCTAGGCTCAGACGCTACGCGTCCTGCAGGGGAGGGCCAAGCTGATGTCCATTCGCCACCGTTCGGTCGTCTTCGCCGCCGCGCTGCTCGTCGCCGCGGCGTGCGCTCCGGCCACGTCGCCTGGGGGCGCCAGCGCTACCGCTACGCCATCCGCCTCGGCGGGCGGTGCGGCCAGCACGCTCGTCTGGTACGCCGATGTGAGCGATCTGATCTCGCTGGACCCGGCGGTCGCGTACGAGTTCAGCGGCGTCCTCCTGGCCCACAACGTGTACGAGACCCTCGTGAAGTTCGAGGGCGCAGATCTTTCGACCATCAAACCGAGCCTCGCGCAGAGCTGGGACATCAAGGACAGCGGCGCGAGCTGGGACGTGACTTTCAAGCTCAAGTCCGGTGGCAAGTTCGCGAGCGGCAACGCGCTCAGCGCCGATGACGTTGTGTACTCCTTCCAGCGTGCCATCAAGCTGAACAAGTCACCGGCTTTCCTGTTCACCGACATCGCGCAGCTCAAGGCCGAGAGCATCAAGGCGACCGACCCGAGCACCGTCGTCGTGAGCCTGCCGAAGACGGCGAGCCCGCAGGGCTTCCTATCGATTTTGACCTTCACCATCGGCGGGATCGTCGACTCGAAAGACGTGAAGGCGAAGGAGACGGGTGGGGACTCCGGCTCGGGTTACCTGCTCGATCACTCGTCCGGCAGCGGCCCGTATGTCGTGGACCACTGGACGAAGAACTCCGAGGTTCTCCTCA
Source organism: Chloroflexota bacterium (assembly GCA_005881885.1). Taxonomy (GTDB): domain Bacteria; phylum Chloroflexota; class Limnocylindria; order P2-11E; family P2-11E; genus 3-1-20CM-2-70-9. The sequence goes on from VBDX01000127.1 coordinate 6,252, forward strand.
AGTCCAATCCGAACTACAGCGGAACGAAGCCGCCGCTCGGCGGCGTGCTCGTCAAGCACGTCCCCGAGTCGACGAACCAGCAGTTCGCGCTCGAGCGGGGCGACGCCGATCTCGCGCGGAACCTGGGCGCCCAGCAGATAGCGGCGCTCCAGGGCAAGCCAGGCGTGGCGACCACGTCGGGGAACAGCCTGCAGCTGGTCTACGTGGGCATGAACGTGACGGTGAAGCCGCTCGACAACGTGAACGTCCGTGAGGCCTTGCGCACCGCCGTCGACTACGACGGGATCGTGAAGGATCTCCTCAAGGGGAACGCCAAGAAGGTGCAGGGCATCGTTCCGGCCGGCCTCGCCGGCTACAACGAGTCGACGCCTTTTCAGGCCGATGTCGCGAAGGCGCAGTCGCTCATGAAGCAGGCCAACCAGGACAAGGTGACGCTGGAGCTGCTCGTTCCGACCGGTCCCGCGCCAGGTGGGGTGGCATGGGCCGACCTCGCGGCGAAGCTTCAGGCCGACTGGGCGAAGATCGGGGTGACCGTCAACATCAAGCAGACCACGCAGGCCGATCTGCTTACGACATATCGCGCGCAGAAGGGCCAGCTCGTCATGATCCTGTGGGGGCCGGACTTCCCGGACCCAGACGCCAACGTCGGCCCGTTCACCGACTACAAAGCCAAGTCGATCGCCTACCGCAACGGCTGGGACGACAAGATCGCCGACAAGGGTCGTGAGGCCGCGCTCATCACGGACACGTCCAAGCGGGCGGCCGCGTACAAGGACATCACCGACTACGTGCTCCACAACGGCCCGTACGTGATCCTCTATCAGCCGACCGAACCCTTCGGCCTGCGCTCCAACGTGAAGGGGTTCGTCTGGAGCCCGATGGACTGGACGGATTTCGCCTCGATAAGTAAGTAGGGCGCTGGCGCGCCGTGCGGTTCCTCGGCTTCCTCGCGCGCCGCGTGGTCGGGATCGTCGCGGTGATGATCGGCGTGTCGGTTATCACGTTCGCGATTTCGCACGTGATCCCGGCGGACCCCGCGGTGGCCGCGCTTGGCGACCACGCGACTGCCGACCAGATCACGGCATTCCGGGCCGAATACCACCTCGATCGTCCGCTGGCGGAGCAGTACCTCACCTACGTGGGCGGCCTCCTGCACGGCGATCTCGGGCGGAGCATCCGCACGCGGCGGGCAGTCGCCGACGACCTCGCCGATTCGTTCCCAGCGACGCTCGAGCTTTCCTTCGCCGCTCTGCTCGCGGCGATCGCTGTGGGAATACCCTCCGGCGTGTGGTCGGCCGTCTTTCGCGGCCGCCTTCCCGACTTCGTCGTTCGCCTTCTCGCGCTGATCGGAGGGTCGATCCCAGTCTTCTGGCTCGGACTGATAGTGATCGGTCTCGGCTACTACCAGCTTGGCTGGTTCCCCGGTGGCGGCCGGATCGATTTGTTCGTTGACCCGCCACCGACCCGTACCGGCCTCTTCGTCGTCGACAGCTTGCTGACCGGCGACCTCACCGCGCTCCGGAGCAGCTTGCTGCATCTGGTCTTACCGGCGTTGACGCTTGGCTATTTCTCGACAGCCCTCATCGCCCGTATGACGCGCTCGAGCATGCTCGAAGTCCTCGGCCAGGACTACATCCGCACCGCTCGAGCGAAGGGTCTTCGCGAGCGAGTCGTCATCTTTCGACACGGCCTGCGCAACGCGCTCATCCCTACGGTGACGATCATCGGACTGACGTTCGGCAGTCTGCTCTCCGGCGCGGTGCTGACCGAGACGATCTTCAGCTGGCCGGGCCTGGGCCGCTACGCGACCGCCTCGGCGGTGAGCCTCGACTTTCCGGCCGTCCTCGGCGTGACCCTTCTCGCAGCCGTCGTCTATCCGCTCGCGAACCTCGCCGTCGATGTGGCCTATTACTGGCTTGACCCACGGACGCAGCGTGGCTGATCCCGCCGTCGGCGCGCTGCGCCTTCGCGGAGTGGGTCAGCGAGCCGGCGCCCCGGTCTTCGCCAACCCTCTGAATGTCACCGCGCTCGTTCTGATCGGCGCCTTCGCGATCTGTGCGGTCCTTGCTCCGATCGTCGCGCCGTACGACCCCCTCGCGCAGGCGCTCGGCTCCCGGCTCGAGCCGCCTTCGCCGCAACACTGGCTTGGCACCGATCAGCTCGGCCGCGACATCGCCAGCCGGCTCCTCTACGGCGCGCGAATCTCATTGGTGATCGGGATCGTCGTCGTCGCGCTGGCCGGGATCTTCGGCACGTTGGTGGGGCTGGTCGCCGGCTACGCCGGCGGCCTGGTGGATGAGACGCTGATGCGCGTCACGGAGGTCTTCCTCGCGTTCCCGCCGCTCATCCTGGCGATGGCGATCGCGGGCGCTCTCGGTCCGAGCCTCACGAACGCGATCATTGCCATCGCCGCCGTCACCTGGGCGGTCTACGCGCGGCTCACGCGCGGCCAACTTCTGTCACTGCGCCGTCGCGAGTTCGTCGAGGCGGCGCGCGCGATCGGCGCGTCGCGCGGAAGGATCCTCGCGCGGCACCTCCTTCCGAACGCACTCGCTCCGCTGATGGTCCAGGCGAGCTTCGACATGGGCGCGGCCATCATCTCCGCGGCCGGCCTCAGCTTCATTGGCTTCGGGGCACAGCCGCCGACTCCCGAGTGGGGCGTCATGATCAGCGAGGGCCGGAACTTCATCAGCACCCAACTCTGGCTCTCGCTCTTCCCGGGACTTGCGATCCTTCTCGCCGTCGGCTCGTTCAACGTTCTCGGCGATGGCCTGCGCGATCTCTTCGATCCACGGCTTCGCCGAGCCGGCTGACGTTTCTCTTCGGTCGCAACGAAACACGCGACCACACAGCGCGCCGATCGGCAAGCTGAAAGGTCGATCCGCTCCACCGGTTGAGAGTTCGCAAATTCTGATCGCTCGCGCCTGCGTGGTGAGCGACCTGGGGCACGGTTGCTCGTCAAGCGAGCAGGATTACGCACCGCCTATTGCTTACTACCGTTCGGCGATAGGAGGATGGAGCGGTTGCTTCGTTCGCTCGGGTTGGTGGGAATCCTCATCGTCGGGACCGCTTGCGGGAGTGGCATCGCGATGCCGCTGGCCGAAAGCGATCAGGCGAGTACGCCGGCCGCGCCCGTAGCTCAACAGACCGAGGCACCGCAACCGGCGCCGGCTCCTCGCGCCGCCTCGGCCCCGCGATCGGCGACCGCGACCCGCTTCCCATATGCCGCGCAGCCCGAATGGCTGCCCACGCAGACGAACTACTGGGAAGGCCGCGGCGGCGCTCCGATCGATTACATCGTCATCCATTACACCGCCATCAGCTACGCGCGCACCCTTAGGGCGTTCAGCATTCGTGCCTCTGATGTGAGCGCGCACTACGTCATCCGTGGAGACGGCCACATTGCGCAGATCGTGGGCGAAGCGGACACCGCCTGGCACGCCGGCAGCGCCTGGTTCAATCGACATTCCATCGGCATCGAGCTCGAGCTCGATCGCATCACGAATCCCGCCTTCACGCCGGAGCAGTACTACGCCGCCGCGGTCCTCGCCTGCGCGATCTCAGCCCGCCACGAGATCCCGCTCGATCGCGCGCACGTCGTCGGCCACAACGAAGTCCCGGGAAGCACACACTCCGATCCCGGTCCGACGTGGGGATGGCCACACTTCATGTATCTCACAAGCCTCTGCGCGCCGCCGACCGCGTCCACCGTCCATGCGAGCTTCGTCTCTGAGACGGCGTTCCCCGAGATTGCCACGCATGAGGCCGCGAGAGTCTCGATCGTCCTGCGCAATACCGGCGCGACGGCGTGGCGCAAGGGCACCTCGCAGGAAGCGCGTCTGGGAATCTCGAACAACGATCCGCGGCTGGCCTTCCTCGGCGATGGCTGGCCGGCGCCGGATCGCCCGGCGGTCCAGGCCGAGGACCTCGTTCCGCCGGGCGGTGCCGCCACGTTCAGCTTCGGAGTGAAGGGAACGCGGCCAGGCACCTTCCTGGTCCCGCTACGTGGGGTCGTGGACGGCGCGGCGTGGATGGACGACCTCGGGATCTACACGGTCATTACCGTTCTCGAGAAGAGCGCCCGCTTCTAAAAACGGGCGCGCGACGCGTTGCGCGATGGAGGTCGCGCAAGGCGCCGATCTCGCCGCCCGTGGTGCAGGTCGTGGTGGATCATCAGTTCCCAGAACAATTCGTCGTCGGTCAGCGGTTATGAGGCCCTTCTTATGGAATTGTTAGACCTCGCTTGAGCCGCTTTCATGATCCGCTCGTAAAGTCAGCGGAACACGCCTCATTGAGGAGTACCCCGAGTGAAGAACCCTGCATCCGCTCGTCCCATCGCGGTCGCCGCCCTCGCGAGCTTCCTGGCGGCGGCGTGCGGCGGATCCGCCTCGCCGGCCACGACGACCTCGACGCCCACGCCGTCGACGACGACGACCGCGACGCCGGCTGCGACCACAGCGGCGTCGGCCAGCGTTTGGACGGTGAGCGACAAATCGAAAGCCACCATTCGCGTTCGCGAGCAGCTTGTCGGCGTCAGCCTCCCATCCGACGCCGTGCTCACCGCGACCGGCGCGATCGGGTCGTTCGACCTGAACGGCGATGGCACATTCGCATCGGGATCGAAGATCAGCTTCGACGTCAGCACGCTCTCGAGCGATGAGCGCAATCGCGACAGCTTCATCAAGCAGGACACCTTGCAGGTCCGCCAGTTTCCCAAGGCCGAGTTCGTGCCCACAAAGGTGAGCGGGCTCTCCCTGCCGCTCGCGACGAACGGCAGCTTCACGTTCACACTGACCGGCAACATGACCATCCGCGGCAAGACCAAGGAGGTCACGTTCGACGTCGTGGCCAAGCGCGACGGCAGCGATCTCACCGCCACCGCCACGGCGAATCCCAGTTGGAAGTTCGGCGACTTCGGTATGACCGCGCCATCGGTGCCGCTCCGCGTCGTGAGCGTGACGGACGAGATTCGCGTGACCATCGATCTGGTCGCGACGGGACCGAAGAGCTAGGACCTGTAGCTCGACGGTAGCAACTTGGACTACCGAAGCATCATCAGATCGGCGCATGACTCTGGCGTTCGTATTGCCGCGGCGCGACCGGCGTTAGCCGTGAAGAGTGGGATTGCGGGTGCTCGCGCCGTTGGCGGTCGTCGCCCTCATGGTGAGTTGGCTCGGTGGTCCATTGCCGATCGCGCGTGCCGCGACCGCGGCTGCGACATGCAGCGGTAGCACCGGACCTGGTATCCCGCCGCCGGCGAGCCTTCCCGCGGGGATCGGCGGATTCCACGCGCAGTGGTACGGGCAGAGCGGATATCCCACGCTCTGTCCCGGGCAGCGTTCGACGGCGACGGTCGCCTACTACAACAGCGGATCGCTGGGATGGGTGAGCGGGCGCATGGGCGAGGTCGCGTATCTGGGGACGTGGGGTCCGGAGCCGGGACAGGATGCGGCGAGCCCGCTGGGCGGCGATGGCGCGCTCGGTTCTCCGGCGACGGGATGGCCGCGCTACAACCGCATCGCCATGCAGCCGGCCGCGTACGTCGGGCCCGGCCAGGTCGCCTGGTTCCAGTTCACGATCCAGGCGCCCGCCACGGCCGGTTACTACCGCCTCTATCTGCGTCCGCTCGTCGAAGGCGCGACCTGGATGGAGGACTTCGGCGTGTTCTGGCTCGTCACCGTCCTCAACGCCGATGGCACCCCGCCGACTCCCGCGCCGAGCGGAACCGGGTACAGCTTCCAGAACGTCGCGACGGTGCGCGGCACGTTCGGCGTGCACCTCATCAAGGAGCGGCTCTCCGACGTCACGGTGAAGACGTTGACGGCGAACAGCACGGACTGCTTCAACAATTGCCCGGCCAAACCGCTCGCCCAATACGCACTCGAGAACGCCGCGTACGCCGGCATGAATGGCACATATCTTTGCCCGCCGGACTACGCGGACTGTGCAAGCAAGGTGAACTCGTACGAGTACGCCGTGTTCAACAGCGTGCTGCGCAAGTGGCTCAATCCGCGCGCGATCAACAGCCAGAACGGTCTCGCGGTCTGGAACGGCGCGACGCCCACGTTCTACCGCCGCGGCGCCACCTACGCACAAAGCTCCGCGTCGCAGACCCCGCCCACCGCGGCGATCTCGAACTATCCGCTCCTGCTCCAAGGCGGCGCGGTCGTCGACTCGACCGCCGAGCAGAGCCCTACGCAAATGCTGCGCGGCACCAAGGGCGCGATCGGCGTCGACGGAACGTACGTGTACCTGGCGATCGTCACCGGAGCCACCATGACCGAGTCGGCGTTTGCGCTCCAGGCGCTCGGCGTAAGGGACGCGCTCAATCTCGACGGCGGCGGCACCGCCGCGATGTGGATCGGCGGTTCGTACAAGGTCGGCCCCGGCCGCCAGCTCCCGAACGCGGTGCTCTTCACCAAACCGTAGCGGAGCTCGCTCGGTCGTCGCGCATCCGGTTCAGGGTTCAGGCGTAGTGTGTCCCCTGAGTTAGTAGCAGGGGAGGACAGGCCGTGCCAAAGCATCCAGTCACGCATTTCGAGGTGAACGCGCGCGACGCGAAGGCGCAGCAGAAGTTCTACGCGGACCTCTTCGGTTGGGGCATCGACACGAACAATCCCCAGGACTACGGGATCATCGACACAAAGACGAAGGGGCACGGCATCAACGGGGGCATCGGCGCGAGCCAGGACGGCCGCAACTGGATCACGTTCTACGTCGAGACGCCCGATCCGGCGCAGACCTTGAGCAAGGTCGAGCGGCTAGGCGGGCGGACGGTGATGCCGCCGATGGACATGGCGGGACTCACCTATGCGCTCTTCGCGGATCCCGAGGGCAACGTCATCGGTCTCGCGAAGATGACGAACGGGCAGCAACAGTCGCAACCCACGAACGGCGCGAAGGCCGCGACGAAGACCGCGAAGAAGACCTCGACCGCGCGGAAGAAGACGACGGCGCGGAAGAAAACGACGGCGCGGGCGTCATCGACTCGGAGGCGGACGGCGAAGCGCCGCTAGTTCGCGGCGCGTAGCTCGAACGTGAGCCGGCGGATGCGTTCGCCGTCGGTCTCGAAGTGCCAGGTCGTGTAGTTGGCGAAGATGCCGGGAGCGCGGGTCAGGGTCGTGACGCGCACGTCCGTCCCCTCCTCCTTCTCTTCGCGCAGGCTCTGCACGAGCTCCGACGGAGCCATGCGGATCATCTGACGGACGCCGTCGCGTCCCTGGAAGGGCACGGGGACGCCGGGGATCGTCACGACGACGTCGTCCGCGCAAAGTGCGGCCGCGGCGTCCGCGTCGCGCGATTGCACCGCCTGCACGAATGAGCGCGCGACGTCGAGTGAGTTGCCCATGCTCGGATGCTAGTAGTCACCGAGCGGTGCGTCCTCTCCTTGACCGACCTTTACGCCGGAACTAGCCTGAGGCCGCCTTTTTTCCGAGGCGGGGAGCATCAAGGGGGCGGCCATGTTCAGAGGTCTCTTGCATGCACACCCTCCGCCGCTCCAGGCATCGTCGAGCGACGAACGGCGCGGTAGGAGGTAGGAAATGGCGCAGGCGATCACGGTCACGGTCAACGGGACGAAGCGGACCAAGGACGTCGAACCTAGTCAGCTTCTCGTCGAGCTCCTCCGCGACACGCTTGGGCTCACCGGCACACACGTCGGCTGCGACACCAGTCAGTGCGGCGCCTGCACCGTCCTCGTCGACGGCCGCGCGACGAAGTCCTGCACGATCCTCGCGGTCCAGACCGACGGCGCCGAGGTCGTGACCGTCGAAGGCCTCGCCAAGAACGGCGAGCTCCATCCGGTCCAACGCGCATTCGCGAGCGAACACGCGCTCCAGTGCGGCTTCTGCACCCCGGGCTTGATGATCACCGCCGTCGACTTCCTCGCCCGCAACGCCTCGCCGAGCGATGCCGAGATACGCCACGCGATCGAGGGCAACCTCTGCCGCTGCACCGGCTACCACAACATCGTGAACGCCATCAGGTCCGCAGCCGCAATGATGACGATGAGCGCACAGTCGAAGGTCGCCGCGGAGGTGAAGCGATGACCACTGCCACGACGACGACCTACATCGGGACGCGCCTCCAGCGCAAGGAAGACCCGCGCCTCATCACCGGCAGCGGCCTGTTCACGGACGATGTGACGCTCCCGGGGATGGTCTACGTGAGCCTGGTCCGCAGCCCGCACGCCCATGCGCGGATCCGGCGCATCGACACGTCAGCGGCGACGAAGGAGCCCGGCGTGGTCGCGGTGCTGACCGGTAAGGACCTCGAGGCCACCGGCGTGTTGCCTGTCTTCATCTCGGTCCCAAAGCAGAGCACCTCGAAGCACATGCCGATCGCGACCGATAAGGTCCGGTACGCCGGCGATGCCGTCGCGGCGGTCGTGGCCGAGACCCGCGACGCCGCGAAGCGCGCGGCGGACGCAGTCACGGTGGATTACGAGCCGCTCCCCGTCGTGGTCGACGCGACCAAGGCGCTCGAGCCGGGCGCGCCGATCGTCAACGAGGAGCTCGGGACGAACCTCGTCTTCACCTATCCGGTGAAGGGCGGGGACATCGACAAGGCCTTCGGGGACGCCGAAGTGAAAGTCTCTCTGCACTTAGTGAACCAGCGTCTCATCGCGAACGCGATGGAGCCCCGCTCGGCCGCAGCCAAGTTCGAGGCAGGAGAGCTCACGCTCTGGTCGACGACGCAGATCCCACACTTCGTACAGCTCATCGCCTCGCTGAACCTCGGGCTCTCGCAGAACAAGGTGCGCGTGATCGCGCCTGAGGTCGGCGGTGGGTTCGGCAGCAAGCTGCAGGTCTATGCCGAGGAGCTCCTGGTCGGGCACCTCGCGAAGACCCTCGGCCGCCCGGTGAAGTGGACCGAGGAGCGGCGTGAGGGATACCTCGCCACGGTGCATGGGCGCGATCTCGTAGGGGACATCGAGGTCGCCGCGAAGCGCGACGGCACCATCCTTGGGGTCCGCATCCGAACCGTGGCGAACATGGGCGCTTATTTACAGGCGTTCGCCCCGGTGAGCGCGACGATCCTTCACGCGTTCATCATTCCCGGCCCGTACATCATCCCGGCGTTCGACATCGAGATCCGCGGCGCATATACGAACACGACGCCGGTGGATGCCTATCGCGGAGCCGGCCGTCCCGAGGCCATCTACGCGATGGAGCGCGCGATCGATCGCCTGGCCGACGAGATCGGCATGGACCCTGCGGAGGTCCGGCGAAAGAACTTCATCCCGCCTGACGCCTTCCCGTTCAACACGATCACCGGCATCACCTACGACAGCGGCAACTACGCCCCCGCGCTCGATCGCGCCCTTGCCATGGCCGACTACAAAGGGTTCGAGAAGCGTCGCGCCGAATCGAAGGGCCGCGGCAACTACCGGGGTATCGGGATCTCGAGCTACGTCGAGATCTGCGGCCTCGCGCCGTCGAAGGCGAACTCAGCTCTCGGCGTGGGCTGGGGAGGCTACGAAAGCGCGCGCATCCGCGTCCATCCGACGGGAGCGGTGCAGGTCTTCACCGGCACGTCTCCGCACGGTCAGGGCCACGAGACCTCCTGGTCGCAGATCGCGGCCGACGCCCTCGGGATCAGCCCGAACGACATCGAGGTCCGGCACGGCGACACGTTCGAGTCGCCGGGCATGGGGGTCGGCACGTTCGGGAGCCGCAGCCTTCCGGTGGGCGGCATCGCCGTGCACAAAGCCGCGGAGAAGATCCGCGAGAAGGTCATCCAGATCGGCGCGCATCTGCTCGAGGCGTCGCCCGACGACGTCGTCATCGAGGGCGGCAAGGTCTTCGTGAAGGGCGTCCCCGAAAAGGCGAAGAACTTCGGCGACGTCTCCATGGCGGCGTACGTTGCGAACAATCTGCCGGCGGGCATGGAGCCGGGGCTCGAAGCGACGGTCTATTACGACCCGCCGAACTTCACGTTCCCCTTCGGCACGCACGTCGCCGAGGTCGAGATCGACGGCGAGACCGGCGCAGTGGAGCTCGTGCGCTACTCGGCGTGCGACGACTGCGGCCGCCAGATCAATCCGATGATCGTCGAGGGGCAGCTCCATGGCGGCATCGCGCAGGGCATCGGGCAGGCGCTTTACGAGGGCGCGGTCTACGACGACAACGGCCAGCTGCTCTCGGGAAGCATGATGGAGTACCACGTCCCGACCGCCGAAGACGTGCCCGCGTTCAAGCTCGACCACACGGTCACGCTCACGAAGACGAACCCGCTCGGCGTGAAGGGCGTTGGCGAGGCGGGCACGATCGGCTCGACGCCAGCGGTGGTCAACGCCGTGATCGACGCGCTCTCGCCGCTCGGGATCAAGCACCTCGACATGCCGCTCACGCCGGAGAAGATCTGGCGGGCCACCCTGAAGTCCAAGGGGGAGGGAAAGCGATGATCACGCACCCCTTCAGCTATCAGGCCCCCTCGACGATCGAGGAAGCGATCGCGACACTCGGTCGTTCCCGTGACGGCAAGGTGCTGGCTGGCGGGCACAGCCTCCTTCCGCTCATGAAGCTCGGGCTGGCACAGCCCGACACGCTTGTCGATATCCGCAAGATCGCATCGCTCCGCGACATCCGCGCCGAAGCCGACGGGACGATCGTGGTCGGCACGCTCGCGACGCATCGCTCGATCGCCGAAGACCGGACGATCGGGGCGAAGCTCGCCGCGCTGGCCGAGGCGGCGGCCGCAGTCGGCGACCCTCAAGTACGCTCGCGCGGCACCATCGGCGGAAGCCTGGCTCATGCCGATCCCGCGGCCGACGAGCCCGCACCGACTCTCGCGTTCGACGCGATCATCCGCGCGATCGGAAGCAAAGGGAAGCGCGACATCCCGGCGCGCGAATTCTTCAAGGCCCCGTTCGAGACCGCGCTGGCACCGGGCGAGATCGCCGCCGAGATCCGCTTTCCGGCGCAGCCCGGCCGTACCGGCAGCGCGTATCTCAAGTTCCGGCATCCCGCATCGCGGTTCGCCGTGGTCGGGGTCGCGGCGGTGGTGACCGCGAAAGCTGACGGCACCATCGAGCGCGCTGCGATCGGCGTCACCGGCGCGGCTGAAGCGCCATTCCGCGCGACGGCCGCGGAGCGGGCCATCACCGGCACGAAGGGCGACGCGAAGGCGATCGCCGCGGCGGCCGCGAAAGCCGCGGAGGGGATGACCACGCTATCGGACCTGGCGGCATCCTCCGAGTACCGGCGTCATCTCGTCAGCGTGTACGCGAAACGCGCGCTGGAGCGCGCGACGCAGCGCGCCCGAGGCTAGTCGACCCCAGCACGAGCGTGCGCCGGCGCAGGGGGGAAACGCCGGCGCACGCCGATCGATTGGGGCCTCGTACCCCCATAGACTTCTGGCGCACATGGGGAGCGCCTTCGAGCCTTCATCCGTGGACGAGGTCGCCGCAGCCCTCGAAGGTGAGCGCTACGTCGCCGATCGCGGACTCGCCGTCACGCTGTACCTCGCGCTCCGCCTCGGCAAACCGCTCTTCGTCGAAGGCGAGGCGGGAGTGGGCAAGACCGAGATCGCGAAGGCGCTTGCCTCCGCGCTCGGCCGTCGCCTGATCCGCCTGCAGTGCTACGAAGGTCTCGATGTCGCGACCGCGGTGTACGACTGGGACTATCCGCGGCAGATCCTCGAGATACGTCTCGCCGAAGGTGAGGGTCGCGCGGGTGAAGCGCGCGACAGGATCTACAGCGAGCGCTTCCTCATCAAGCGCCCGCTCCTCGAAGCCATCACCGACGCAAGCGGCCCCGTCCTGCTCATCGACGAGATCGACCGAGCGGATGAGGAGTTCGAGGCGTACCTGCTCGAGCTCCTCTCCGATTTCCAGATCACGGTCCCCGAGCTCGGTACCTTCCGCGCTGCCGCGCCCCCGCCCGTCGTGATCACATCGAACCGTACTCGCGAAGTCCATGACGCCCTCAAGCGCCGCTGCCTCTACCACTGGATCGACTACCCGACCGTCGAGCGCGAACTGGCGATCATCGCGCGCCGCCTGCCCGACGTTCCGGAGCGCCTCGCACGCAGCGTCGTCGCCGTCGTGCAGGCGCTTCGGCGCGACGATCTCTTCAAGAAGCCCGGCGTCGCGGAAACGCTCGATTGGGCGACGGCGCTCGGTGCGCTCGGCACCGCGGATCTCGATCTCGAGACGCTGGACGGCACGCTCGGCGTCCTCTTGAAGTACGAGGAGGATGTCAGCCGCGTGCGTGGGGAGATGCTCTCGCGGCTCGTGGCGGAGGCCGCCGCGGCCCATTAGGGCGATCGAAACGTGCCTGCTACCGGATCCGGTCGCAGGTGGGCGCAACGTGTCCTGGCATGACGCGTGCCTTGACAAACGGCGTGGACCGAAACCTGTTGGACACGTCGCACCCCCCGTTCGTTCGAGCGCAGACCGCATGGCAGGCGTGGAGCGTTATGTAGGTATGGACACAAACGCCGCGCTCGACGCGATCCTCGCTCTTCGCGCCATCTGGCGAGCGAAGGTGGGCCGCGTCACTCTCGCCGATCTCGAGATCGAGGTGCGCCGCTGTGTTCGCAGTCGTGGGGGCGCGGCCCTCGCCCCGGAGCGCTGGCGCGTCCGTCCCTGGGCCCCGCTGACACGCCACGAGTGGGTGTTCGAGCCGATCTGATCTGACCTCGCGCGAAGACTCGTATCGAAAAAACTGATCGCCCCGGGCGCCGAGCCTGGGGCGATCGTCGTTGGGGTCGACCTGTCCTGGCCGTCGCGGCGTCGAACAGGTACCGTACGCACGAGACGAATCGAGCGCATCGGGTGGTCAGGGCGGGAGCGTCAAGGTCGCGACGGGAGAGTTAGGTGGGATGCGCATAGCAGCGGGGAGCTGGCTCACGATCGCGCTGATCGTCAGCGCCTGCGCGTCGCCGAGGGCGACGGCGCCGGCCCCGACCGCGCTGGCTGCGACGGCGCCGGCCCCGACCGCACCGGTTGCGCCGACGCCGTCACCGAGCGAGACGCCGGCGGTATCCGCGGTCGCGAGCGCCGCGCCGGGGCGGCCGCACGTGTTCGTGATCGTGATGGAGAACGCGTCGCTTGCGAGAGCGCTCGCCGCGCCTGCGGTCGGGACGCTCGCGTCGAAATACCGCGTCGCCACGAACTATCACGCGGTCGCGCGGCCGAGTCTTCCGAACTACCTGGCGCTGACCTCAGGGAGCACGTGGGGCGTGGCGGACGACGACGATCACGCGCTTCCTGCCGGCGGGATCGGCGCGCAGCTTTCGATGGCGGGCGTGTCCTGGCGTGCGTACATGGAAGGCCTGACCGCGGGCGGCTGCCGCAACAGTCCCTATCCCTATGCGCTCAAGCACAATCCGTTCGCGTACTACGGCGGTGCCTGTCCCAAGAACGTCGTCCCGTTCGATGCGCTGGATGCGGATCTCGCCGGCGAGACGCCGCAGTTCGTGTGGATCACTCCGGGCCTGTGCCACGACGGGCACGACTGCGCCCTCGCGGAGGCCGGCCCCTGGCTGGCGCAGCTGGTCGCGCGGATCGTCGCGTCAGCCTCTTTCCGCGAACGCGGCGCCTTGTTTGTCGTGTGGGACGAAGGTGACGAAGGAGATCGCGCGAACCTGGTCCCGCTTATCGTGGTGACGCCCGATCCCGCCGCGCGCCGTTCGGCGGAGCTCTACGACCACTATTCGCTTCTCGCGACGATCGAGGATACGTTCGGCCTTTCGCGCCTGGGTGCGGCGGCCAGCGCCCGGTCCCTTACCGACCTGCTGTCGCTGCGGGGACCCTGAGCGCCCTAATCCTCAGAGAGGCCAAGGAAGCGGTCGCTGCAGAGTCCTAGCGACCTCGACCGGGGCGCGCCGAGCGAGCGAGCCAGAGCACCACTACGGCGCCGGCCGCGAGGGCCGCGCCGGCGATCGCCCACTCGCTCCGGCCGGTCATGAACGACCCGGGAAGGGCGCCGATACCTTGGAAGATCCAGGTCGCACCGACCGCGAGCGCGATGATGCAGAAGCCACGCAGGACCCCGCGCATCCGCTAGCCCGAGCGCTTCGCGGGACGGAGGCTACGGCCCCATTTCTCGATCGAGTCGATGATCGGCCGGAGGCTTCGGCCCTGTGGCGTGAGCTGGTAGTCGACGCGCGGCGGGATCTCGGCGTGGACCGTACGAGTGAGCAGACCGAGCTGCTCGAGCTCCCGCAAACGGACCGTCAGCATCTTTGGGGAGGCCCCGGGGACCAGACGCTGCAGCTCGCCGAACCGCTTGGGCGTGTCCATCAAGTGATGAAGGACGATCAGCGTCCATTTGGCGCCGACGACCGCGAGCGCCTTCTCCACGGCGCAGCTCTCCGCGGCGGGGCTGGCGCGCAGCTCGGGCGGCGGATTCGCGATGGTGACCACCGCATCATACTAACTTTTCGGTAAGTACTAGCCTTTGGGAAGTATCCGCGCCGGCGCGCTGTTGTTCCGGCGAACCCGCAGCGGGAGGGACTGTTCCGATGAATGTGGATCTCGCGATATTCGTACTTCGCGTCGTGGTCGGTGGGGTGGTCGCGATGCACGGCTTCCTGAAGCTCGGTTGGGTCGGCAAAGGCGGCTCGATCGCCGGCGTCGCCGGGTGGTTCAATGGCATCGGCCTCCGCCCAGGGATCTTGTGGGCGGTCGTCGCCACGCTGGCCGAGGCCGGTGGCGGCACGCTCATGGTCCTCGGACTCGGCGGTCCGCTCGGACCCGGGGTCGTTGCCGGGGATCTCGTCGTCGTCGCCATCGTCGCGCACTGGTCACAGGGGTTCTGGGCCGGCGGCGGCAAGGTCGGCTGGGAGTTCCCGGTGCCGCTGGCGGCGGCCGCATTCGCGGTCGCGCTCATCGGCAACGGGGCCTGGTCGCTCGACCGGCTGCTTGGCCTCGCCTACCCGGACTGGCTTCTTGGAGCCTGGCTCGTGATCGTGCTGGTCGGCGCGGTGCTCGCGCTCGGCGCGCGCGCCATGTTCGCGCCGAAGCAGGCGGCTTCTTAGCCGAGAGGGCGCGCAATTCTTAAGCCGCGCTCAGGGCGCTCTTAAGCCGCTCTGAGCCCGGCGCGAGAGGCTATGCGCATGTACGACTCGGATCCTGCGACCACCGCACCGCTGACCCCCACGCCGCCACCGCCGCCGAAGAAGACCGGGGGCCAGGGCGCGATGCGCCTTCTGGCGATCGGCGTGCTGGCCTTCGCCTTCGCCGTTTTCACCGGGCGTCTCGACCTCGCGGGCGTCGTCTCGAGCGCGCGCGGTCTCGTCGCCCCGACTCCCGCCGCGCGCACCACGACGACAACGACGACGAACACCACCGGCACCGCCACCGTAACCGCGATCAAGGACGTCATCGAGCGCGCGAATCACGCGCAGGCGCGGGCCTTCGCCAAAAGCGACGACACGCTGATGCGCGACACCGCCACCGACTCGTACTACCAGGAGCTCGTGCAGACGAACCGCGATCTCGCGAGCGGCGGCGTCACGTCGATCACCCTTACGAACATCGCGTGGGGCGACGTCATCGTGAGCGGCACGATCGCCCAGGCGACCGCGTTCGAGACCTGGCGATCCACCTACAACGACGGGTCGAACGACGAGCGTACCGACCGCAACGAGTACACCCTCACGCAGCTGTCGGGCGCATGGCGGATCTCCGCGGACGTGCAGCCCGATTCGCGGGTGATCGAGCCCGGAACAGGCACCTCACCGAGCGTCACGCAGCCGGGCACGCCCGCGGCGGCCCTGAGCCGCTCGAGCAACTGGTCCGGCTATGCCGCGACGGGCGGCGTCTTCACCTCGGTCACCGGCTCGTGGATCGTGCCGACGGTGACCAGCACGAGCATCGGTGCCGACGCGACGTGGGTCGGCATCGGCGGCCTCTCGGGCCGCGACCTGCTACAAGCCGGTACGCAGGCGATGGTGAGCGCGGACGGCATGGTCGAGTACTCCGCCTGGACCGAGATGCTCCCGCAGACCTCGCACACCGTCCCGCTCGCAGTGCGCGCCGGCGACGCCGTCACGGCGACGCTCACCCAGAAGTCCGGCAACAGCTGGATCATCACGATCAACAACGACACCACGAAAGCGAACTACAGCGTCACGGTGCAGTACAGCTCGTCCAACTCGTCCGCGGAGTGGATCCAGGAGGCACCGAGCGCCGGCCGCGGACTCGTACCGCTCGATCAGTTCGGGACGCTGCGCGTCACCGCCGGCAGTGCGGTGCAGAACGGGAAGAGCCAAACGCTTGCGGAGCTCGGTGCGAGGGCGATCACGATGATCAACGGGGCGGGGCAGGCGATCGCGCAGCCGTCGGTGCTCGGACATGACGGCAGCACCTTCACCGTCACGCGAACCGACGCGCCGAGCACCAGCGGCCGGCGGGGCCGGCCTTAGCCGAAGATCGCTTTAGCTCGGCGCTGCGCGCGCCGCGACAGCATCGCGACCGTCTCGGGGTCACCTTTTTCAACGGCCGACAGAAGGTCGTCGGCATATTCGCCCAGACGCTCGTGATCATCGGTGGAGGCCTCGTTGCCCGAGGTCGGATCGAGGGCCAGCCGCGCCGTCTCTCTGATCGCCATGGCCATGATCCGCGCGGCGTGCCAGGTCTCGCGGTCCACGCCTGCGCGGTCCCAGGGTCCGCCGGCCACCTGCTCCACGCCGGGCACTTTGCGCGCTGGCCGCGCGCTTGTGAACACCGTACGGGATGGGAGATTTCGGCTACCCCGGATGGGGGACCTTCGTGGGCGCGCTACCTTGGTCCTATGACGCGCGAAGGCAAGATCCTCGATCCGGTCTGCGACATGGTCGTGGATGTCGCGGAGCAGCGAGAGCAGGGCCTGACGCTCGAACGCCCCGAGCGCGAATACGCGTTCTGCGGGCCGGGATGTCTCGAACGGTTTGCAAAGGATCCGAAACGCTACATCGGCAAGGTGGAGCGCTGGCTCGCCGCCTAGCGCAAGTCCCCGGGCGACCCTTGGTCCACCTTCCTGATCTTCGCGGTGAAGACACCGTTCGCATCCTGCGCGCTGATCGTGTAGCCGCCGCGAGCGCGCGTCGGTGGCACGCCGTCGAAGTTCGAGCCGAACGGTGAGATGACCATCGGCCAGCTTTCGCTGCCGCGCGGGCCGCTGATCGTCACCGTGACCGTCGTCGCGGGCGCGAATCCGTAGAGGAGGTAGCTCTCGGGCGCGACCGCGATGAGCCCCGGCGCCTGCGGGACGGCCTCGCGCATCCGCTCGGCGAGGCCGGAAACGAACTCGGGGAACGGGCGGCCGGTGAGCGAGGCGTACGCCTGGGCCACGTTTTGGCCACGCCTCATCCGCTCGTAGAGGAGCGCGATGGGCGCATCCCCGCCGATATCCTCGCGCAGGAGCTCGACCACACGTGCGGCCTCCTGGTATTTGAAATAGCCCGCCCAGTCAGTGAGCGCGTTCCAGGCGAGCTGCGATACGAGCGCGTTGAGCGGGATGAGCGTGCCGGTCTGGGCCATCGACGCGGCTTCGTAGCGGACCCGAACGAGCCGCCAGTCGCTGCCGGGAACGAGCGCCTCCGCAAGACGCGCTTGGCCCTCATTCAGCCAGGCCGGGACGAGGTCGCACCGCGGCGCGCAGGCGTCGAGGGTGAGAAGGTGCGTGAGCTCGTGTCGGATCGCGGCGATCGGCCGGCGATCGCGAACGGCTTCCCAGTTGACCGCGATCAGCCGCAACGATGGTTCGAAGAAGGACACCGAGTTATCGGCGACGAAGGTCGCGGTCGCCTTTCCGTACCCAAAGATGCGGACGAACCCGTCCGTGTAACCGGGGGTGCTGGCGAAGACGTAGATCACGGGGCGGCCGACGAACGATCGGGCGAATTCGCGCTCGACCGCGGGGATGTCCGATGCGACCGCGCTCGCGACGACCGCCTCGTCGTCTCGAGAAAGCGACGTCTCGATCCGGAGGTCCGCCGCGCCGGGGACGAGCGCGAACTCGATGCCTCCGACCTCACGCGTCACGCGAGGGGGCGGCTCCGGGCGTACCGTCGGCGGGAACAATGATGGCATGGTTACCGCGCTGGGCTCGGCGCTGGCCGTGGCGAGCAAGCGTGCGACCGGCGGCGGCGATGTCGGTGCGTCACGGTCCACCGGCCGCGGCGCGCACGCGGTCAGGGCCGCGAGCGCGATCGCCAGGACGCGCGTCCTCATCAGAGGAAGCCTACCGATGAGCCGGTCGGGTGGTCCGGATTTTGCGGTTGCTGACCGAAAAGAGATACGACCTGGAGGGTACTTATGCCACCGCGTGGTGTGAAGAGCGCGAAGCGCAAGCGGCAGTACGAGCACATCAAGCGCAGCGAGACCGCACGCGGACTTTCGAATAAGGTCGCGGAGCGCATCGCCGCCGCCACGACCAATAAGACTCGTCGCGCCAAGGGCGAGACGAAGGGCTCCCGCACGAGCTCCTAACGCAGGCGCGCAGCGATAGCAGTCGCCGAGCGGGGCTAACGATCCCTGGCGCGCAACAGGCGCGCGAGCGGACTCAGGTGCGCAGGGACCAGGACCGGGTCGTTGATCTAACTGGTGGTTTCGGTGACGCCAGGCCGTCGCGAGCGGCGAACGAGCTGCTCGAGAGCGATGCCCCCGGTTGCTATCCATTGATGAGGCGTGTCCGGCTCTTCGGTGCCGCAGTAGGCCCATCCACCGCGGTGGACGGTCAAGCCGCCCTCACGAATGGTCTGCCCGTGCTGGTGGGTCTTGGCGACGCATTCGTAGCGGATGACGTCAGGCATCCCGAAGGCACCTCCCCGCGCAGAGCGTCTGACACAGACATAACGCGTGCGGGCCTCGGTCGTTCGGGTGCCCTCAGACCGGTCGGCGTGTCGCAAGGCGGGCGAGCAAGCGCGGTGTGCCCTGGAGTGCCACAGCGATCACGAAGAGTGTGAGCCCGGCGATGTCCGCGAGGAGACCCGGGGCGACGAGCAGCACGCCGCCGAGGACGAGCAGCGCGCGTTCGATGAGGCTCGTCGGCCGTAGCAGATATCCGCCCACGCCGGCGACGAGCGCCGTGATCCCGATGGCCGCGGAGACCGACGCGAGGAGCGCCTCGGGGATCGTGACACCGGTCCAGAGGATCGCGAGACCGTCCGGTTGCGTGAACATGAAGGGCACGAGGAAGCAGGGGAGCGCGTATTTCCAGGTCAGCATCATCGTCTTGTACGGGTTTCCGCCGGTGATCGCAGCGGCCGCGAACGGCGAGAGCGCGACCGGCGGCGACACCTCCGACAGCACCGCGTAGTAGAAGACGAACATGTGCGCCGCCGGCGCGGGAACGCCCAGCGTGATCAGCGCCGGCACCACCGTGGGCACCGCGACCAGATAGGTCGCGGTGATCGGAAGAGAGAGGCCGAGCACCCAGAGGACGATCCCCGACACTACGAGTGTCGCGACGAGGTTCCCGAAGCCGAGCGAGAGGATGAGGCTCGAGATCTTGAGGCCCAGCCCGGTCTGGAGAAGGATCCCTACGGCGATTCCGGCGACTGCCGTCGTCGCGGCGACCGAGAGCACCTGCTTCGTGCCGCCGGCCAGCGCCCGAATGAGCTTGGGTGGAGTGAGCGACGTCTCCGTGCGGATGTAGGAGACGAGGATCGCGACGATGATCGACCAGAAGATCGCGGTGATCGTCGATAACCCCGCGACGAGGAAGACGATGATCGCGAAGAGCGACGTGTACTGGTACCAGTAGCGCTTCGTGAGCTCCCAGAACCCCGGTGCGTCGAGCGCGATATCCCGCGCGCCGAGGCGGCGCGCGTCGACCTCGATCATCAGCAGGATGCCGAGGTAATAGAGGATCGTCGGCATCATGGCCATGATCACGACCTGCAGGTAGCTGATCCCAAGGATCTCGGCCATCAGGAATGCCGCCGGTCCGAGCACCGGGGGCGAGATCACGGCACCGATACCGCCCGCCGAGAGGATGGCGCCGCTCGACTCTCGATCATGCCCGGCGCGTTTCAGCATCGGGTACGTGATCGAGCCGAGCGTGACCGTCGTCGCTACCCCCGATCCCGAGACGGTGCCGAGCAGGAATGACGCGATCGTCACGGTCCGCGCCGCGCCCGTGGGGCGCCGGCCGGTCAGCGCGAACGCGAGGTCGACGTAGAACTTGCCGGCGCCGGTGTATTCGAGGATGGCGCCGTAGATCGTGAACAGGATGATGAACGTCGCCGCGACCTGAAGCGGGGTGCCGAGCATGCCGTCGAGTCCGAGGTACTGGTTCGAGACGATGTCGTCGAGGTCCTTCGGCGGGCCGCGGAAGGGCCCGGGCATGAAATCGGCGAAGTACGCGTAGGCGATCGCCGCCAGACCGATCGCCGGCAGGTGCCAGCCGATCGTCCGTCGCCCAGCCTCGAGGACGGTGACGATGGCGACGACGCCGAACACGAAGTCGGTCTGATTGGGGCTGTTGACGCGGTAGATGACGGTCTCGAAGTTCAGGAAGACGTACGCGGTGATCGCGATCGACGCGGCAACAAGGACCAGGTCGACGACGTTCACGCTCTTGATGAAGCGGGGATGCATGGGGTAGAGGAGGAAGGTCAGGATGAGGATCGAGGTGAGGAAGATCATCACGTAGATCTGCGGCGTGGTGATGGTCTGCCCGAGGATGCGGAACGAGGGCACGAGCACGACGTTGGTCATCGGGATCTCGGCGCCCGCCGCGGCGTAGTACAGGGCGAAGAGCGTCGTGGCGACGGAGAGCGCCGTGACGACGCCGTCCCAGAGGCCGCTGAACGTCCGGGTCTTCGCCTCGGACTCGAACTGCTCGATGAGCTCCTTGGTCTTGTCCTCGGCGAGGACCGCGTCCAGATCCGGACGCGCGATGATCTCGGGCTCGGGCCGTTCGCTCAGCGCACGCCCTCGAGGACGGCGACCAGCCACGGCCGGTCCTGAGCGCGCACACGAACGACCGTCTCCCCGAAGCGCGGCCTGAGATCCAACCTCCACCGCGACGTCGAGAAGGCCTGCTCGCCGGCGGCTGTGATGCGGACGACGAGCTCGGGATCCATGACGACGGTCGCGGGGGATTCCTCCATCCAGAGCCCGTTCGCCTCCTGCGCCGGCTCGCCCTTCCAGCCGAAGTACTCGACCGAGCGGACGTCCGGCGACCGGACGCGCTCGATTCGCAGTCCGGTGCCGGCGCGAGTCAGCTCCTCATAGACCGGCACCTGATAGATCGACTGGCGGTACGAGTAGGTGAGCGACTCGTCGCGGTCGAGCGCGGCCACGAACTCTGTCATCCCGTCGTCGACGCTGAGGACAGCGACGGGGGTGGCGAGCGCCACCCCCAGCGAGGTCACGATCACGGCGATCAGCGCGACGAGAGCGCTATTTCTTCCACGCGTTCTTGGACTTGTAATAGTCGATCGCTCCCTGGTGGAAGTCGATCGGGGAGCCCACGGTCGCGCTCTCGAGCACGAGGTCCTTCGCGGCGACGTGGACCTTCACCAGATCGTCCTTGTTGTCGAACATCGTCGCCAGGATCGCTTGAGCGAGCGCGGGATCGAAGTTCGAAGGCACGACGAGAAGGTTCGCGACGCCGGATACCGTCACGTCCGCGGCGGTGTTGTACGTGGTCTTCGGAACCTTGAACGAGAAGTAGAAGGGGCCGTACTTATCGGCCATCTTCTTGATGCTGTCGGTAAGGTCCAGAAGCTTGATCTTCGTCGCGGTCGACAGGTCGAGCACTGCCGGGACCGGCAAGCCGCCGCTGAAGAAGAACGCATCGATCTTGCTGTCGCGGAGCGCATTCGCCGAGTCCTGGGCCCCGAGGCGCTCGCGCGAGATGTCCTTCGCTGGGTCCAAACCATAGGCCTCGAGCGTGCGGTTCGCGATGACCTCGGTGCCGCTCCCAGCGGTCCCCATCGAGACGCGCTTGCCCTTGAGCTCGGTGACGGCGTTGATCCCGCCGCCGTCCTTGACGACGAGATGAGTCGCGTTCGAGTAGAGGACGGCGAGGGCCT
This sequence comes from Chloroflexota bacterium, assembly GCA_005881885.1. GTDB lineage: Bacteria > Chloroflexota > Limnocylindria > P2-11E > P2-11E > 3-1-20CM-2-70-9. The sequence goes on from VBDX01000127.1 coordinate 28,227, forward strand.
TCGCATCCACCTTCTTCTCGGGCGGCGCGAAGGTGTTGGTGCCGTTCACCGCGTCGAAGAGCGTGTCCGAGAGAGTGAAAGCGAGGTCGGCCTTGCCGTCGCGGATGAGCTTCATGTTGTCGACCGACGCGGTCGTCGACTGTGCGCTCGCGGCCGTCCCGAGCCTCTTGTTGAGCAGCTCGGCGAGTCCCGCGCCGTAGACGATGTACACCGCGCCGGTGCCGCCGGTGACGATGTTCAGCGTCTTTCCGGTGAAGCTCGGCGTGCCGGTCGCGACAGGCGTCGCGGACGATGTCGCCCGCGGCGCGTTGCACGCGGCGGCGACCAGCAGCGTCGCCAGGAATGGCGCAAGAATGCGAGTGGCCCCTCTCATACACACCTCCCCGAAGACGCGAGGAGTCTACGTCGCCTAGGAGTCCGCGACCGCGAGCTCGCTCGCGAGCGCGGCGACGATGGCGACGACGAGCGAAGCGACTATGCGGTTCGCGGCCTCTTTAGCCGCAGCGCGCGCCGGGCCTCGGCGGCCGACAGCCGGCGTCTCTCATCGTCCGTCTCGGCCACGAGCGGCGGAAGCGGGACCGGTTGCCCGCGTTCGTCGGTGGCGACGAACACGAGATAGGCCGAGGCCACGTGCACCACGTTCCCGGTCAGCATGTCCTCCGCCTCGACACGCACGCCGATCTCCATGCTCGTCCGGCCGACGTGGTTCACCGACGCCTTTGCCGTGACCAGATGTCCGACGTAGACCGGCGCGAGGAACGAGAGCTCATCGATGCGCGCGGTCACGACCCGCGCGCGGGCGTGACGCGTCGCGGCGGCGCCGGCGACCTCGTCGATGAGCTTCATGACCTCGCCGCCGTGCACGTTCCCGTACGGGTTCGCGTCGGACGGGAGCATCGTGCGCGACATGACGGTCTTCGAGATGGCGACGGTCTTTGGCGCCCCGGCAGCAGGTCCAGGCACGCGGGGATTCTGGCATCGGTCTTGTGACTCCGTCCTTCGGACCCCGGCTAGCATCCGCTCGACGTGACGGTCCTCTCCCGTGAAGAGCTTCGCGCGGCCCTCGCGAGCACGCCGGCGCTCGTCGAGGACGTCGACGTTGGGCTGCAGCTCCAGCCCAACGGCGTCGATCTGCGGGTCGAACGCGTCCAGCGCCTCACATCGCCGGGACTCCTGGGGGCCGCCGATACCGTGCGCGAGCCCGCGGCGCGCGAGGACGTGCAGACCGATAAGGACGGTTGGTGGGATCTTCACCGGGGCGCGTACGTGATCACGTACCGCGAGAAGGTGAACCTGCCGAGCGATCTCATGGCGCTGTCGCGGCCACGCTCGAGCTTGCTTCGGTCGGGTGTGGCTATCCACGGCGCGGTGTGGGATGCCGGATATTCGGGCCGGGGCGAGGGTTTGCTCTCCGTGCTCAATTCGCGCGGCTATCGCTTGCAGCGCGGCGCGCGGGTCGCGCAGCTCGTCTTCTTCAGGCTTTCAGCACCGACCGGCGAGGGATACAAAGGCAGGTATCACGGCGAGAACGCGTGATGCCCGCTGACCTGCACGTCGCACCCACAGTCCTCGCGCCGCCATCGGGCGCGCGCGTCGAGCGCGATGTGGTGTACCGGACCGAGGGCGCGCGCGTGTTGCAGCTCGACGTGTACCGGCCGCCGGGCGATGACCGGCCGCGCCCGGTGGTGTTCCTCGTCAACGGCGACGCGCCCGAGGACGTCATCGCGACGGCGAAGGATTGGGCCGTCTTCCGCTCGTACGGCGAGCATCTGGCGGCGCTCGGGCTCATCGGCGTCCCGTTCAACCATCGCTCGGGTGTCGACGGGCAGCACACGGCCGAGATCGCGGCGGAGGTCCACGCGGCGATAGGTTTCGTGCGCGGCGGAGCAGCGGCCTTCGGCGTTGACCCGATGCGCGTGGGGCTATGGGTCTTCTCCGCCGGGGCCCCATTCGGGCTAGCTCCGCTGCTGCAGCTCCGTCCGGACTGGCTTCGCTGTGCGGCGGGGTTCTACACGATCTGGGACCTCGCGCCCTACCGGGAACAGATTCGTCCGCCGGTCGACGAAGCCATCCGGCGCTGGTCGGCCGTCACAGCGCTCGATTCGGATACGCCCGACCTGCCACCCTTGCTTCTCGCCCGTGCCGGGCGCGACGGTGCCGGCATCCTCGAAGGCACGGACACGTTCATCCGTCGAGCCCGGCAGCGCGGCATCGATCTCACCGTTCTCGACCATCCGACCGGCCAGCATGGGTTCGACATCCGCGACAACGACGAGCGATCGCGCGAGATCATCCAGATGACCCTCGACTTCTTCGTACGAAACCTGAGTGAATAGGCCTGCGCTTTCCCGGGTTATCTAGCCTGTAGCACGGTGGCAGGACCGACGATTCGCACCGAGGCGAACGGGCCGTACGTCGTCACCGGCCCGCTCACCATCCTCGACGTCGACGGGCACGAACACTTCGTCCCGGAGGGTCACACCGTCAAACTCTGCCGCTGCGGCCACTCGGCAAAGAAGCCGTTCTGCGATTCGACGCATCGGCGCGTCGACTTCGTGTCGCGTCCGTCGTTCGAGCCAGAGCCCACCGAGCGGTGAACGCGCGCGGCCTGGTCTGGTCAGCCGGTGTCGTCGTCGCGGTCCTCGCGCTGCTCGCGGCGCTGGTGGTGGCGAGCGCGCTCCCCGCCGGATACGACTTCCGCGCCTACTGGCTCGCGGGCCGGCATCTCTTGACCGGCGCGCCGCTCTATCCCGGCCCCGACACGATCCTCGGACTGCCCGACGAATTTCGGTACCTGCCGGCCGTCGCGATCCTCTTCGTGCCGCTCGCGCTCCTGCCCTACGAGGCCGTCCTCCCGCTCTGGACCGCGCTGCAAGTGGCGATCGCCGCGGCGGTCGGCATCGCCCTCATTCGCCCACTCCCTCCCTCCTGGCGGCCCTGGGCTGCGGCCGGCTACGTCTTCTTCCTGGCCCTCGTCCTCGAAGTGACCCTCGGGAACGTGAACCTCATCTCGCTCGCCCTCGCTCTCGCCGCCTGGCGTCTGCGGGCGCGGGCCCTCCCGGCGGGCGTCCTCCTCGCGGCCGCCGTCGGGCTCAAGTTCCTGCCCTTCAACCTCCTCCTTTTTTATGTGGCGGCGGGACGGTGGCGGCCGGTCGCGGCCGGGGCGGCGATCGGCACGGCCGCCCTGGTCACGAGCGCGCTCGCGCTGCCCGACCGCACCGCCGAATACGTTCGCTTCGCGCCGCGGATCCTCGAGCAGGACTGGGTCTACGCCCACATCGCACGGCCGGGTCCTCCGGCGCTCGCGACGATCTTCTGGTCGGAATGGTTTCCTCTCGTGCTCGCGGTCGCTTCGGTCCTCGTCGCCCTTCTCGCGGGGATCGCCGCGCGCCGCGATCGCGCGAATGAAGACACATGGCACGGACTGACGCTCGCGACCGCCGGCTACCTCGCGCCCTTCGGCTATTTCTGGACCACGTTCCTCATCCTCTCGCTACCGCTCGCCGCCGACACGCTGCGCCGCGCCGCCGCACGCGGGTCACGCGAGCGCGCCGCGATCGTCGGCGCGGTCGTTCTCTCGTGGCTCTTGATGGAACCGCAGCAGGTCGGCACCCTCGTGCCAATCGCCATGCATTTTCTGGGTGTCCTGCTCCTCTGCGCTCTGGCGCTCGCCACGCTCGCGCGACAAACGGCGGCCACACGGCTCACGCTACCCAGTACCAGAGCGCGTACATCGCAGTGAAGATGACTCCGATCGTCGTACCGAGCGCGACGTACGTTCGACCGACCCAGGGATGAGCGACCAGCGCGAGGACCACGAAAGCCGGGAAGATCGTCAGGTAGTAGCGCGGCGCTGACGTGAGCGATCCGGTGGCGATCGAGATGAGGAAGACGACCGTGGCATACGCGGCGAGGCTGGGCCGAAGGATCCGCCACGCGACAATGACGAGCGCCCCGATGAGCACGGTGAAAGCGAGGACGAAGTACGGGAACCCGTACACGCTCGGGTCGAACAGGTCGGCGAAGGCCTGTAAGGGCACGGCCGGACGAGTCCCCCAGTTGGCCTCCGCGGTGAAGAGCGCCTTCTGGTCGCCTGTCATACGCCAGAGGACCGCGAGCCAAGCGATGAAGGCCGCGGGCGCCCAGGTCGCCGTCGCGAGCGCGCCACGGGCACCGGTGCGACGGAACGCCTCGATCGCTATTGGCAGCGCGACCGCCGCGCCGACGAACGCTCGCGTGAGCGCGGCCAGCACCCCAAGGGCTCCCGCGAGAAGCCACTCACCGCGTCGCGCGTGGTACACCGCGCCGATCGAGAGCGCGAGGAGCAGCGACTCCGGGTACACGACGCTGAAGAACATGCTCGTGGGAAAGACCAGCAGGTAGAGCGCGGCGCGAGATCCGGTCGCGCTGTCGTGATCGATCTCGACCAAACGCACCAGATACACGAGCGCGGCGAGCAGCGCGGCGTTCGAGATGACCACACCGGCGGCCAAATACGCATCGTCACTTCCGCCGAGCACGACGCCGAGCGCGTGCATGAGCGCGGGATAGAGCGGAAGGTAGGCGTGGTTGCCCGTCACCACCGCGCCATATCCATCGCGCGCGATGGAAAGATATGCACCGGCATCCCAGCGCGTGGCCGCGTCGAGCAGCGGATTGGCGGACGGGTGGCACACGTCCGGGCAGCTCGTCGGAGTCGGAAAGAGCTCGATCGCGGCTAGTGCGACAGCGGCGGTGAGGGCCCGCGTAAGGAGGAACGGGACGAGTACGCGGCGGGCCGCCGACACCGCGGCAATCCTAGGTGCTTGGTAGGTCGATCCCGCTCCGATGCGCGAAGTCGATCGCGTCCGGATACCCCGCGTCGGCATGGCGCATCACGCCGGTGCCCGGGTCTGTGGTGAGCACTCGGCGCAGCTTCTCGCGGCTGAGCGGCGTCCCGTCGGCGACGGCGACCATGCCCGCGTGTATGGAGTTGCCGATGCCGACGCCGCCGCCATGATGCACCGAGACCCACGTGGCGCCGGCCGACGTGTTCACGAGCGCGTTGAGGATCGGCCAGTCCGCGATCGCGTCGCTTCCATCACGCATCGCCTCGGTCTCGCGGAACGGTGACGCGACGGAGCCCGAATCGAGGTGGTCGCGTCCGATCACGATCGGCGCGCCGAGCTCGCCGCGCGCGACGAGATCGTCGATGCGCTCACCGAACTCGGCGCGCTCGCCGTAGCCCAGCCAGCACACACGTGCCGGAAGACCTTGGAATGGGACACGCTCGCCGGCGAGCCGGATCCAGCGTCCGAGAGTGTGATCCTCGGGGAAGAGCTCGAGTACAAGCTGGTCCGTGCGCCGGATGTCCGCTGCGTTCCCGGACAGCGCCACCCAGCGAAAAGGACCGCGTCCTTCCGAGAAGAGCGGTCGGATGTACTCCGCGACGAAGCCTGGATAGCTGAAGGCCTTCGCGAAGCCCGCCGCTCGCGCCTCTCCGCGCAGATTGTTCCCGTAATCGAACGCGACCGCGCCTCGCTCCGCAAGCGCGACGATCGCTTCGCAGTGCCGCGCGATGGACGCCCGCGACCGGCGGACGTACTCGTCGGGGTCCTCTCGCCGCACCCGCCCCGGATCCGCCACGCCGGCCGGGACGTATCCGTTGAGCGGGTCGTGCGCGCTCGTCTGATCGGTGACCACGTCGACCGCGACGCCGCGGCGAACGAGCTCGGGTAGCACGTCTGCCGCGTTCGCGACGACGCCGATGGACCGCGCAGTCGCGTCTTTGCGGTGACGCACGATGCGCGTGAGCGCGTCATCGAGCGAAGGCGCGATCTCGTCCAGGAAGCCCTGAGCCTTCCGCCGCTCGGCGTGCGCCGGATCTACCTCGACGATGAGCGCGATGCCTTCGTTCATCGTGATGGCAAGCGGCTGCGCGCCGCCCATCCCGCCAAGGCCGGCGCTCACCACCAGGCGACCGGCGAGCGACCCAGAAAAATGCCGCTTCGCGACCGCGGCGAAGGTCTCGTACGTGCCCTGCAATATCCCCTGGGTCCCGATGTAGATCCAGGAGCCCGCGGTCATCTGGCCGTACATCGTGAGGCCAAGAGCCTCGAGCCTTCGGAACTCGTCCCAGGTCGCCCAGCGCGGGACGATCAGTGCGTTGGCGATGAGCACGCGCGGTGCCCACTCGTGCGTGCGAAAGACCCCGACCGGCTTTCCCGACTGCACGAGGAGGGTCTCGTCGTTTTTCAGCCGCTTCAGGGTCGCCAAGATGCGATCGAACGCGGCCCACGAGCGCGCGGCACGACCGGTTCCGCCGTAGACGATGAGCTCTTCGGGGCGCTCCGCTACCTCAGGATCGAGGTTGTTCTGGATCATCCGGAACGCCGCTTCCTGGGGCCAGCCGCGGCACTGCAGTGTGCTGCCGCGAGGTGCCTGGACGACCCGAGTAGCGAGGCTCACCGCTCAATTGTCGCTCGTCCGTAGACTCCGAGCGCATCGAACTCTCGATCGTCATCCCGGCGCATAACGAGGAGTCCACGGTGGCCGGAGTCGTCGCCGGTCACCGCGATACCGCGCGGGCACTTGCATCGAGCTTCGAGATCATCGTCTGTGACGACGGCAGCACGGACGCGACGTGGGCAGCGCTCGAGGCCTCCCGTGCGGCGACGTCCGAGCTACGGCTCATGCGGAACCCATCGCGTTCCGGGATCCCATTCAGCATGAAGCGGCTCTACGCCGATGCGCGCGGCGAGTGGATCTATTTCGCACCCGCCGACGGCCAGGTGCCCGCGGCCGCGCTCGAACGCATGTGGTCGATCCGCGATGGAGCGGCGTTAGTGGTCGGCCGGCGGATCCCGCGGCGCGATCCGGCGAGCCGAGTGCTGATCGCGCAGGTCTACTCGGCGATGCTTCGCTGGCTCTTCCGACTCCCGGTCCGCGACATCGACAGCGTGAAGCTCTACCGTGCAGATGAGCTGCGGGCGGTGCCGCCGCGAAGCGAGTCGAACTTTTTCGAGGCCGAGATCCTGATCGGCCTTTGCTCGCGCGGACGGGTCGTGCGCGAGATCGACATCCCCCACAGGCCACGGATCGCGGGAGCCGCGAAGGGAGTTACCCCGGCCGATTCCGTGCGCGCACTGCGCGACGTCGCCGCGTTCACGATCGGCTGGTTGTTCCGTCGCAGTCGCTGAGCACCGCGCTCGTCGAGCACGCACAAGAAGCCCGCGCCCACCAACCGGGACCGTTCGGCCCCACCGTGCGGACGAGAGCCGGTTGGACGTTTCTGGAGAGGACCCCGGCGGTACTAGGACTCTGGTCGCGCGCGGTCTCGGGCCCTAGCGTTACCCGCCAATGCGTATAGCGATCCTGCTCGCCCTCGCGGCGATCGTCGCCTACTCGTCGAATCTGGTGCTGACCGTCGAAGCCAACGCGACACCGAATGTGCTTACGGCCGCCTCGTGGATCGCGCAAGGCAACGCGGACCTCGATGAGTACGTCGGGCGCGCCCCGTTCACCGAGCAGATCGTCGACGGTCACGTCTATCCGGCCAATCCTCCGGGGACTGCGTTGCTTCTGGTCACGCCCGTCGCCGTCGCGATGGCTGCAGGTATCGACGTCGCGTCGTGGGAGTTCCTCGGTGTCTTCGGCAAGATCGCGGGCATCCTCGCCGCCAGCGTGTCGGTGGCCTTCGTGTATCTCGCGTGCGCAAGGCTCACACGCCCGATGCCCGCCCTCATCGCGGCGGTCGGCTATGCCTTCGGCACCACGGTGTGGACCGTCTCAGCGCAACAGATCTGGATGCACGGGCCCGCGCAGCTCTTCATGGCCCTCGGGCTCTTCCTGCTCGTCCGCGGCCGCGGGAGCCCTCGCGCCGGGCTCGCACTCGGTTTGGCCGCGGCCATTCGCCCGGTCGATGCCCTTGCCGCCGCGGCCGGCTTCCTCATCGCGCGAAGGCGGCGCTTCGCTGCGCGCTACCTTGCCTGGGGCCTTCCGGCGGTTGCGTTCCTCGCGACGTACTACCTCATCACTTTTCGCGGACCCCGCGATAGCTACGGCGGGGTCCCCTGGTTCTTCCCACCGCCAGGCTGGCTTGGCCTATTGATCAGCCCCTCGCGGGGACTCTTCGTCTACTCGCCGTTCCTGCTCTTCGCCGTGGCCGGCTTCGTGATCGCCTGGCGACGCCGGTCCGATGATGCGAGCCTGTTCGTCCGCGATGCGTCGCTCGCCGCGCTCGGGATCTATCTCGTGTATTCGTTCTTTGGAGTGTGGATGGGCGGTTGGGCGTACGGCACGCGCTACGTCTCCGACGCGCAGCCGCTTCTCGCGCTCGGCTTGGCGTATGCGATAGAGCGTGGACTCTTGACGCACCTCGTCGCTCGGGTCGGCTTCGCCATCACGCTCTTGTGGTCGGTCTTCCTCGAGTACGCGGGGGCCGGCTGGTACTTTTTCTTTTGGAACGGCTACCACTGGGACGTCACTCCGAACATCGACGAGACGGGTTATCGCGCCTGGGACATCACCGACACGCAGTGGGGGTTCGTCCTGAGACACATGGTCGCCGATCCTGGCACCACGCTCGTCCCGACCCTGATCGGGGCAGCGGTCGCCGGACTCATCGTGTGGCGCGGGTTCGCGAGCGCGCGCAGGCAGCAGCAAGTGATTGCGGTTTCGGCGACGCACCAACTCGGAGCGTCACCATCGTAAGCATCGGTCGTCCTGCCCTGCCTCGACGAGGTCGAGACCGTGGCTACGGTCCGGTCAGGTCAGTCCGCCTTGCTGTGCAGGCGCGGGTCGAGCGCATCGCGGACCGCGTCCCCGAGCAGGTTCGCGGCTAGCACGACGGAGGTGACGGTGATCCCGGGGAAGACCGCGAGCCACCAGGCGATGCGCAGATAGCGCCGCGCCTCGGAGAGCATGAGGCCCCACTCCGCCGCCGGCGGCTGCGCGCCAAGGCCGAGGAACGACAGCGCCGCGATCGAAAAGATCGCCGTCGCCAGGCCGAAGGTGGCGATCGTGATCACCGGCCCGAGCACCTGCGGAACGATGTGCGCGAAGGCGATCCGCACCTCGCTCGCGCCGATGCTCCGGGCCGCTTCGACGAAGAGCTCGTGACGCGTCGCGAGCACGGACCCACGGACGATCCGCGCGAAGCGCGGGATGCCGCCGATGCCGACGGCGATCGCAACTTTCTCGAGGCCGGACCCGAGGATGGTCACGATGATGAGCGCGAGCAGGATTCCCGGGAACGCGAGCTCGACATCGACCAGGCGCATGAGCACGCTATCCATCCATCCACCGCGCATGCCGGACATGAGTCCGATGAGCCCGCCCGAGATCGCGGCGATCGTCACGGCGGCGAATCCGACGGACAGCGACGCGCGACCGCCGTCGATGAGCCGGAGCAGCACGTCGCGTCCGAACTGATCGGTCCCGAGCGGATGTCCTGTCGAGCCAGGCGCGAGCAGCGAATCCTTGAGGCTCTGCCGGAACGGGTCGATCGAGATCGCCATCGGCAGGAGCAGGACGGTGGCGATGAGCGCGCCGAGGTAGACAAGCATCACCATCGCGGTGCGGTCGGACCGAAGGCGCCGCCACGCGCGCATGTAAGGGCCGGGGCTCGCAGGGAACAGCGGCATGGGTCGCTGCGATCCCTGCGCCGCGGCCACGATCGGGGCGCCGCCGAGGTTAGGCGGCGCGGATCCTGGGGTTGATGAAGCCATATGAGATGTCGACGAGCAGATTGGCGATCACGTAGCTCGTCGCCGTCAGCAGGATCACGCCCTGGACGACCGGATAGTCCTTCGCGAGGATCGAGTCGATCGCGAGCTGCCCGATGCCCTGCCGCGCGAACACCGTCTCGACGATCACGCTCCCCGCAAGCAGGCGCCCGAGCTGCAGGCCGACGATCGTCACCACGGGGATGAGCGCGTTGCGCATCGCGTGGCCGAGCAGGACGGTGCGCGGCGGCAGGCCTTTCGCGTGAGCCGTGCGCACGTATTCGCGGCCGAGCACGTCGAGCAGCGACGCGCGCGTGAGCCGTGCGATGAGGCCGATGCCCTCGTAGCCGAGCACGAGCATCGGAAGGATGAGGCGGTCGAGGCTCCCTGACCCGGTCGCGGGTACGAGGCCGAGCGTGACCGAGAACACGAGGATGAGGACGATCGCGAGGACGAAGCTCGGGATCGAGACGCCGCCGAGCGAGACGAACATCACCAGACGGTCGATCGGCGAGTTCCGTTTGACCGCCGCCACGATCCCGAGGGCGACGCCGAGCAGCACCGAGATCACGAGCGCCGACCCGGCGAGCTCGATCGTGCTCGGGAGCCGGTCGCCGATGACTTTGATGACCGGCTGATGCCGAATGAACGATTCCCCGAGATCGAGGTGCGTCGCATTCCAGAGCCAGCGGATGTACTGGAGCGGCAGCGGATCGCCCAGGCCGAGCTGCTGGCGCAGGCTCGCGACGAGCTGCTCCTGTGCGGCCCGGTCGCCGACCCCGAAGGATGCCGCGCCGATCATGGCGTCGATGGGGTCCCCGGGGACCAGATGCAGGATCGCGAAGACGAGCAGAGACGCGAGTAGGAGAACTGGCACGGATTCGACTAGCCGCTGCGAGACGAACTTCGCCACCCAAGCCTCCCCTGCTAGCCGGAATCGTCCCTCACATCGAAGCCCTTGTCGCGCAGGAGCGTGACCGTGCTTTCCATCAGCGGCGCCACCTTCTCGAGTGGCGCGTCCATCCGCTTGATCTTGGAAAGCGGGCGGACGGCCCCGTGCACCGCGCCGGCGTTCACCGGCGTCTCGCCGAACAGGCGCGCGAGCAGGGTCTGGATCTCCGTCGAGAGGAGAAAGTCCACCAAAGCACGGGCCTCCGCGGGATGCTTCGCGTCCGCGAGCACGGCGACGGTGTGCGCCTCGACGTGCGTCCCCGTTTCATTCCCAGCCTGGTCGAGCCACGCCTCGCCGACGGGGTTCCCTTCCATATAGAAGACGTGGATGTTCGAGGAGTTCGCGATGGCGACGGCCTTCCGCTCCCGCGCGAGCGCTTCGCGCGTGCGCAGGTTCGAGCCGTAGATCCGCATTCCATTCGCGAGCAGCGCGTCGATAAGCCGCGTCGCGTACGCGTCCCCTTTGACGACGCGCAGCGCCGCGAACTGCGCCACTGTCGTCATCTCGACGAGCGCGGCGCACGCGACTGCGTCCCGGAAGCGTGTATCGGTGAGATCCTCGAGGCGGACGGGCCACGTGGCGCTCTCCGGGAGGACCGCGCGATTGACCATCGCGGCCCGCGGCCACGCGGTGAAAGACAGCCACGCGAAATCCGGGGCGCGCAGCCACTCGGGGTAGGCCTTCGCCACAGGCGATGCGTACGGTTCGAAGATCCCCGAACCGCGCGAGAGCTCGACCGCGAGCTGACTGTTGGTCAGGAGGAGATCGGCCTGCGGATCGGCGCGCTCGGCCACGATCCGTTGCTCGACATCGTGGTGGTAGACCTTCTCCACAGTGGTCTTGATGCCGGTGAGCCGTTCGAAGAGCAGGTAAACCGGAGTGAGGTCAGGACGATTGCGTCCCGAATAGATGCGCAGCTCGCCGGCCATCTCAGTCCGCGCCCGATGCCAGGGTTCGCTCGGCCTGCCGGCGCTGCCGACGCTCGACCTCTTCGGGTGGCCGGACGTCGCGGAACGTGAAGTAGATCGCGATGTCGTAGACGATCTTGAGCGCGCCCGCGATGAAGAACGGCAGGCCGAGCGCGGCCGCGCTGAAGGCCATGCCCGCGAACGTCGGTGAGATCGCCGTCGCCGTAGTCCGCGCGACGTTCGTGATCCCGGCTGTCGCGGTCCGCTCGTCCGGATCGACGACCGCCATCGTGTACGACTGCCGTGTCGGGACATCCATCTGCGAGACGCTCATCCGCGCTAGGTACAGGGCGACTGCGAGCCAGGAGACCGGCGCGAGCGGCACCAGGACGAGCAGGATCTGCGAGGGCAGATGCGTGAAGACCATGGTGTTGAGTAGGCCGATCCGCTCCGCGAGCCAGCCGGCCAAAAGGAGCGAGAGCCCCGAGAGCACGCCGACCCAGAAGAACAGGACGGCGAGCGTCGCTGGATCGAAACCCCAACGCAGGAAGAACCAGTACGCGACGATCGACTGCACGACGAACCCGCCCGCGAAGGCGTCGAGGCCGAAGAGGAGCGAAAGCTTGGCGACCGTCCCCGTCGACCGGTGGATCCCGAGGAAGCGCCGCTCGCCCTCGACCTTCGTGAGTTCGACCCGGTCGCTGAGGGTGAGGAAGATCGCGAGATTGAGAAGCCCGACCACCGCGTAGAAGGCGAAGAGCGGGCGGTACGCGTCGGCGCCGTGCAAACCCTGCGCGGCGAAGAAGCCCACCGCTGCGGCGGCGAGCGATCCAAGCGCGCCCGCGAAGTTCGCCGCGGTGTTGTAGATGGAGAACAGCCAGGTCCGTCGCTCGTTCGGCGCGGTCTGCGGAAGGATGGCCTGCTCGACGGTTTGGAAGATCCCGACCTCCGAGCTCGTCGCGCTGATGGTTCCGGTGAAGGCGCCGAGGACCAGGATCCAGAAATCGCTGGTGACCGCGAAGAGCAGGCCGCCGACCGCCATGAGCATGGCCATCGTCTGGATCGTCCGCCGCCGTCCGTAGCGATCCGCCACGAGGGACCAGAGGACGGTCATGAGCGCGGAGCCCGCGATCGCGGCCGTGAAGATCAGACCGATCTGGACCTTCGACATACCGAGCTGATCCAGATATAGCCCGAGGACGACCGCGAGGTAGCCGTACGCGAAGGTGCGCAGGACGCGCGTGGCAAGGAGCTTCTTGCCGTCAGCCGAAAGCCAGTCGAGCACGAAGCCCCTAGCGGATAGCCGCAAGTGGCCGCGCCGAGACCGTCGCCTCCTGGTAGAGGTTCCACGGAAGCAGGCGGTACTCGTTCTCGCATGGGTTGCCGGACGCGATCCAGTACTCGCCGGTCGTGAGGTCGACGATGCTCGACGCGATCGTCTGGTTCAGGTCCGTCCCTCCCGACGCCTCGTCGCCATGCTTGCAGACCGCGTTCGGATATCCGAAGTGGTCCCGGAGCGCCGCGCCGATCGCGCCTCGGATGGTCGCGGGATCGCCCGGGTCCTTCGCCGCGCGCAGGCCTTCCGTGAGGCGAGGAAGCCGCCAGAGCGAGTTCACCGAGAACGGCCGGTACGTCGCTGCGATCTGCTCGGGGACGAAGGCGACGAAGTGGTTCGTGTGCACGAGCAGGCCATTGGTGGGGTACATCCAGCCGTGTCTATCGGGCGTCGTCTCGAGATCGATCGCGAATCCGTCGCGGTGCGTCACGACCAGGTTCGTGCAGAGCGACTGGCGCGAGTCGAAGACGGCGCGGAGCGCCGATTGCATCTCCGTCGCCTCCAGCACTTTGCGGCGGATGATCGGCTGCGGAACGCCGATGCCCTTGCCCCATCTGGTGCCGAGCCCGTTCGCGTTGAGGGCGATCCCGGCCGAGTTCGCGCCGTGCCGTCCGACCTGTCCGGCTTCGGTCTGCATGATGATCGTTGGCCGGCCTGGTTGGATGATGCGCAGGAGGATCACCGTACCCGCCGTCTCGCAGCGCCAGTCCCAGTTCTGTCCGCAGTAGACGTGGCCGTCGCCCGATGCCTGGGGCAGGATCGCGTACGACGAGCAGCCCTCCTCAGCCTCATCGGCAAAGGGGTTGTGGGTCGAGAGCTCACCGCGCGCGTTCAGCGCGAGCACCTCCTCGAAGTCGACGCCCGCGCCCTCGGCGATGCCGCGAATCTCGTCGCCGATCCCAGGGAGGTAGCTCTCAATGGGCGGCACCCAACGCGGCGCGTTGCGGCGGATCTCCGACCACTCGAGTCCGGTCGTGCGCTTGAACGACTCGCGGTAGTAGCCGATCGAGTCGCGGATCTGGCTCCGTGCGGCCTCGCCGTGCTGGCGCCCGAGCTCGGGCCGGTCGCCGCTGATCTCGATCGTCGGTAACGCCGCTGCAGCTTCCATCGCATCGCCCCCGGCTTGAATCTCGCCGCAGCATACACTACAGTCCGCCCGTGGCAACGGCAGCGAACGCTACAAGGCCTGCGGCGACCCTCGACGAGCGCATCGCCGCGACGCGTCCCACGCTCAGCCCGGCGGAAGAGCGCGTCGCGTCGTTCTTCGCCCAGCATCGCGAGGAGGCCGTCTTTCTCTCCGCCGCGGAGATCGCCCGACAGCTCGAGACGAGCGACGCGACGGTGATCCGGGCGGTGCAGTCGCTCGGGTACGGCGGACTTCCGGCGCTCAAGGCCGAGCTTCAGGACGCGCTTCGCTCGCGCGCGACACCCACGCTCCGCCTTGGGCGCAGCATCGAGGAGCTGGGCGACGATCCTTCGGTCGTCCTCGAGCACGTTCTCGCGACGGAGCTACAGCTGCTGCACGACGCCCGAGAGACACTGCGCACCACCGACTTTGCGCGGGCGCTGAAGCTCCTCGCCGGCGCGCAGCGCGTCGTGATCCAGGGCCTCGGGCCGAACGCTCCACTGGGCGAGTACTTCGCCGCGCGACTGCGCCGGATGCGGCGGCCTGCCGTCGCGGTGGGTGCGCGCGGCCAGGCGCTGGCGGACGCGTTGATCGACATGCGGCGGGGCGACGTCGTCATCGTCATCGCGTACGACCGCTCGAGCCCCGAGGCCGAGCTCACGCTCGAACGCGCGCGCGAGCTGAAGCTGCCGTCCATCCTCATCACCGACACGCTGGGCCTTGCGCTCGACGGCCAGTTCACCGTCGCGCTTTCCGCGCGCCGCGCCGGCGGGGGTATGTTCCATCTGTCGGCGATGACGATCGTCGTGCTGGATGCTCTGCTGTTTGGTCTCGCGGGCCAGGATCGCGCGGCGGCGCTCGCCGCTGCCGAGGAGCTTGGGGAACTGCGCGCACGCATCGACAAGCGCGCGTTGGGGGGAACGGAGTGAGCACACTCACGCAAACACGGATGGGGCTTTCGAGCGCGGACGTTCGCCAGCTGCGGGAGCAGTACGTACCTAGGGGTCTGCACGTCGGGACTCCGGTGGTGGTCGCGCATGCGTCCGGCGCGGAGGTCTTCGATCCCGAGGGGAAGCGCTATCTCGACTTCGTCTCCGGCATCGGCGCCCTGAACCTCGGCCATCAGCACCCCGAGATCATCGCCGCCGTGCAGGAGCAGCTCGAGCGTTACGCGCACGTGTCGGCCCAGGTCGTGACGTACGAGCCGTACGTGCGCCTCGCCCAGGAGCTCGACCGAATTTATCCCCGTACGAGCGGCTCGACGGTCGCGACGAAGAGCGTCTTCGCGAACAGCGGCGCCGAGGCGGTCGAGAACGCGATCAAGATCGCTCGGGTCGCCACCGGGCGCGAGTGGATCGTGGCCTTCCAGAACTCGTTCCACGGCCGCACCTACACCGCGATGACCGCGACGGGCAAGACGAAGAACTCTCGGATGGCGTTCATGCGCTCGACCACGCCGAACATTGCCCATCTGCCGTACCCCTATCCCTACCGGCCGATCGCGAACGTTGCTGACGAGGAGCTCGCGGAGCTGTACGTGCGCCTCTTCGAGCAGGCGCTTGACACCAACCTCGCGCCGGAGCACGTGGCGGCCGTCATCATCGAGCCGGTCCAGGGCGAGGGCGGCTTCGTCGTGCCGCCGGCGCGCTTCTTGAAGCGCGTCGCGGCGATCTGCCGCCGTCACGACATCCTCTTCATCGCCGACGAGATCCAGACTGGCATGGCGCGGACCGGACGCATGTTCGCCATCGAGCACGCCGGCGTCACGCCCGATCTTCTCGTGACCTCCAAGTCGCTGGGTGCCGGATTCCCGATCGGCGCGGTCACCGGGCGCGCGGAGCTCTTCGAGGCGCTTGGGCCGGGCACGCTCGGGAGCACGTTCGGAGGCCACCCCATCGCCTGCGCGGCGGCGCTCAAGACCATCGAGATCATCGAGCGAGACGGACTGATCGCGCGCGCCGGCGAGATCGGGCGCGCGATCCGAGCGCGATTCGACACCATGGCGGAGCGGTTCGCTTCGATCGGAGAGGCACGCGGCATCGGCGCGATGCAAGCGATCGAGCTCGTGCGCGATCGCAAGACGAAGGCGCCGGCCCCGGACGTGGTCGAGGCGTCCATCCGCGCGGCCTGCGAGCGTGGCCTGTTGCTACTGCGGGCGGGCCTCTACTCGAACGTCATCCGTACGCTCGTCCCGCTCACGATCACCGACGCGCAACTCAACGAAGGGCTCGACGTCCTCGAAGCAGCGCTGGCCGCCAACACCAAGGACGCGGCAGGCTCACGCTGAAGGCGAACATGTACCGGCGCCAATTCCTGAGGCGGTCCGCGCTTGCGGCGGCGAGCCTCGCGGTCTTCGCCTGCGCGCCCGGCGCGACCGGGCCCGCGGCGTCGGCGGCGCTCAAACCGGTCAAGGGCGGCACGCTCACCTGGGGGCTGTGGGACAAGATCGACGTCATCGACCCCGCGCTCACCACAGGGGCGGCCGCCGGCGAGATCGCGCAGAACATCCTGGACACGCTCATCACGATCGACAGCGACCAGAAGCTCTACCCGGCGCTCGCCTCCAAGTGGACCATCACCGACTCCTCGAAGACCTTCACGTTCACGCTCCGCGACGGCGTGAAGTTCCACGACGGGAGCACCCTCACGGCCGCCGCGGTGAAGGGATCCTTCGATCGGATCCTCGATCCAAAGACGAAGGCCGGTGCCGTCGTCTCGCTCGTGGGTCCGATCGACAAGATCACAACGCCGGACGACAAGACGGTGGTCTTCAGCTTCAAGCAGCCGTATCCGGCGTTCATGCTGCAGATCTGGCGCTACTTTTTCGGGGTCCTCTCGCCGAAATACCTCGCGACACTGAAGCCCGGCGACGTAGCGGCGGAGCCCGTCGGTTCGGGTCCGTTCATGTTCGCGGGGCGGTCGTCCGACGGCGTCGTCACGATCAAAGCCTTCGCCGACTACAACTGGGGTAATGAGCTCTTCAAGAACCGCGGCGCGGCTTACCTCGACCAGCTGAAGTTCCGCGCGATCACCGAGCCGTCGACCCGCGTGGCCACTCTCGAGAGCGGCGAGAATCTGTTCATCGACGAGATCCCCGAGGCAGACTACGCGCGCCTGAAGGAAGACAAACGTTTCCGCTTCGTCCAGTCACCCCGCGCGAGCCACACGCTCGGCTTCAGCATGAACGTCACCAAGGCGCCGACCGACGACCACGCGGTCCGTGAGGCCGTGAACTGGGCCGTCGACCGTAAGTCGATCGTCGACAAGATCTTCTTCGGCGTCCATCACGTGTCCATGGGCCCGCTCTCCGAGGGCGTCTGGGCGCGCGACGAGAGCATCGAGAAGTCTTTCGGCTATGACCCGGCGAAGGCGAAGAAGATCCTCGACGACGCGGGCTGGAAGGCCGGCGCGTCAGGCCCGATCCGCGAGAAGAGCGGACAGAAGCTCGAGATCGCTCTCGCCACTTTCCGCAGCCCCTGGACCGAGATCGCCCAGGCGATGCAATCGCAGCTTCGCGACATTGGCATCGACCTCAAGGTGCAGGTGATGGAGCGCGGCCCGTATCTCGATTTCGTGCGCGCATACAAGCACAACATGGCCGCGACTTCGTCGACAGCGATCGATCCGGACGGGATCCTCCGCGTCTGCTATCACTCGGCGAACCGGGTCTCCGGGAGCAACTTCTCAAACACGAACGACCCGCAGCTCGACGCACTGCTTGTCAAGGGGCAGTCGCAGGACCTGAGCACGCCCGAGCGCAAGCAGACCTACGTCGACGCGCAGAAGCGCGTCATGGAGATCCTGCCGTTCGTCGGCGTCATGAGCCAGGTGCGGGTCGAAGCCATGTCCACAAAGGTGCACGACTTCAAGCCGGGACCCGATGGACTCACCGGGACCGCCATGAACGACGTCTGGCTGGAGAGCTAGATGGACCTGGTGACCCTTGCCATCGCCGCCACACCGTCGTTCATCGCCAGCGCCGTCGAGTTCGTCGAGGCGACAACGATCGTCCTCGCCGTCGGGATCACGCGCGGCTGGCGCGCGCCGCTCGCCGGCAGCGCGCTGGCGGCGCTCACGCTCGGCGTGATCGTCGGCACGCTCGGGGTTGCGCTCGTCACGGTCGTACCCGAGCACCTGCTGCTCGGTCTCGTCGGCACGCTGCTGCTGCTCTTCGGCCTGCGCTGGCTGCGCAAGGCAGTCCTCCGCTTCGCAGGGATCGTCGCGCTGCACGACGAGGAAGAGATCTATCGCAAAGAGGTCGCCGAGCTTCGCTCGCAAGGCCGGAGGAAGACCGAGTGGGATTGGGTCGGCATGATCGTGGCATACAAGGCGGTGCTCCTTGAGGGCATCGAGGTCGCCTTCATCGTCATCGCGTTCGGCGCGAAGGGCCTCGGCGCGATGAACGCGGCGATCGTCGGCGCCATCGCCGCCGGCATCATCGTCATCGCGCTCGCGGCCGCGCTTCGGCATCCGCTCACGGCCGTTCCGGAGAACTGGATGAAGTTCGGTGTCGGCGCGATGCTCTCGAGCTTCGGCGTCTTCTGGTTCGGCGAGGGTGTCGGTGCGGAGTGGCCAGGCGACGCCGCGTCGATCCCGATCATCCTCGGCGCGTTCCTCGTCGCGAGCTGGATTGCGGTGCGGCTCCTGAACGGCCTACTCCCACAGGGCGCGCGCGTGGAGGCGCGGAATGTCTAGCGTGCTGCGCGCGATCTGGGACAACACGTACGGGCTGCTCGTCGACGACGGCCAGCTCGCGATCGGGGCGATCGCCGCGCTCGCCATCACCTGGCTCATCGCGGCGTCGAGTTCCGAGGCGCTCCGCGGGAACGCCGGCTGGGTGCTGCTCGTCCTGGTCCTCGCGCTGGTGGTCGCAAACCTTTACCGCGCCGGGCACAGCGCGCGCCGACGCACCGGCTAGCGAGCTACGGCACTTCCGCGGGGTTGAGCCTTCGCTCCGCGGTCCGTTCGCAGAAGCGCGAAGACGAACATCGCGCTCAGGATCAGGTGGAGCAGAGACGCGCTCGCGGCTTGTGCCGGCAAGTGGCCGGCAAGGACCTCACTCGCGTTCACCAGCAACGAGAGGATCTGGACGACAAGGTTTCCGCCGAGGAGACTGCGCAACACCTCGCCGGTCGCGCCGCGCAACAGCCAATCGATGACCCCGAGTCCCGTGACCGTCGCGCCGGCGCCGCGTGCGATCGCGATCCCTCCATCCGGCAGCGTGAGGCCGGAGATAGCGAGCATCGACGCCGGGAAGAGCAGCAGAGGAAGACCGAACGCGAACGCTTGCACGGCGCCGATGGTGAGCGCCAGGCGCGGGCTCAAGGCACGCGATTATGAGCGAGCCGGCCGATCTGATCCTTCACGGAGGAAGGGTCTGGACCGTCGATCCAGAGCGGCCCGAGGCGCGAGCGGTCGCGGTCCGCGGCGACCGTTTCGTCGCGGTCGGGCCCGAGCAGGAGGTGCTCGGACTCCGGGGACCGGCAACGCAGGTCATCGAGCTGGGCGATCGCCTCGTGCTTCCGGGATTCATCGACGCGCACACCCACTTCGGGAACGCCGCCGCGTGGCTCTTCCGCGTGAGCCTCTACGAGGTCGGCGATGCGCCTCTGGCCATCGACAAGGTGGCGGCCGCGGCGCAGCTGGTGCCGGAAGGCCTCTGGATCACCGGTGGCGACCTCGGCGCCGCCGACGCGTGGGTGGCCGATCGCGCCGGACGTCCTCGGCCCGCGCCGCCGGCCGTGGACCGATCCGCGCTCGACCGCGCCGCTCCTCGGCATCCGGTCTTGCTGCGTCGGGTGGACGGCGCATACGTCGCGAACTCGCTCGCGCTGGCGCGCGCCCGCCTCGGTCGACGCGCTCCCGATCCACGGGGCGGGGGCGTCGATCGCGACCCGGCCACAGGCGAGCCGACGGGGCTTCTCTTCGGTCGCGCGGGCGAGCGGATGATCGAGCTCATGCCGCCGGCGAGCCTCGAGTACCTGCTCGTTGGCGCTCGCGCCGCTCTGGAGGACCTGCGGCGGGTGGGGATCACGTCGATCCACGATGTGGCGCGCCTGCCGGAAATTTCGCGGACCCGCGTCTTCCACACGGACGTCGAGCGCAGCGCCACCGACCTCGACATCTTCCGCGAGCTCCAACGCCGCGACCAGCTGACGATCCGGGTCTACGCGTTCCTCACGCTCGCGGTCTGGCGCGACATAGTGAAAAGCGGGATCAGGCCGCGTTCCGACGACGGCTTGATCCGCTTTGGGGGACTCAAGGCCTTCGTCGATGGCTTCCTCATGGAGATGCCGTACGCGGATGACCCGGACTATGCGGGCGACTTCACTTTCCGCTTCGTCGACGAGGAGACGATGGCCGCGGACATCGCCGGGGCCGACCGCGCCGGCTTCGACCCCGTCATCCACACGATCGGCGATCGCGCACATCGGCTGCTGCTCGACTGGTACGAGGCGGCCGTCCGCGCCAATCCATCGCGCGACCGGCGCTTCCGCGTCATCCACGCCTGGTACCCGAGCGCGCGCGAGGTCCAACGGATCGGGACCCTCGGGCTGATCGCGGACGTCACACCGCAGCACCTGGCGAACGACGTTGCGTTGGTCGAGCGCAGGCTCGGGCCGGAACGCGCAAGGACCGCGCACGCGTGGCGATCGCTTCTCGAGGCTGGTGCCCGCCTCGATCTCGTCTCGGACTGGCCGGGGTCTTTCAACGAGCAGCGGGCGACCCCGCTCGCGCCGCTCGAGAACATCGCGCTCGCGGTCGGCCGCGAGTGGCACCCGGAGCAGGCGTTGACCGTCGCGGAGGCCATCGCCGCGTACACGTCCACCCCGGCCTACGCCTCGCACGAGGAACATCGCAAGGGCAGCATCACCGAGGGCAAGCTCGCCGATCTCGTGGTGCTTTCGCGCGACATCCTCTCCCTCAATGCGGAAGAGATCCGGGCGACGGAGGTCGACCTGACCATCCTGGGCGGGCGAGTCATCTATCGACGGACCGACTGATTCCGGCGAGGACCGGCCCGCTAGTCGGGCTTGGCGGTTTCCTCTGTCGCGGACAATCCCAGCTCCGTAAAGCGCTCCTTCGCGACCTGCTCGGCCTGATCCCACCATCGCGCCAGGCGTTCCTCCTGGTCGAACAGCCGGAGAGCGAGCTGCTCCTCGAAGGCGGTGAGCTCATTCATGAGCCGCTCGCGGAACCGCTCCTCTTCCTCGGCGAGGTAGTGCTGGACCCGCTCGCGCTCTTCGACCTTCCAGGCTTCGAGGCGCGTAGCCTCGGCTTTTCGCTGCTCCTTGAGCTGCGCCAGCATCAGATCGAGGCCCGCGACGAGCCGGCGCTGCTGATCCGCGAGCCATAGATCCACGCGGCGGTCCGTCTGCGCAACCGCGCGGTCGAGACCCTCGCTCCACGCGCCGCGTGCCAGCGCAACGACCGGCGCGTCTTCCGTTCTGAGCTCCGGAGCGCGCGGCATCTCCTCGACCGCAACATCGTCCGCGCCGGCCTCCGCTCCCTGATACTCGAGGGAATCGGCCAAGGCGTCGGCGATCTCGGGCGTCACCTCCGACTGGTGCCAGAAGTCCGCGCGTGGCCCCAGCCGAAGGCGAAGGGGCGTCGGGTCGGGCTCGGATCTGAACGTCATCTCGTGCCTCCTAGGTTCTCGTAGGAGGTTTACACGCGAGGGCCGGGCCGCTTATCCCTCGAACGGGGGGGATATCTCGCGCCGGCGGTAGCACCCCGGCTCGTGGTCATTGCGCATGCCCACGGCCTGCATGAACGACTCGACGATGGTCGGGCCGACGAATCCGAACCCGCGCTTCCGGAGATCCTTGGAGAGCGCGACCTTGTCATCGAATGCCCACACGTAGCGATCGAACGAACCGAACTCGCGACGCACCTGGCCGAACGCCTTCGCATTCGCGATCGCTGCGTCGATCTTGGCGCGATTGCGGATGATGGACTCGTCCGTCATGAGCCGCGCGGCCTCGCGCGCTCCGAATCGCGCGACCTTGACTGGGTCGAAGCGAGCGAATGCCCGCCGGAACGCCGCACGCTTTCGGAGAATCGTTTCCCACGAGAGCCCGGCTTGCATGCCTTCGAGAATGAGAAATTCAAACAGTCGTCGATCGCGGTGCTGGGGCACGCCCCACTCGCGATCGTGATACGAGAGCAGCGGCTCCCGCGATGCCCACGCGCAGCGTCGGCGCCGGCGCGCCGTCGCCGCTGCGACCATTAGGCCCCGCCCCAGCGCTGAAGGAGCTCGGGGATCTCGGAGAGACGGATGATCTCCGCAGTCGGCACGGCGATCGACGACGGGAAACCGGATTCGTTCTTCCGCCACACGCCCCGCATGCCGGCTTCGAGCGCGCCGGATACGTCGTCGACCATTCGATCGCCCACCATCACGCATTCATCCGGCAGCACCTCGAGTCTTCGCGCCATCTCCTCGAACACCGTGTGGTGGGGCTTCGAATGCGGGAGGTCCGAGGTGTAGGCGATCGCGTCGATCAGAGCGGCGAGTCCGTGCGTCGCGAGGTCGGCGTTGTGCCAGTCCGCGGCCCACCACGTGTTCGATAGAAGTCCGAGCCGGTAGCCGCGTTCACGCAGGAGGGTGAGCGTCGCGACCGCGTCCGGATCGACCGCCGACCAGCCAGCGATCGCCTTCGCGTAGCCGTCCATCGCGCCGAGCAGCTCAGCGCCGCTGACCGGCACGCCGAGCCGATCGAAGGCCGCTCGCACGAGGCCGGTGGGCGGCCCGCTCCATCGTTCGGTGTCGACCCGTTTCCAGTGCTCGCGCTCGGCCTCGCGCATCGCCATCACGTACGCATCCCGTGCCGGCCACCGACGATCGGCGAACTGCGTGACGAGGTGATCGTACGAAGCCGCCCACTTCGCATCGGCGCCGGTGTCCCAGTCCGACCAGTGAACGAGCGTCCCACCGAGGTCGAAGATGACGCCGCGCGGGATCGCCATGCCGCATCACGATAGGGAAGGCGGCACACGCACGAAAAGCGCATCCTGTCCACGTGCCGGATCTTTCCTGGCTCCTCTGGCTCTTCATCCTCGCCCAGTTCTTCGTTCCCCTGTACCAGAAGCAGATGCTCGCTCTTCAGAGGAACCGGAAGTTCCACGCATTCGAGCAGCGCCGGCGGACGCGACTCATCACGATGATCCATCGCCAAGAGACGATGAGCTTTCTGGGGTTTCCGATCGCGCGCTACATCGACATCGAGGATTCCGAGCAGGTGCTCCGCGCGATACGGCTCACCCCGCCGGACATGCCGATCGACCTGATCATTCACACGCCCGGAGGACTCGTCCTCGCTGCGGAGCAGATCGCGTTCGCGCTGAAGCGCCATAAGGGAAAGGTGACCGTTTTCGTGCCGCATTACGCGATGTCGGGCGGAGCGCTCATCGCTCTCGCAGGCGACGAGATCGTCATGGATCCCAACGCCGTGCTTGGCCCGGTCGATCCGCAACTTGGCACCCAGCAGGCGGCGTTTCCCGCGGCGTCGGTCCTGAAGGCGCTCGCCCAGCCGAACCCAAATCGCGACGATCAGACGCTCATCCTCGGCGACCTGGCCGAGAAGGCGTTACGCCAGGTCAAGGCGACGACGAAGCGACTGCTGCTCGAGCATCACTCCGAAGCCGACGCCGAGCGGATAGCGACGAAGCTCGCCTCCGGAGAGTGGACCCACGACTACGCGCTCGACGTAGAGGAGCTGCGCGCGCTGGGCGTCGCCGTTCAGGAGCAGATGCCGCGCGAGGTCTACGAGCTCATGGACCTCTTTCCGCAGACGAGCCAGCGGCGCCCGGGCGTCGAGTTCATCCCGCTCCCGTACGCGCCGGCGCCGCCTCCGCTGCCGCGTAAGACCGAGAACCCCTGACCTAACTCGCCGTCGCGTTTCGTACGCGGTCGCGCGTGAGCGGAAGCTGCCGCAGGCGAGCGCCGCACGCCGCGAAGACCGCGTTCGCGATCGCCGCCGCGGTCGGCACGGCGCCGGGCTCGCCGACGCCCGTCGGTGGTGCGCTTGCGTCGCCCTCGACCAGCACCTCGATCGATGCGGGCGCATCGTTGAAGGTCGCGATGGGGTAGGCGTCCCAGCCGGTAGTTGTGACGCGGCCGTCGCGGTGGCGTAGCTCCTCGAGAAGCGTCCACGAGGCGGATTGCTGGATGCCGCCCTCGATCTGGTTGCGGACGCCGTCGGGATTGATGGTCTGGCCTGGATCCACGACGCACCACACGTTGAGCAAGCGGACCTGCCCCGAGGCTGTGACCTCGACCTCCGCGACCTGAGCGACGTAGGTGTCGTGATAAACGGTGCACGCGATCCCGCGACCGTGGCGCGGCGGCAGCGTCCCCCCGCTCAAGCCACTGCGCTCGGCGACGCGCTCGACGACCCGCCGGAAGCGCGGATCCTCAATATGCCGCAGACGGAACGCGAGCGGCTCCTGGCCCGATGCGGCCGCGAGCTCGTCCATGAACGATTCGATCGCGAAGACGTTCTCCGCGGCCGCGAGCGATCGGAAGTTCGCCGTCCGCAGGCGCGTCGGTTCCAGATGCAGGGTCACCTTCGCCGCGAACGGTCCGTAGGGCGGGATCGCGTTGCGCCCGGAGGTGACCGACAGGACCTGCGGGTCCAGGCCGGCCGCCGTGTGCACGTTGGTGTGCTCGTCGTAGTTCCAGGCAAGGATGTGGCCCTCCGGATCAAGTCCAGCGGTCACCTCGAGCAGCGCCTCGGGCCGGGACGGCGACCAGGCGAATTCCTCCTCGCGCGTCCACTGCAAGAGGACGGGCCGCCCGGCGCCCTTGGAGAGGATCGCGGCTTCGATCGCCGCATCGCCAAGGGTGTTGCGCCCGTACGAGCCGCTCGTGATCTGCGGCAGCACGCGGACCTTGTCTTCGGGCAGCCCCAGGGTCTTCGCGACCTGCTCCCGAACGCCGAACGGCCGGTGCGTGCCTACATACATCGTCGCGCCATCCGGTCGCACATCCGCGACCGCCGCGCTCGGACCGATCGGTGCATTCGCGATCGGAGGCAGGACGTACGTTTGCGCGAGTCGAAGAGATGCGCGCGCGAGTGCCCGGTCGACGCCGGCGTCGGACCGCATCGGCACGTCGGCGCTCGGCCCCTCGACCGGGACAAGATGCCACTCCACCTCGACCGCCCCGGCGGCGGCGCGGGCCTGCTCTTCGCGCTCCGCCACGACGCCGACGACATCGCCTTCGCGGACGACGGCGACGACGCCCGGCATCTTTCGCGCGGCCTCGTCGTTCAGCGAGCGCAGCTTCGCGCCGCGACCGGGCGGGCGGACCATCGCTCCCCGCAGCATGCCCGGAAGACGGACGTCCGCGACGAACGTCGCGCGGCCGGTGACGATGTCGCGGGCTTCGAGCCGGGGCATCGGCTGACCCGCGTAGCGCCGGCGCGAGTCGGGCATAAGCGGCAGCTCGTCGGGTATGGGCCCGGTGAGCGGCGTACCGTCCAGAAGCTCGACGTACGGGATCCGCCGGTCGCCACGGTCGACGACCGCGCCGCGGTCGGTGTCGAGCCGGTCGACGGGTACGCGAAGCTTCGCGCTGGCGCGCTCGAGCAGCTGCCGGCGCGCGAACGCCGCGGCATTGCGTAGGCGCGGCGTCTCCTGTGCGACGGAGTGGCTTCCGAAAGTCCCGAAATCGAAGGGCACCTGCGCCGTGTCGCCGAGCACGACGTGCACGCGTTCGATAGGCAGGTCGAGCTCGTCCGCGACGAGCTGGGCGAACGCCGTCCTGATCCCCTGTCCGAAGTCGATCTTGCCCGAGAGCGCCGTCACGGTGCCGTCGCGCTCGAGACGGATGCGCTGCTCGAGCCGCTCAGGATCCTTCCGATCCCACATCAGGACGCCGCTCTCTTCACGGCGCGAATGGCCCGTCCGTACACGCCGCATCTGCAGAGGTTGCCCGCGAGGGCGTCGCGGATGGCGACCTCGTCGGGGGCGCGATCGCGCGCGAGGAGGGCGGCGGCGGAGATGAGCATCCCGCTCGTGCAGTAGCCGCATTGCATCGCGTCCTCTTCGACGAAGGCGCGTTGCACCGGATGCAGCTCTTCGCCGCGCGCGAGACCTTCGACCGTGGTGATCTCCATGCGCGCGGCCTGATCCGCCGTGAGCAGGCAGGACGCCACGGCCCTCTCATCGGCGATCACGAAGCATGCCCCGCATTGACCACGGCCGCAGCCGAACCGCGTGCCGGTGAGCGCGAGGTCGTCGCGCAGCACGGAGAGGAGCGTCGCGTTCGGCGGGATATCGACGTCTCGCCGCGCGCCGTTGACCGTGAGGGTGAGCTTCACAAGAGCTCGGGAAGCCGCATTCGGACGGCGGCGATCAGGACCTCGCGGGCGATGGCGTCCGCCATCGCGCCGATCTCCGCGGAGAGTGAGCGGTCCTCGTCCACTTGGGCCGAACGTTCCCGGACGACGCGCCGCGCTTCCTCGACGCCCGGGCCGGTCCTGGCCTCGAGCAAGTCGAGCCCCTGTGCCGCGCAGAGGGCCTCGATCGCGAGGACCTCCCGCGTGTTGCGCACGACGTCGACGAGCTTGTGAGCGGCGTGCACGCCCATGCTCACGTGGTCCTCCATCCCTGCCGACGTGGGGAGCGATTCGACCGACGCGGGGAAGGAACGCAGGCGGTTCTCGGTCACCAGCGCGGCGGCGGTGTACTGCGCGACCATAAACCCTGAGTTCGTCCCGGGATCGCGTGTGAGGAACGGTGGCAGGCCGCTCGTGTGGCCGTTGGTCATCCGATCGACGCGCGCTTCGCTGATGTCCGCGAGCTCTGCGACCGCGATCGTCGCGAGGTCGAGCGCGATGGCGACCGGCTGGCCGTGGAAGTTCCCGCCGCTCACGACGCGGTTGTCCTCGGCGAAGACGATCGGATTGTCGGTGACCGCATTGATCTCGATCTCGAGGACACGCCGCGTGTAGGCGATGGCATCCCGCGACGCGCCATGGACCTGCGGCATGCAGCGGATCGAATAAGGATCCTGCACACGCAGGTCGCCGACGCGATGCGACGCGACGTTTGGGCTTGCGGCCATGAGGGACCGAAGGTTCGCCGCGACGGCCTGCTGGCCGGGATGCGGGCGCGTCGCGTGCAGCTCGGCGTCCCAGGCGCGATCGGTCGATCGAAGGGCCTCAGCCGACATCGCGCCGACGATGTCCGCGGTGGTCGCGAGCACCTCGGCGTCGTGCAGCGCGAGGCAGCCGATCGCGGTCATCACCTGCGTTCCATTGATCAGCGACACGCCCTCTTTCGGCGCGAGCTCGATCGGCTTGAGCCCGGCCGCCTTGAGCGACTCCGCTCCCGGGCGGCGCTTCCCTTCGGCCACCGTTTCGCCTTCGCCGATCAGCACCAGCGCGGCGTGCGCGAGCGGGGCGAGGTCGCCGGACGCTCCGACGCTCCCGTGTCGCGGGATGACCGGATGGACCCGCCGATTCAGCATGTCGCAAAGCAAGTTGACCACGTCTGTTCGCACGCCGGAATGTCCGGCCGCGAGCGTATTCGCGCGGAGCAGCAGGACCGCGCGCACCACGTCTTCGGGAAGCGCGGGGCCGACGCCCACCGCGTGGCTTCGCACGAGGTTACGCTGCAAAGCGCGCAGATCCCCGTGCGCCACGCGCACAGCCGCAAGATCGCCGAAACCGGTGTTCACGCCGTAGACGGGATCGTCACCCTCGGCGATCTGCGCGACCACCTTGGCCGCCTGCTGTACCTGACGCTCCGCGGCGCGATCGAGGCCTACCGCGACGTCGCGGCGCGCGACCGCGACGACGTCCGCGATCGAGAGATCGTGCCCGGTGAGGCGGAGGGTCGCTATTTCAGATTCTCGCGATACCAGCGGCTGAGTTCGGTGTAATGCTCGGCCGCTCGCACGGTCCACCGCGCATCGTCGGGGCGCACCTCGCGCACCACTTTCGCGGGGACGCCGAGCACCAGCGAACGTGCGGGCGGCGAGAACTTCTCCGGCAGGACGGCGCCCGCTCCCACGATCGTCTCCGCGCCGATGACGTTCCCACCCACCAGCACCGCCGCCTGCCCGATCAGGACGTTGCGGGCGATGACGCTCGAGTGCACGAGCGCGTTGTGCCCGATCGTGACGTCCGGACCCACCAACGTTGGCTCGCCCTCGTCCGTGTGGATCGTCGAGTTGTCCTGGACGTTGGTGCGCTCGCCGATCACGATCCGATCCATGTCGCCGCGCAGGACCGTCCCGAACCACACCGACGCGCCACTTTGCACCGTCACGTCGCCGATGAGCACGGCCGTGGGGGCGACGAACGCATCGGGGGCGACCTTCGGCATCTTCCCGCGGTAGCCGTAAAGCGGCACGTCGGGAACAATAGTGCGATGAAGACGCGCGACCTTCGGGTCACCGGCTATCGCCCGCTGGTCCCGCCGGCGATCATCCTCGAGGAGCTTGCCCTCTCCGAGAGCGGCTCGCGAGCGGTGGCCCGCTGGCGCGACGAGCTCGCACGCATTCTGGACCTCGACGACGGCCGCCTCATGGCGATCGTCGGCCCGTGCTCGATACACGATCCCGTGGCGGCCCTCGACTACGCGCGCCACCTGCGCGCGGTTGGCGACGAGCTTCGCGACGACCTCGTCGTGGTGATGCGTGCGTACTTCATGAAGCCGCGCACCAGCGTCGGCTGGAAAGGTCTCGTCTCGGATCCCCGCCGGGACGGCTCGTTCCGGATCAACGACGGATTGCGAATGACGCGCCGGCTTCTCCTGGACCTCGTTGAGATCGGCATCCCCGCCGCCTGCGAGTTCGTGGATCCTATCTCGCCGCAGTACACGAGCGACTTGGTCGCGTGGGCGGCGATCGGCGCGCGTACGACTGAAAGCCAGGTCCATCGCGAGCTCGCGTCCGGTCTCTCGATGCCCGTGGGATTCAAGAACGGGACCGATGGGAACGTCCAGGTCGCGATCGACGCCGTGCGCACGGCGCGCGAGCCACACAGTTTCATGGGGGTCACCGAACAGGGGCTTGCGGCGATAGTCGAGACCGGCGGGAATCCAAGCGCGCACGTCGTCCTACGCGGGGGCACGCCCGGTCCGAATCACGGACGCGAGAGCGTCGGCCGGGCTCTCGAAGCCCTGCGCTCGATCGGTCTGCCCGCCCACGTCGTC
Organism: Chloroflexota bacterium; assembly: GCA_005881885.1. Taxonomy (GTDB): domain Bacteria; phylum Chloroflexota; class Limnocylindria; order P2-11E; family P2-11E; genus 3-1-20CM-2-70-9. The sequence goes on from VBDX01000127.1 coordinate 57,421, forward strand.
ATCGATCTCTCGCACGGCAACAGCGGCCGCGATCACCGCCGCCAACAGACGGTCGCCCGCGACGTCGCGGCGCAGATCGCCGAGGGCGAGCGAGGGATAGTCGGGGTGATGGCCGAGAGCTTTCTCGTCGAGGGTCGTCAGGACGCCGAGGCCGAGCCGCTTGTCTACGGGCAGAGCATCACCGACGCGTGCATCGGATGGGAGACGACCGTCGACGTTCTGCGAGACCTCGCGACAGCGGTCCGCGCTCGCCGCGTGGCGGTCTCTACCTCTGCCGCTCGATCAGGCGATACCCGAAGCCCCGCGCCGTCTCGATCGACACCTCGGTGACGGGAGCCTGCTCCAGCTTCTTGCGGAGCCGGCCAACGTGCACGTCGACGAGACGCGTGTCGCTCCCGGGCTCGTAGCTCCAGACCCCGACCAGAAGATCGTCGCGCGTGAAAACGCGTCCGGGCTCGCCAGCCAGCGTCCGCAGGAGCTTGAACTCCGTGGGCGTCAGCGGAAGCTGCTTGTCGCCCGCGATCGCCTGCAGGCTCGCGAGATCGATGATGAACCGACCAAACCGGAGCTGCCGGTCCTTGCCGTGATCGCCGTGGATGCGGTCACGGCGCAGAAGCGCCTCGACGCGCGCGGCGAGCTCGTCGTTGTCGAATGGCTTGCCCAGGTAATCATCCGCACCGATGCGCAGACCGACGACTCGGTCGGGCGGGTCGTCCTTCGCGGACAGAAAGAGGATCGGAACATCGGAGTTATGCCGGAGCTGAAGGCAGAGACTTATCCCGTCGACGCTCGGCATGAGCACGTCGAGTGTCACCAGATCCGGATGGAACTCATTGAAGCTGTCCATCGCCTGGCGCGCGTCGGTGATGGCTCGCACCTGGTGTCCGGCCTCAGCGAGTACGGTGCCGACCAGCTGCGCCACGTCCCGGTCGTCGTCGACCACGAGGATGCGTCCCCCGAGCGCCGCCGGGCGTGCGGCCGGAGCAACTTCCTGGTCAAGCATGTGTAACGAAAGCCCGGCATGCGGCATGCCATTTGTGAAGACGAGCGCCCGCTCGACCGCCTTTTCATCATCTTTGGCGAGTTGTTAGGCCAAAGCGGCGTTCAGCCGAGCGAGCGTGCCGGCGACCCAATCGGCTCTTGCGCCGACCTCCGTGGGCCATGGCGTAAAGAACAAGCGGTCGGTGTCGTTCTCGATCTGCTGACGCACTTGCGCCCCTCGTTCGGTCGTGCGGAGCGCGTCAGACTCGACCAGGCCGTCTTTACGGAATCGCGCGACCGCCGCCCTGACGTCTTCCGGACGCTGATGCGGCATCAGGCCGATCAGCGCCGTTTCGTCAGCGGCCTTCCCACGCCAAATCGCCGTGAGGACCTCGGTCTGGGGACCCGTAAGTCCGGCCGCACGCCAGGCCGCCATGTGACAGTCGTCGCGCACCTGCCAGAGGCCGTAGACCGCAGCATCGAGCTGGGCGAATGACCCGGCGGGCGGGTCATCGCCGCGGTACGCGAATGCCCATGGCGTGTGTCTTCGCTCCCGCGGTTCTTCCGCCTTCGCCGCCGCGAGGAAGGCGCGATCGAGCAGTCGCGCGAGCTCGGAGAGCTCCTCTTGCGGCAACACGGCGAGCGTCGCGTAATGCGCGCGGGCCGCCTCATGCATCGCCTGTGCGAGACCGCGACCTTTGTCGGTGAGGTGCCAGCGCCCGTCGCGCTCCTCGACGAGGCCCGCGCCACGCGCCGCCGCGGCCTGCGGCAGCCAGCGATCCGGGATCGTCGAGTACGGGCTCACAAGATCCCCGGGCTCGGCGGTCGCGCCCTTCGGACCGCGATACGAGAGATTGATCGTCCACATGAACGCCGGCCGGTCGAGGCCGAGCTCCTCGATCTTCTGGAGAGGAAAGGTCATCTTCGAGCGGCGCGTGTTCAGGAACTCCGGTAGCAGCGGTGGGATATTGGTGGGGAAGGGTGGCCTCACCCGATCATTGTGCGGCCCTCAGCGTGCGCTGCTCTGCTGCTCCCGCTCGGCGTCGTCGACGCAATACGGCGTTTCGGGTACGAGCTCGAGACGCTCTTCGGGAATGGGCTGGCCGCAAACGACGCAGCGTCCGTACTTGCCACGCTCGAGCCGCGCGAGGGCTTCATCGATGAGCGCGATCTTCGCCTCGAACATGTTTTGCCGCGCGACGTCGAGCTCGCGCGCCTCGGTCTCGCTGGCGGCGTCGGCGGGATGCTGATCGACGAGCGCGATTTCCCCACCGCTGTCGCGCTGGGGGACCGCGAGGCGTTCGCGGATGCGCTCCACCGTTCCTTGGAGGTCCGCGCGCTCCCGCACCAGGCGCTCGCGCATCGCGTTGCGGTCCACTTCTCGCCTCCGTACGCCAGAATTGACCCGTGCTTCCCCCAGACGTCAGCAAGCGGCGTTCCGAGCTGCACCTTCTCGACGTGCGAGAGCAGGACGAATGGGACGCCGGCCACATCGATGGCGCGCAGCACATCCCGCTCGGCGAGCTCGGAGCTCGCGTCGGCGAGGTCCCGAAGGATCGTGTCGTCGTCGCGGTCTGCCGTAGCGGTTCGCGGAGCGACCGCGCCGCGAAAGCCCTGCGGGCGAGCGGCTTCGAGGCCGAGAACCTCGACGGCGGCGTAGCCGCCTGGGCCCGCTCGGGCTTGCCGCTCGTCACCAGGTCCGGCGGCGCCGGTCGCGTGATCTAGCCGGTACCCTCGAAGCGATGGCGGAACGCGCGACGCCGGCCACGGACTATCTCAGCAAGCGGTGGCTCGCCGAGCACCTGACCGACGAGCGCCGGTCCGCCGATCTTTTGAGCGAGGTCCGCGAGGCGATCTTCGGCGCGCAGGACGGCGTGACCAGCATCCTCACCGTGGTCATCACCGTCGCGACGGCGACGAGCCAGCAATACGCGGTGCTCGTCGCTGGCATCGCGGCGGCGCTCGCCGAGGTCATCTCCATGGGAGCGGGCGAATACATGAGCTCGAGGAGCCAGCGCGAGATCTTCCTCGCGCAGATCGAGAAGGAGCGCCAAGAGGTCGCCGATCGTCCCGGCGAGTCCGAAGCGGAGGTCGCGTACATGCTCGAGCAGGAGGGTCTGCCCGAGGCCACCGCGAAACGTGTCGCGGCGGAGATCGCGCGGGAGCCCAACGTGCTTCTCAAGACGATGGTCGAAAAGGAGCTCGGGATCACAGTAGAGGAGGGCCACAGCCCGCTCCAAGGGGCGCTGGTCCTCGCGTTCACGTTCGCGCTCGCCTCGCTCGTGCCGATCTCGCCGTTCTTCTTCTTCCCGGTGGCGACGGCGCTGGCGATCGCGGTGATCTTGTCGGCCGTCGTCATGTTCTTCCTCGGGGTCGCGAAGTCGAGGCTGACGGGGCGCAATCCGGTGCGGTCGGGGCTCGAGATCGTTGGGCTGGTGCTCGCGGCGACGGTGGGGGGATGGATCTTTGGCACCCTGCTGCCCCACGCGCTCGGCCTTGCGGGCGTAGGGGTCTGACGCGCGGCACGACGCTTGCCGCGCAGCGTGGCATGGATAAAGAGAAGCCTCGTCCCGAGGATTCCCCAGAGCAAGCTCAGGCCAAAAGCAAGAGTGTCGATGAGCGCATCCCACCGGTGATCGCGCCGAAGGACGGCCTGCCCGGGCCCGGCGAGCAGGTGCTCGAGCAGGAAGCGAAGGCGACTCGGCAGCCGCAGCGCCCGTAGCACCGTCCGAGCGAGCAGGCACAATGCGACGGCGGTGCTGATCGAACAGTTCTTCGATCCCGGCCTCGGTCATGCGAGCTACCTCGTCGCGGACCCGGATGCCGGGGTCGCCTTTCTTGTCGATCCGGACCGTCACATCGACGCCTACCTGGACGCCGCCTCGCGGCTGGGCGTGCTCATTACCGACTCGTTTGAGACGCACGTCCACAACGACTACGTTTCGGGCTCGCGCGCTCTCGCCGAGCTCCGTCCCATCGCGGTGCATGCCGGCACGTCGGCGGAGATCGCTTACCCGCACTCCGGACACGCGGACGGCGACGTGATCCGGGTCGGGGAGCTCGCCGTCCGCTGCATCGCGACTCCAGGCCATACGCCGGAGCACGTCGCATATCTCGTCGCCGATCGGCGGCGGTCGGACGATCCGCAATACCTGTTCTCAGGCGGCGCACTCCTCGTCGGCAGCATCGCGCGTGTCGACCTCCTTGGACCGGACATCGGGGGAAAGCTGGCGCGCTCCGCATACGAGACGCTGCGCCAGCGCGTACTTCCGCTGGCCGATTACGTCGCGGTTTTCCCGACGCACGGCGGCGGAAGCGCCTGCGCGGCGGAGGTGGCGGGATCGCGCTGGACGACGCTCGGATTCGAACGTCTCCACAACCACATCGCTCGCGCCGCGACCGGAGACTTCGAATCTTTTCGCGCGGCCATCGCCGAAGGCCTCCCGGTCGCGCCGGCCTACTACCCACACGTCCGCACGATGAACGCGAAAGGCGCCGAGCTCTCCTCACGCTCGCCGCTGCCACTCCTTCGCGAGCCCGCCCGCGGCGCTGCGCTCATCGACCCGCGGCCACCTCATCTCTTCGGCGCGGGGCATCGTCGGGAGGCGCTGAACGTGGTCGGCAACGATTCCTTCGCGGTCCGGGTCGGCGCGATCGTTCCGTTCGGCACGCCAGTCGTCATCCTCACGCTCGATGCCGAGCAGGCGCAGAGACTCCGCGCGCAGCTCGCGGTGATCGGCTTCGACGACGTGCGTGGGTATCTCTCGCCTGAGCCATCCGTCGGCGACGAGCCTCTGCGGATCGAGCAGCTCGACGCTCGGGCTGCCGCGAGTCGGGCGAGCGACGGAGCGGTCCTCCTCGACGTCCGCGAAGAGTCCGAGTGGGTCGCGGGCCATGCTCCGGGAGCGATCCACATCCCGTACGAGCACCTTCGTGATCGAGCGCGCGAGATCCCGAGCGGCAGGCTGGTCGTGACCTACTGCGCCGGCGGGATCCGTTCGAGCCTCGCCGCGAGCGTCCTCGAAGCGGCCGGTCGCGACGTCGCCAACATGCGCGGAGGCTTCACCGCGTGGCGTAACGCGGGGCTTCCGGTATCGCGGGAGACATAGTCGAAGGCACGCGTCGTGCTCGGCCCCTGGAGGGTGGCCGATTCCCCCGTCCCTCCTTCGAGCGTGGTGTTGCCAGTCGAGACAGCGGTGGCACCGCAGAATGGTGTCGTGCGTATCGCCTTTATCGCCTCCGCGGTCCCGCGCCGGTGCGGGATCGCCACATTCACCGCTGATCTGATGGCGGCTGTAAAGACGGCCGACCCAGCGGTCCGTTGCATCGCTGCCGCGATCGACGAGCCGAATGCCGCGCGCGCCTATGGGCCGGAGGTTCGCTGGCGGATCAGGCAGGGTGACCGGGAGAGCTATCGGGGTGCCGCCCGCGCGATCAACGAGTCGTCGGCGGACGTCGTGAACCTTCAGCACGAATTCGGCATCTTTGGCGTCTGGCGCGATGGCATCTACGAGGACCATTGCGTGCCCCTGCTCGAGGAGCTGAACAAGCCGGTCATCACCACCTTGCACACGGTGTTGCCGAAGCCGGAACCGCAGATCCGCGAGGTCGTGCGCCGCATCGCCGACCGGAGCACGACGATCGTCGTGATGGCCGAGACGGCCGCGCATCTGCTCGCGGACGTCTACGGCGTCGCGCATCGCCCGGTGGTGATCCCGCATGGGATGCCGGCGATCGTGCCCCGCGGCCGTCATCAGCTGAAGCGGCAGCTGGGCATGGAGCATCGCGCGATCATTTCGACCTTCGGCCTCGTCGACCCCCGCAAGGGCCTTGAGTACATGATCGAGGCGATGCCGGCGGTGATCGCCCGTCATCCAAACGTGCTCTACCTGATCGTTGGTCAGACCCACCCCGAGCTTCAGCGGAAGGAAGGCGAGCGCTATCGGAACGAGCTCGCTGCTCAGATCGACGCTTCGGGGATGGGGGATCACGTCCGCTTCGTGAACCAGTACCTCACACAGCGCGAGATCGTGGACTACCTTCTCGCGACCGATGTCTATGTCACTCCCTATCTCGACCTGAACCAGATCACAAGTGGCACGCTCGCCTACGCGCTCGGCGCCGGAAAAGCGATCGTCTCGACCCGCTATCTCCATGCCGCCGAGGCGCTCGCGGATGGCCGCGGGCTGCTCGTCGACGTGCGCGACTCAGCCGGACTCGCGCACGCCGTGCTCGCGATCCTCGGAGACGGAACGCTGAAGGCGGAGCTCGAGCAGAGGGCGTACCAGTACGGCAAGGAGATGGCGTGGCCGAACGTGGGCCGTCGCGTCCTTGCTCTCACCCGCGAGGTGCTCGATGAGACGACGCATATGCCGAGTGGGGCGCCGCGGCCTGCTGAAGAACCCGTCGAGACCGAGGCTCCACTCCACAGCGCATGACGACCGCCCGCCTGGATCGCACCGCGCTTGGTCGGCGCCTCGAGCAGAACCCGCTGATAACGGCGCGCGACGTAAAGCCATCGCAACCCGAGCTCGAGGTGGTCTCCGCCTTCAACGCCGGAACGGCGAAGCTCGACGGCGAGACCGTCCTCCTGCTTCGCGTCGCGGAGCGTCCGCGCAGCGATATCGATCCACCGCCGGGCGCGATGACGCTCGACCTGGACGGGCCGCACCCGATCCTCCGTCCACTGCCGAATGGCTACACGAAGCACGACGTGATCGGCATGTGCTTTCTCGACACGAACGGCGACAAGCCGCACGTCGTGGTCGCGTACATACCGAAGGACCTGGCCGGACTCGATCTCCGCGATCCTCGATCCATCCGTTATCGAAATCGGACCGGCGTGCTCGGGATGACCAACGAGGGCTACACCGATTACCTCGCGCAAATGAGCCACCTACGCGTCGCGCGAAGCGCCGACGGCATCAAGTTCACCGTCGAAGAGAAGCCCGCGATCGCACCTCACGTCGATGTCGAGGAGTACGGAGTCGAGGATCCGCGCGTGACCTTCATGGATGGGCTTTTCTACATCACGTACGTCTCGGTCTCGCGGTGGGGGATCACCACGAGCCTCGCGACGACGCGAGATTTTCGCTCGTTCGAGCGGCGCGGCGTCATCTTCCTTCCGGACCATAAAGACGTCGTCGTCTTCCCGGAGAGGATCGGCGGAAAATACGTCGCCCTGACGCGCCCGATGCCCGGGTCGTTCAGCCGCATCTTCGGGATCTGGATCGCTTTCTCGGATGACCTCGTCGAGTGGGGTGGCCACGAGACCGTGTGCCTTCCGCGCTGGGACCACTGGGACGAGCTGCGCACGGGCGCATCCGCAGTGCCATTCAAGACCAGGGAGGGCTGGCTCGAGCTGTACCACGGCGTGAATCGGAACCATCGGTACGCCATGGGCGGGGTGCTTCTCGATCGGGACGATCCGCGGAAGGTGCTGGCGCGCTCGCCCGCGCCGATCCTCGCGCCAGGCACCGCCTACGAGCGTCTCGGCTTGTTCAACGACACCGTCTTCTCGTGCGGTGTCGTCGGGCTTGATGACGACCGGATCCGCATGTACTACGGCGCTGCGGACTCGTGCGTCGCGGCAGCGGACTTTTCGGTCAAAGAGATCCTCGCCAGCCTCGAAGAGTGGCACAACGCTTAGGCAGCTCGCGCGCCTCACGCGTCGCGTGCCCGCCGCGGGCGCTCGCGCCTGCGCCATCAGCGTGTACGCGAACGACGAGGATCGCGCGCTCGCGGCGCGCGACAGAGGTTTCGAGGGTGTCGCCTGCGTGGACGACGCCGCCCGCGCGACGGTTCTTTTCCTCGACCTCTGGCGCGATACCGGGGATCGCCGGCTGCGAGATTGGGCCACCGGGCTCGTCGATTTCGTTCTGTACATGCAGCGGGACGATGGACGCTTCTACAACTTCATCCGCGACTCGGACGGCACAATCAACACCGACGGCCCGACCTCGTACGCCGGCAGCACCTTCTGGCAGGCCCGGGCCGTCCGTGCGCTCGCCAAGGCGCATTTCGCGCTCCGCGATGACCGGTTCGCGGTGCCGCTCGCGCGCGGCTTTGCGTTCGCGACCGAGAATCCAGCCCCACCTGATGTGCGGGCGATCCAGGTTCTCGGGGCGCTGGACCTCCTCCGCATGGGCCTCACACCGATCGTGCGCGAAACGTTGGAGCGCTGGTGCGACGAGATCGCGGAATGCCGGACGGGTGATGTCCTTCTCAATAGCCCGGACGAGCGCAACACGCCGCACCTCTGGGGTCACGTGCAGGAAGGAGCGCTCGCCGAAGCCGCGGTCGTGCTCGATCGGCCCGAGCTGCTCGAGATCGCGCGACGCAGCGCGGCCGCGCTCATCACTCCGCAGATCGAGGCCGGCTTCCCCGAGGCGACGGTCCAGCCGTACGACGTGGCCGCCGCGGTGTACGTGATGGATCGGCTGTATCAAGCGACGAACGAGGCCGCGTACGCGAAGTGGCGTGACCACGCTCGGGCCTGGTTCGACGGCCGGAATTCCGCGGAGAAGCCGGTCTATGACCGCGAGAACGGTCGTGTCCAGGATGGCATCGATGAGGGAAGATTGAATCCGCACTCCGGCGCCGAGTCGAACATCGTGGGAGCCCAGGCGCTCTTCCACGACATCGCGCCCCGCGTCGGCACGATGCTCGATGCGGTCAGCGACTGGTTGGACGAGGTCGTCGAGGTCCGGGCCGCTTAGCTTCTCACGCGGATCCGCACGGGCTGAACGGCATTGTTCGCGTACCCGAGCGCGTTCCATCGAGCCTCGAGAGGTTGCGTGTTGCCCGCGGCATCGACCGCGCGCGCGGCCACGTCGACCTCGAACCATTTCTGCGGGAACTCGATGAGCAGCCGGTGTACGAATCCGCGCCAGGCAGATCGCGACAACATCGGCGCGAGCTGGGCCTCACGCCACTGTGGTTCACCGCGGGTGCCCGCGGGCTTCCCGTACACCTGCACGCTCCGGAGCTGGTCGCGGCCCGACCACGCATAGCCCCGGATCTCCACAACCGGGCCGGCGACCTCTGCGCCACCGGTTGGAAGGGTGATGACCGCCCGAGGCGCGATCTTGCGCAGCGGCTGCCCGTTGATGACATAGCGGTCGGTCTGGTAGAAGCCGACGAAAGGCTGTTGCTGAAGCGTGATTCGTGAGAGCCACTTGACCGAGGCCATCCCGTACCAACCTGGAACGAGCAGGCGAAGCGGACCGCCGTGCTCGCGGGGGATCGGCTCGCCGTTCATCACGTACGCGACGAGCACGTCGTCGCTCATGGCCTCGTTTGCCGGCAACGAGCGCTCGTAGGCGATGTGCCTGCCGAGATCCTTCGGAACGCCTTCATCGGCACCGCGGAAAAGCACCTCGACGGCTCTTGGATCGGGGGCAACGCGTTCGAGTACCGCGCGCAGCGGCGCGCCTGTCCACTCCGCGGTCCCCACGGCGCCCAAGCCCCACTGCTCGCCCGGCACCTTCGGCTCGAGAAAACGCCGACCGTTCCCCGCGCATTCGAGGGTCACCGCGAGCGTTTTCGCGGGCAGCGCGCGGATCTCCTCGAACGTGATCGACATCGGCCGTCCGACGGCGCCGTCGACAGCGATCTCGCGTCGGGCGTGCGGCATCGGAAAGTGCGTGCGCAGGTAGTGGCTGCCCGCCGGCGTGATCGTTCCGGTGCGCTCGCCGAGCTTGGTCTCGGCGTTCAGCGGCTCTTCGCTCAGGACGAGGAGATCTCGGTCGGCCACCGCGCCAGTTTGCCAGCGCCTGCGTCTAGCATCTTTGCCGGTATGCCCCGGCGGCTCGCGAACCTCGTGCTCCTCGCCGCGGTCGCGTCGCTCCTCGTCACCGGGGTAATCGCCTGGCTCCTGCCCGAATCCGAAGCGAGCTGGCTCTACGTCACGCACCGCGTCGCCGGCATCGCGCTCGTCCTCGCGCTCGTCTGGAAGTACGCCATCGCGCGACGATCGCTCCGGAGGCGCGGCCTCCGTGGCGCCGGAGTGTGGCTCGGCCTGGCGACGGCGCTCGCGACGGTCGCGACGGCGGGGCTCGGCCTCGCGTGGACTGCGGGGCTGGTCTCTTTCGACCGGCCGCTTGCGTACTCCGCCCTCAATCTCCACGTCATGAGCGGTCTCGCGCTTGGCACGCTCGTCGTGATGCACGGGCTGATCCGCGGCGAGGCCCGGCCCGCGCTGATATCGCTCGCGGGTCGGCGCGCGGCGCTACGCGGCATGGGGCTCCTGGCAATGTCCTTCCTCTTAAGCCTGGAATTCGATCGCGTCGCGCTCGCGCGACGCGCCACCGGGTCCCGTCATGCGGGATCCTTCAGCGGTAACGCCTTCCCGGTGACCATCTGGAGTCTCGACACCGTGCCGGCGATCGATGTCGCGGCATGGCGTCTGCGCGTGAGCGGCGCGGTGAGCCTACCGGCCGAGCTTTCCTTCGCGGACCTTGCGGAGCTCCCGCGCCGCGAGGCGACCGCCGTGATCGATTGCACCGGCGGGTGGTGGAGCGAACAGGTCTGGTCGGGGATCGGCGTGGCCGACCTTCTCGAGCGCTCCGGCGTATCCCCGGGCGCCACCCGCGTCGAGATCGTCTCCGTAACCGGGCATCGTTGGACGTTCGACCGCAGTACGGCGGAGCGAGCCATCCTCGCGTCGCATGTCGGGAACGAACCGCTTTCGCCGGGACATGGGTATCCGTTGCGTCTCGTGGTGCCGGGTCTTCGCGGATTCTTATGGATCAAGTGGGTCGGAGAGGTCGTTGCGGCGTGAGAATGCGTGAGGTGAGGTTCACTTCCTGAGGCGCGCGCTCGCGGCCGTCGTCGCGCTCGTCGCCGCAGGTGTCGCCGCGGTGCTGGTGATGAATTCGGCCGCGACCGGAGTCGCGGTCACGAGGCTCGTGGGGCTCTCGACGGATCCGAACTATGTCCCTGCGGGTGCACCGCTCGGGATGATCGGCACCGACCCGGACGATCCCGACGACCCGTGGTCGGCGGCGGCACCGCCCGGCGGCGTGATCGTGCAGACGCCGGGACCGACCGCGAGTCCGTCCGCCACGGGAACGATCCGGATCCCCGTGCCCAAGACGATCCCGACCGGTCCGCGCCGCGTCGGGATACAGGTCGGTCACTGGAAGACCGATGAGGCACCCGATGAGCTGCGCCGTCTCATTCCGCAGACCGGCGCATCGTGGGGCGAGCTGACGGAGCTCGATGTGAACCTCGATGTCGCGCAGCGCCTCGCCGTGATCCTGAACAGCAAGGGGATCGCGGTGGACATCCTGCCGGTGACCGTTCCGCCGGGCTATCTTGCCGACGCGGTCGTCGCGCTGCACGCGGATAGCGACGGTGTCGGCGAATGGAGCGGATTCAAGATGGCGCACAGCGCCCGGCGTGGACCGTACGAGGATGCGCTGCTCGCCACGATCAAGAAGGCGTACGGCGATGCGACGGGGATGGAGTACGACGCGACGCATATATCGAACAATATGCGTGGGTACTTCCTTTTTAACTGGAGCAGATATCAACATTCGGTGTCGCCCTATACGCCGAGCGTGATTCTCGAAATGGGGTATCTATCGAGCGTTGACGATCGCACGCTCATGCTCGACCATCCGGACACGCTCGCGAGCGGCATCGCAAATGGCATCCTTCAGTTCCTGAGCAACACTCCTCGCTCGAAGATCTTCGCTCAGGAGCTTGTCGTTCCGGCGTTCCCCTCGCGACCCACCCGTACGTCGGTGCCTTGAGCGCGCTCCTGCTCTAGCAGCGCCCGGAATTCATCCTCCGTCTTTCGGTGCTTTCTTCGATTGCAGTGACGGCAGGCTGGCAGGATGTTGTCGATCGTGTTCGCGCCTCCCCGGCATAGGGGAACGCGGTGGTCCATCTCCAGCGGCCCCTCCACGCCGCAGTAGGCGCACCTTCCTTCGTACAGGTTGACCAGCGCGAACCACTCGGCAGTCGTGAAACTTTGTAGCCCGATCGCCCGCGAGCGCTGGATCAAACAGCGGCTGAGATAGGCGTGTGCCTTTTCAGGGTTTCGCTTGCGCCACTCTTTTTGGTATTCGCCGTGCTTCTTCGGATTCTTCTGGTATCTTCGCCGGCTTTTCTGGCGCTCACGAGCACGGCGAGTGTCATCGGATTCCGCTGCCTTTCGCCTCAGGTAGTACTCATGCCGTTGCTCCTTATTGCGCGAATACCACTCGCGATTTCTGGCGCGGGTGGGTTCTGGATCCATCGCGTAGCGGCGACGCTGCTGTTCTCGCTCCTTGGCTCGAATCGAATCTCGGTTGCGTTCAAGGCGGAGTCGGTTCAGCTCTCGCGCTCTCTCCTTGTACTCAGGGTGTCGTTCTAGCCAGCGACGCGTCCGTTCTCTCGCCTCACGCTTGCGGCGTTCTTCTTTCGATTCCACGCCTTGCACATACCAGAACCGCGATCTCGTGAACATAGGACCGTTGATGCATGCGATGTAGATGCAATCTGCGGGTGCTACTCTGCGCACGCGACCCAGAGGTCGACATCACTCGAGGAGGCCGAAGATGAGCGTTCGAACCGCACGTGACGCCGCCGGCCTCCACCGCACCGGAGCGCCGCTTACCTAGCTTCGGCGTCCCGCGCGGCAGCTCGCCCATCCTCGCGCCTCCGTCGTGGAGGACGCGTTGCGCGCACTGTTCCCAAGCGATTGGCAAGCCGACGCACCATATGAAGACCACGATCTCGGTGTGCTCAAAGCCGGTAAGGAGAGCGAGGTCCATCTCATCGCTCGCACCGGCCCTACGCGTACCTGCCTGATGGCCGAGAAGCGCTTCAAGCCGCGGCTACAGCGCGCCTTCCGGAACGACTACCTCTACGCCGGCGTCTGGGGCGGGGGATCCCGCCGTGAGAATCGAGCCATCCGCAAGCGCAGTCGGTTCGGCCAGGAGGCGATCGAGGCGCGATGGATGGGACACGAGTGGGAGATGCTCGTGCGCCTCCACGCGGCCGGCGTCACCGTCCCGCCCCCCGTCGAGCGAACCCACGATGGTTATCGCATGGCCTTCATCGGCGATGGCGCGTACGCGGCTCCCCGGCTCGCCGACGTCGACTTGGACCTCGCGACCGCGCGGCAGGTCTGGCGCGACCTTCAGACGGAGATCCGGCGGATGCTCGAGGCCGACCTCGTGCACGGCGACCTATCGGCGTTCAACGTTCTGTGGTGGCGCGGCCGTCCGGTGATCATCGATCTCTCGCAGGCCGTCGATGTGATCGTCCACCCCGCTGCGCGAGAGCTCCTGAGACGCGATGTTGATCGCACCGCGGCCTATTTTCGGCGGCTGGGCGTCGCGATCGACCGCGGCGCGGCGCTCGCCGTGGTCGGAGATTCGGACTCGCGCTTCGCGCGCCAGATTTTGTCATCCTGAGCAGGTGTTCGGCCTGACCACGCCGTGGTGGGAGATCGTCCTGCGGACGGCGGTCGTGTATGTGGTGGTCCTGGTGCTCCTGCGGGCCGCCGGCAAGCGGGAGCTGGGGCAGATGAGCCCGGTCGACCTCGTGGTCATTCTGGTCATCTCGAACGCCGTCCAGAACGCCATGACCGGCGGCGATAACTCGCTCATCGGCGGCGTCATCGCCGCCACGACGCTCGTCGCCATGAATCTCGTCTTCTCGCGCATCGGTCACCGCATCCCGCTCATCCAGCATCTCTTCGAAGGCGAGCCGACCCTGCTCCTGAAGGACGGGAAGGTCATCGAGAAAGCGGTGCGGGACGAGAACGTCGATCTCGAGGAGATCAAGATGGCCGCCCGCGAGCATGGGATCGACGACCTTGCGGAGGTCGGCGGCGCGTATCTCGAGCGCGACGGGTCGATCAGCATCATTCCCAAGGGCGCGCGGCGGGGCTCGTTCACGCGCAGGCACATTCGCCAGTTCCGTCAGCGATGATCGCGTGACGGCACTTCTCCCTGGGCTCGCTCCGCTCGGTCATCGGAACTACGCGCTGTATTGGGTCGGGCAGCTGGTCTCGATGTCGGGCACCTGGATCGAGCTCACCGCGACGACGTGGCTGCTCTACCAGCTGACCGATTCGCCGTTCCTTCTCGGCCTTGGCGGCCTGTTTCGCGCCGCGCCCATCTTCGCGCTCGCTCTCATTGGCGGGACCGTGGCCGATCGCGTCGAGCGCCGGCGGCTTCTCCTGATCACGCAGAGCTCGTCGGTCGTCACGTCGCTCGTGCTCGGCGCGCTCGTTGTCTCCGGGCAAGTCGCGTTCTGGCACATCTACGTGATCAACGTGTTGAACGCGACGATCGCGGCGTTCGATGCGCCCGGCCGGCAATCGCTCTTCCCGACCCTCGTGCCGCGGGGCCAGATGCAGAACGCGATAACGCTCAACTCGATGCTGTTCCGCAGCTCGAATCTCGTCGGTCCAGCGGTCGCCGGCCTCCTCATCGCGCGGGTCGGGGTGGCGTCGCCGTTCTTCGTGAACGCGGCCAGCTACTTCGCGATCATCTTCGGCCTGCTTGCCATGCGGATCCCCGCGGTGGCCCCGCGACCTCGCGGCTCCATCCGGCAGGAGCTCGTCAGTGGCCTGCGGTACGTGCGCGCGAGTGCGATCCTCCCCCTCATCCTCGCGATCGAGGCTTCGCTCTCGGTGTTCGGCCACAACCAGGCGCTCATCACGATCTTCGCGCGCGATGTCCTGGGAACTGACGCGCAGGGACTCGGGTTGTTGCTCTCGGCGATCGGCGCGGGCGCGATAGCCGGAATGGTTTTGCTCGTCATCGTCGGCGATGTGCGGCGCAAGGGTGCCTTCATGCTCGGGGCCGGCGTCCTCTATGCGGGGATGCTGCTCGTGTTCGCGTGGTCGAGGTCGTTCCCGTTGTCGCTCGCCGCGCTCGCTTTGCTGGGGTTCGCCGACGCGACCTGGGGAACGATGCGCAACGCCATCGCGCAGCTTGCCGCAGCAGACGCCTACCGCGGCCGCGTCATGTCGCTCATCGTGATCGTCTCGCGCGGGCTGACGAACGCATCGCAGCTGCAGACGGGCATCGCGACGACTCTGGTAGGCGCGCCCGGTGCCGCGACGATCGGTGCCCTCGTCGTCGCCGCCGTGGTCGGGGCGGTCGCCACCCGCGCCGAACGGCTGCGACACTTCACGGCGCCATCGCCGCGGCCCATCGCGCAAGCCGCCGAAGCAGGAGGGGAATCATGAGCCCCGCAAAGAAGCGAGCGGAGGGCGCTGCCCCCCGAGCCCCGAAGAAGACGACCCGCCGGAAACGTGGGCCGGCCGAGCCGCGCGGTCCCGAGGCCCGCGAGGCTGAGCTGACGCGTGAGGACGAGCACGTCGCGGCGCTCGCCGAAAAGGTCGAGAAGGCCAAGGGCGCGGTCCTCGGCGCGTATCGCGATCCGTACGCCGGACTGCCCCTTGTGCTCGCATCGCTGCCGCTCGGCGCGGTCGACGCGACCCCGTTCCAGCGCGACCTCTCACGCACGCACGCGCAGCGCCTCGCCGATGCGATCGGCGCTTCCGGTCTCTTCCTCGATCCGGTGATCGCGATCCCAACTCGTGAAGGATTCTGGTCGCCGAACGGTCGTCATCGTCTGGCCGCGGCGAAGCAGCTCGGGCTGCGCGCGATCACCGCCCTGCTGACCGATGACCCCGGGCTTGCGTACCGCATCCTCGCCCTCAACACCGAGAAGGCGCATAACCTGCGCGATCGCGCGCTCGAGGTCATCCGGATGGCGCGCTCGCTCGCCAAGGCAGAGCCGCGCTCGAAGGAATCCGAGCATGCGGTGAGCTTTGAGTCGCCGGCGTTCCTGACGCTCGGTGCGGCGTACGAGAAGCGCGACCGCTTCGCCGGTTCCGCGTACAACTCCATGCTGAGACGCATCGATCGCTTCATGGATACGGCGCTACCGGCGGCGCTGCGCCAGCGCGAGCAATGGGCTGTCCGGATACTCGACATCGACGATCGTGTCGCGGCGCACGTGAAGACGCTGCAGGAGCACGGGATGAAAAGCCCGTACCTGCGTCAGGTCGTCGTGGCGCGGTGTAACCCGGTCCGTTGGATCCCGTCGAAGAAGGGCGAGAAGCCTCCGATGACGATGGCCGAGCTCCTCACCCGCATGACCGCGAACGTCCGCAAATTCGATCCGTCGAAGGTCCGAGCGCAAGATCTCGCGTTCGTCGCCGCCGTCGCTCCCGACGAGGGGTAGCGCTCGGGCCGATCTCAGCTCCGGCGTTGCGGGTCCTGTCCCAGGGGTAGGGGCCCCTGGCGGGGCAGGGGCCCCGCGGGCGCGGCCTCTCGCTCGGCGCACCCTCCCGCCCTTCGCCCCGTCAGTCACGGCTCGCCCTTCTCGGGCGGGTCCCAGGGCCCGCGCCTCGCGAGAAACCGCGCCCGCCGTGCCACCCGCAACGCGCGGCTCTTGTCAGCGTCCGAGCAGAAGGCCCGCTATTGCGCCGATTGCGATGACGAACGCGGGATGGATCGTGCCGCGGTATGTGAGCACGATCGCGATCGCGGCGAGCGCGATCTGCCACCACGCCGGGGTCCCCGTCGCATTAACGATCCCGAGCCCGGTCGCTACGAGAAGGCCCGCGGTCGCGAGCGCCACACCACGCACCAAGCCCGCGACGCGAGTGGTGAGCAGCCACTTGCGCGCGAGCGCCGCCGCGGGGACCACGACGAGCGGCGGAACGGTCGCGGCAACAAGCGCCATCGCGGCGCCGGCGATCCCGCCGATGAGGTAGCCGAGGCTC
>VBDX01000208.1 GCA_005881885.1 Chloroflexota bacterium
ACTCGCCTCCCCGAGCTCGGGCTAAGCCAGGAAGAGCGGCATGGGGCACGATTCGCGCGCGCGACGCTCGGGCGCGCGATACGCGACGCGCGCGCGCGGACGCTCCGCGCCCCAGTACTCAGGCCCGTCCCGAGATCGGCAGCGGTTACGCTCCCACAACGCTCACGGCGCCGGCTCGCGATGTTCACGGCTCTGGCCACCGCGGTCGGGTTGATGATCATCGTGCTGCTCCTCGGCGAGCCGGGCGGACCCTTGAGCGGAGTCAAGGCACCGGGCAGCGCCGGAACCGCAAGCTCCCAGCAGGTGCTTGACCAGACGAAGCAAAGCCGCGGGCGCACCACCTCGTTCACGCAGAAGGTCGCCGTCGGTCAACCCATAGCGACGAAAGCGCCGTCGTCATCGAACCCTTCCGACACATTTGACCGGGACGATCGACCCGGTGGTGGTGGCGGTGGCAGCGGCGGCGGTGGCTCTGGCACAGGCGGTGTCGGGGTCGTGCCGCTCCCGCCGGCGGTTCCGGGTCCGACACCGATTCCCACCGGCTACGTGCGGTTCCATGGCCGGGTATTCGACGCGGTCACGGGCACTCCTCTGCCGGGCGTCTGCATCATCATCGGCTCGCTCGACTGTGCGGCAGACAAGCCGCACAGCAACCCAGAGGGCTACTGGGAAGCGACTGTCACGTTGCAGCCGTATTGGGACTTCGGCTGGCAGAAGACCGGTTTCCGTTTGTACGCGACGCGACTCTTCTCGTTCGGTCAGAACGACGTTCTGGTCCAAGACATTCGGCTCAACCACTAGCTCAGTTCTCTTAACTGTCCCGCAATAACGGGGCGGTACTCTTTAGCGTCGGGGAGTATCGATGACGGTGGGTACGGATGGTCTCACGCTCCGTCTGATCGCGCGCCACGCGCAGCTCGTGCGCGCCCTGCGCGAGGCGGATCTGGCGCTTGTTGCACGCGCCGGCTCTCGCGCGCGCCTCGCCGATCTCCAGCTCCTTCCGAAGGAACGCGCCGCGGCGCAGTCGGCCCGCGCGACGATCGGGCACGCCCTGAGGGAAGCGCGACTGCGTGCCAAGCAGCCGCATGGACCTATCGAAGCATCGCCAGTCCTAGCTCCGCCGCGCCGCAAACGCCGTAGCCGCGTCGCGGCCCTGCTCCTGATTGCGATGCTGCTGCTCCTGGCGGTTCTCGGCTGGATGACACTTCCGGTCCCCGAGACATTGACCGAGGTGATGGATCCGGGCGGCGCTCCGGTCGGAGGTGTGCTCGCTCAAGCGCTGACGAGCGAGAACAGCCGGGGTCGCACCTCAGACCTGTACGCCGTTGCTGTCGCGCCGAGCGCTGAGCCCTCGCCGACGCCAGAAGCGACCGCGACCCCCCAAAGCAAGCCGACGCCCGGTCCGGTCGGGCCCCCTGGATCAGGAGGCGGTGCGGGTGGCGCGGGTGGCGTAGGCACCGGCACAGGAACCGGCGTGGGATCGGGCAGCGGACCAGGTGTCGCGACACCGGCACCGACGGCGAGCCCGACGCCGACGCCAGTCCCACCGGTGGCCGCGACGTTCACGCGCATCAGAGGCCGGGTCATCGACTCGAGCACTGGTCAGGGCGTGCCTGGGGTCTGTCTGGTCCCGGGTTCGCTCGAGTGCGACGCGTCGAGTCACTACAGCGACGCGAACGGCTATTGGTGGATCGACGTCACCACCGGCGCGTACTGGGACATTCGCTTTCAGGGCGGCGGCTATCGCGTGAGTCGCATACGCGTGTATGCGGGCGGCCGCGAGATCAACGTAGGGAACGTTCGGATCCTCCGCACCACTCCAACGCCCACACCGCCCGCAGCCTAGCCGCACTCCTGCTTGCACCTGACTGACGGCTAACCTGCATCGCGTGGTCCGGGCCGCCCACGCGCTGCTTGCCGCGGGCGCAGCCGTGTTGCTCTGGCGCGTTCTGGGGCAGAGCTGGGTCGACGACATGACGACCGACCTCGTTGCTCGGAGCGTCCTCCGTTGGGGGTTGCTCTTCGCGAGTGTTGCTGCGAGCGCACTCGCGATCGTCGCGGGATGGATCAGCGCGCGACCTCGCAAGATGCTCGCGTACGACGCGGTCTCGTTCGCCGGACTTCTCATCGTGCTATTCGCGTTCAGCCTCGGGCCGCTCACGCGTGACGTGATCGGTCTCCTCTTCATCTCGGCGGTCGTAGCGCGCTTCGCGCCGGCGATCTTGGCCGCGATCGCCGATCCGCCGTGGCCGTTTCTGTTCGCGTGCGCGCTCGCCGTCTACGTGTGCCTCGCGGCGTGGCATCAGGCGGCATCACTGCCGCTCGGCGACCAGGTCCATTACCTGCTGGCGACGGACCGTCTCGCGCATGGCAGTCTCGATGCGACGATCGATCCGGGGCTCTTCCGCAAGCTCACCACCATCGATCCAAGCGAGGCCGACGTCGCCACTCACGTCGTGAACGCACCCACGGGGCCGCGTACGGTCCAGGGCTACGCGCTTCCGCCGCTCCTGCTTCCAGGCTGGATCGTCGCGGGCCGATTCGGCGCGGAGGT
>VBDX01000209.1 GCA_005881885.1 Chloroflexota bacterium
GCGTACATCGGTGAGTGGTATGACGACCAGCCCGGCTTCGATCAGGCCGTGGTCCGCACGTTCCTTGTTGAGACGTCCGCGGTCAATGCGGCGCTTACGCCCGCGGTCGTTGTACACGGCACTGTGACGGATGAGCTTACCGGCCTAGGTATCGCGGACATCGGCGTGAACGCAGTCGACGCACGCGCCGACTGCTGCGTCTTCATCAGCGGCACTCGGACCCGCCCCGGTGGCGCGTACGAGCTTGCCGTTCCAAAAGGTCGGCCGATCAAGCTGAACTTCTTCCCGTTCCCGACTGCGGGCTCGTACTTTGCCGAGTGGAACGACAATCAGTATCAGTTCGAGTCGGCGCCGGCGAGGACATTCACCGGCGACTCCCAGGTCGACGCGGCGCTCACTCCATTCGTCCTCATCCACGGCACGGTGGTCGACGAAGTCTCGCGGACCGGCGTCGGCCGCATCTTCGTGGATGTGTATGACGCCGCCCGTCCGTGCTGATGGCTCCTCTGGGGCGGGCGGACCGATGACAACGGCACGTACAGCTTCCCGGTTGCGAAGGGGAAGACCGTGAAGATCCAGTTCCGGATCGCCGGACCGAGTGCTCCGCCATACGTCCAGGAGTGGTACGACAACCAGCCCGATTTCAACCGGGCCCTCACGCTCACGTTCACGGCCGAGACGTTCCACATCGATGCCGGCCTCGCGCGAGCGCTCTTCATCCGCGGCCAGGTCACCGATAGGTCGACAGGGCTGCCGCTTCAGGGCATCGATGTCGCCGCCAGCGACGGGACGGTCCCGTGCTGCGTGAACCTTGGGAACGCGCAGACCGATGCCGGCGGCAACTACGCGCTCCCGGTCCGCGCCGGCACGTATCGCGTGTGGTTCGGCGACGGCGACGCCTACCTGCCGCTCTTCTGGAACGACCAGACCAGCCCCGAGCAGGCGACTCCGGTGGTGGTCACCGGCGACGTCGGAGGGATCAACGCCCGGCTCATGCCGACCGTCGCGGTCCACGGACGGGTGACAGACGAGCTTACGCACGCTGGAGTCGGCAACATCCACGTCTTCGCCCACGATGCCGCAGTGGGCTGCTGTCCCTTCCGCACCCTCTCGGGAACGCTCACCGGCCCGGACGGCACCTACACGCTCATGGCGCCCAAGGGCGTCGCGGTGAAGCTCCAGTTCTGGATCGGCCCCGACTCGCCGCTCTACATCGGCGAGTGGTACGACGACCGGCCCGGCTTCGATCAGGCGGTGGTGCGGACCTTCAATGCTGAAACATCGAACGTCGACGCCGCGCTCGCGCCTGCGGTCGTCATCCACGGGACCGTGACCGACGAGGTGACCCACACCGGCATCGGCGGGATCGGTGTCAACGCGAACGACGCCAACGAACCCTGCTGCGTCTTCATCAACGGCATCCAGACCGCTGGCGATGGCAGCTACAGCCTGACGGTGCCGAAGGGTCGGCCGATCAGGATCTTCTTCGGCACCTTCGGCCCGAACCCGCCCGCCTACCTCAGCGAGTGGTACGACGACAAGCCGTACTTCGACGTGGCGGACACGAGGACGTTCACGGCCGAGGCGTTCCATATCGACGCAGCGCTCACGCCTGCCGTGCATCTGCGGGGAATGGTCACCGACGAAGCGACGCGCGTCGGGATCGGACCGATCAGCATCCAGGCCGTCGACCCCGCGGTGTCCTGCTGCCCGTTCCGCAATCTTGGCGGTGGGCAGACCAATCCGGACGGCACATACGACATCCTCGTCGCGAAGGGCCATCCCCTGAAGCTCCAGTTCTTCGTGTGGCGGCCGGACGATCCGCTGTACATCAGCGAGTGGTACGACAACCAGCCCGATTTCGGCCCCGCGACGATTGTCACCTACAGCGCGGATGCTGAGCTCAACATCGCGCTCGCTGCGGCCGTGGTCGTTGACGGGAAAGTGACGGACCAGGACACGCACGATCCGATCGGCAGGATCAGCATCCAGTCGGTCGACGCCGCGGCGCCGTGCTGCGTCGCGCTGACCTACGCCGAGACTATGGCTGACGGAACGTACCGGCTCCTCGTTCCAAGAGGCCATGCGGTCAAGATCCACTACTTCGTGTGGCGGGCCGATGACCCGCCGTACCTCGACGAGTGGGACCACGATCAACCCACCTTCGAGCTCGCCGCGACCCACACGTTCGCCGCGAGCGCGACGATTGACGCCGCGCTCGCCCACGCCTTCGTGATCAGCGGAACCGTGACCGACCGGAGCACCGGCCTCCCGATCGCGATGATCCAGATCGGCGTGAGCGACGGCACAATGCCCTGCTGCCTCGGAGTTGCCGCCGGTATCACCGACGGCGCCGGAAACTACGCGGTGCGCGTCCGCGCCGGAACGTACCGGGTGTGGATCGGCGACGACACGCTGCGACGGTACGCCGCCGAGTTCTACGACCGCCGGTCGGATCCGGCGGCCGCGGATCTCGTCGTTGTGACGACGAACAGGCTTGGAATCAACGCGCAGCTCCTACCCCTCACTCCCTGATCGCCTGACACCAAAAAAAGGGAAGCAACGTCAGGCTCCACCGAGCATCCGTACCCACCTCCGTGAAGCACTTAGCGAAAGAGCGCGAACAGTCCGAAGCAATTAATGTCTTCGCCCCGGGCGTACCACTGAAGGAATTCGGAGTGAGCCTCAAAAACGCTGACCCGAACACCTCGGTAGTGATGGTCTCTCTCCGGGTGCCGCGGATCTAGACAGTGCGCGTGTTGACGATGAGGCGCGTGGTCGTG
>VBDX01000049.1 GCA_005881885.1 Chloroflexota bacterium
CTCTCGAGGCGCTCAACAACGCCATCGCTTCGGGCACCGCCGAGCAGATCGCAGCGGCAGTCACCACCGCGGAACAAGCGATGGAGAACCTGAAGGCGGCCGCCAACGCGGCTGCGAACGCAAACGTGCAGCTCGGTGCGACGATCGCGGCGAACTCCTCCGCCGCAGAGCAGACACGCGCACAGCTCAGCGCCGCGATCGGCAGCGCTCAGAACCTGAGCAGCCTCCTTGCGACGAACACCGCCATGGCGGCGGCGCTTCTCCTCGCGGGCGGGCTCACGCAAAGCCAAGTGGCGGCCCTCACGAACGCGATCAATTCCGCGACCCCAGCCGCCACCGCGCTCACGAATAACCTCATCCCTGCGCAGAACGCACTGAGTCAACTGAACACCGCGATCAGCTTGGGCAACCTCGTTGAGATCGCGGCGAAGGTGGCAGCGGCGCAGCTGCCACTTGCAAACCTCAACGCCGCTATCACCGGGGCCGTGAACGCAAACGCCGAGCTCGCCGCGGCGATCTCCCTAAGCGGAGGGACCCCGGCGGCGACACCTACGACCACGACCACGACCACGACCGGCTCGACCGAGCGGGCCGAGCGAGAGACGGTCGAGACGACGACCGGAAACACCTCCGGAACGACGACCGGAAGCACGACGACCGGAACGACTACGGCCGGGACGACGACCGGCTCGACGGCGGTCGCGGGCGTACAGACACCGCCGCAGACCGGCGCGGCTACCCAGACCACAACTCAGGGTGGGTCCCGGACCGCATCGTCTGCCGCGGGCGCCGGCGTCCAGAATCTCCCGTCCACGAACACCTCGAACGACGCAACACCGCTCGCACTACTGGGCGTCACCCTTATGGCGATCGGTGGCGCGCTCCTCCGCCGCTCGAAGGGGCTCTCCTTCCGATAACGACGGACAAAGCGCACACGCGCTGACACAAAAGAGGGAGCCCAATGGGCTCCCTCTTCTTTTGTGGCTTTTGTGACCTTCGCGCGCGCCCAACTACACCTCCCTCGATACTTCGAGGTATGCAGGAGCAGGAGCGCCGTCTCGTTACCGTCCTGTTCGCCGACTTCGTCGGATTCACCGCGCTCGCCGACGATCTCGATCCCGAAGAGCTGCAGATGCTCGTCTCGGGGATCTTCGAGGACCTCGCCGAGGAGGCCCTCCGGTACGACGGGACGATCGAGAAATTCATCGGCGACGCCATCTTCGTGATCTTCGGGGCGCCGATCGCGCACGAGGACGACCCGCAGCGCGCGCTGCGCTGCGCCCTGGGGATGCAGCGGATCTTCAACGAGCACGCGGCGCGCGTGAAGGCCCAGCTCGGGATCGAGCTCGGCCTGCGCATCGGCATCCATTCCGGAATGGTCGTCGCCGGGGCCGTACGCAGCATCGCGGAGTACGGCGTGATGGGCGACACCGTGAACACGGCGTCTCGCCTCCAGCAAGCCGCCGCGCCTGGCGAGATCTACGTGACGCAGGCGACTTTCCGCATGACCAACCGCGAGTTCAGCTTCCGCGAGGTCGGACCCATCGAGATGAAGGGGAAGGACCGACCCGTGCTCGCCTACGCGTTGACCGGCGAGCGCGCAACGCCGCGAACGACGATCGACATCCAGGCACCACTCGTGGGGCGATGGATGGAGCTCTCGCGGCTCGACCTCTCTTATCAATCGTCCCGGGTCGGCCGAACCGAGGTCGTGCTGATCGCCGGCGAGCCGGGGATCGGCAAGAGCCGCCTCCTCACCGAGTTCATCGGGCTCGCGACCTCGGCCGAGGACGGGGTACGCACCGGTGACGCGCCGCGTGTCCTCCGCTGGACTTTCTCACGGGTGAACCAGCGGAGCTACGCCGGATTCATCGAGACGCTCCTCGTGGAGATGCGGATCGAACCGAACGACGCCGAGTCCGCAGCGAAGCTTCCGGCGAAGCTCCGCGAGCTCGGTTTCGCGAATCCGGAGATGATCGCGCCGACCCTCGCGCAGTTCTTCCATCTCGCCGGCGCGACGGAGCCGCCGAGCGAGAGCGAGGAATGGAAGCGCTCGATGTTCCTTGCTGTCTACGACGTCATCGCGTCGCTGGCGCGCGAGCGACCGCTGCTCTACGTGCTCGAGGATCTGCATTTCGCCGACTCCGCGTCGCTCGAGCTCCTGTGGTTCGTGGCCTCCCGGGCCTCGCGGGTTCCGATCCTTCTCCTTCTGGCGCAGCGCGCCGGGCCGGGATCACCCGAACCGCGGCCGGTCCGGACGAATTTCACTCAGCTCGTGCTCGAGCCGCTCTCCGACGAGGAGGCCGCGCGCATCATCGACGCGACCTTCGACTGGATCCCCGACGAGCTGCGCGACAAGATCGTGGCGCGCGCCGGCGGCAATCCCTTCTTCATCGAGGAGTCGATCCGCGCGCTGGTCGATTCGGGCGCCGTCGCGAAGGACGACAAGGGGGAGTGGGAGCTGCGCGAGCGGCCGGCCGCGCTGGAGGTCCCCGCGACGCTTCATGCGGTCGTCGCGGCGCGAGTCGATCGGCTCCCGCCGACTGCGAAGGAGTGCATCCAGTTCGCGTCGGTCATCGGCCAGCGCTTCGGTGACCGCGTCCTGCGGGAGGCCGGCGGCCCACGGCTCGCGGACGCGGTGGACGAGCTGATCGCGGCCGACCTCGTTCTCGAGGCGGCGCCCGGGGAGCGGCGTGAAGGCCGCTACCGCTTCAAGCACGCGGTGGTGCAGGAGGTCGCCTACAACACGCTGCTCCTACGGCGTCGGATCGAGATGCACCGCCGCGTCGCCGTCGCGTACGAGAAGGTCCTGGGTGAAGGGATCAAAGACTTTCTGCCCGCGCTCGCGCACCACTACCTCCTCGGCGAGGTGCCGGACAAGGCCGCGGACTACTCGTGGAAGGCGGCCGAGCGCGCGACGGCGATTCACGCGCACGTCGAGGCGCTTCGGCTCGCGGAGCAGGCCCTCGAGCTCTACGAGAAGCTCGATCGCTTCCCCGAAGCGATCAAGGCGCTCTACCTGATTGCGCGCGTACGGCGGTTCCGTGGCGAGAACGACGCCGCGCTGTCCGCGTACGAGCGCGCGCTCGCGACGCTCGAGGCGCGCGACCCAAAGAGTCCCGAGGTGGGGACGGTGATCGCGCACATGGCCGAGCTCTGCACCCGCTGGGACGCGAAGCATCCCGATCTCGATGGACTCATTGCGCGCGGCCTCGCCATCGTGGACGGCAAACGCAATCGTGAGAAGGTCCTGCTCCTCGCTGCGAAGTCGTTCATGTCGCGCAAGCGCCCCAAGCCATCCGACGCCGACTGGCAAGAGTCCCTCGCGACCGCGAAGGAAGCGCTCGCGATCGCGGAAGAGCTTGGGCTACTCCGTGAGGTGTCACTCTGCTTGGACGCCGTGGGGTACGCATATGGCGAGCTCGGGAACTTCCGCGAGTCGTACGCGCATAACCAGCGCCGGCTGCCGATCGCCAAGTCGCTGCAGGACAGCGACGAGCTCATCGACGCGCACAACATGATCGCGATGTCCGCGCTCGTGCTGGGCGACTTCGGGGAGGTGATCGAGCACGCGGCGATCGCGCGCGACATCGCGCTCGAAACTGAGAAGCCACGCCTTGGAGCGGTCTCGCTCCAGACCGAGACGCTCGCGCGCCTCCTGTCAGGTGACTTCGCGGGCGCGATCGCGGCCGCGGCGCGTCGCGAGCTCTTCCTGCCGACCGGCAAAGTCCACGCGACGCTGTCCCTGGCCGCCGCGGCCGCCGCGGCGATGGGCTCACCGGACGAGAAGACCTTCCGCGAACAGCTCGTCGAGGCGGAGGCGACTCCGCTCGATCTCGCGGCGTGCGACTTCGTCAGCGCCGTGTACGGGATGCGCGAGAGCGAGTCGAGCTACCACGCCATCCGGAGCGCCGGTTATCCGAAGGGTCTGGTGGACCTGGCCCTCTTCGGTCCGCTCGCGGTCCTCGCGGCGGCACGCTGGCGGATCGACGACGAACCGTTCGAGGAGCGCATCGACGCGGTCATCGAGCGGACCGGCCACGCCCGCGGTCACGCCCTCCTCAAGCAAGCGCATGGGGTGCGTGCCATGAACCGCGGCGAGCTCGCCAAGGCCGAGAAGCTCCTGTTCGACGCCGTCCAGGCGTTTGTGACCTTGCGTCTCGACTACGAGCGCGCGGTCGCGCTCGCCGACCACGCGCGCGTCCTGGCCGCGCTGGGGCGCGAGCACCGGCCGGAGTGCGACGAGGCGAAGGCCATCGCCGAACGTCTCGGTGCGGTCGCACTTCGCACCGCGGTGGAGCAGGTGGCGGTCGCGAGCTAAGCGCGCGGACCCATACTCGGCGCATCGAGACGAGCTCCCTGTCGCGTCGCCTTCCCATCGATGCCCTTGCTGCCGTCGGACTCTTCGCCGTCCAAGCGTGGGCGATCGCCCCACTCTTCACGGGCGAGTTCACCCAGTTCCGCGGCAGCATCGAGTCGACCTTCATCGCGAACGCGCGCTTCATCGCGGATCGGTTCCCGGATCTCTCCTGGTACCCGTACTGGTATCTCGGCTTCCCGTTCGAGCTCTTCTACACGCCGCTCCTGCCATCGCTCGTGGCGCTTCTTGGGAAGCTCGGTGGCGACATCCCGCACGCGTACCGCATCGTCGCGGCGACGGGCTATGCCCTCGGGCTTCCCGCTTTGTACCTCGCGGCCCGGCAGCTGACGGGTTCGCGCCGCGCGGCCCTTCTCGGTGCGGGAGCGTTCCTTCTGCTGCCGTCGCTCACGTACGCGTTCCCACCGATCCGGACCGACGGCTCGGCCCTTTCGGGCACGTTCATTCCGCCGCCCTGGCGCCTCGTCGCGCTCGTCGAATACGGCGAGGGCCCGCACGTGCTCTCGCTCTCGTTCGCGCTGCTCGGCGTTGCCGCGACTCTTCGCTACCTTCGCGCACCTTCGGGGCTTCGGCTGGCGGTCGCGATCATCGCTCTCGTCGCGGTCGCGTTCACCAACCTCATCGGAGCCCTCGGCATGGCGATTTTCATCTTTGGTATTGCCCTGGCAAATGGACCGGCCGCGAGCTTCACGGGCAAGTGGCGCCGTCTCGCGAAGCTCGGTGTGCTCACCGTCCTTTTCTCACTGGGTTGGTACAGCCTCGGTTTCATGCGCGCGTTCTCACAACCCGGAGGCGGTGACACGGCGTTTTTCTATATCGCGCTCCCGGTGGTCGCCCTGGTCGCGGTCATCGCCGTCGTCGCGCTACCCCTCAAACGGCTGCCGGCCGGCGCGGACGTCGTGACGCTCTGGCTGTTCCTCTTCGGGGCGATCCTCGTCCCGAAGCAGCTCTTCGGGATCGGCATCGCGCCTCAGCCGATCCGCTACTCCCTCGAGCTCGATGCGGCATTCGCGATCGCCGTGGGTCTCCTGCTCGCGTGGGCCATCGAGCGCATGGTCCGGCGAGAGACGATCCGCGCCGCCGGGGCGACCCTGGCCCTGCTGGCCTTCGTCGCGGTCGGCTTCCCCGCGTGGGTCGGGGTGCAGGCCCGGCTCGCTCCCGATCCGAACTGGCAGTCGTGGACCGAGCGCCGGGTCGCGCTCTGGCTCAGCGATCATCTCCGTCCGGGCGAGCGCGCGTTCCTCACCGGTGATCACGCGTTCTGGCTCGACGTGTTCGCGTACGTACCGCAGGTGCGCGGGGGTCAGGACTTCTCGGCGGTCGACCCGTGGCCGGCGCACGCGGCCTTTCAGATCAACACCGGTGCCGACGCCGCGATCTCGAAGCTCTGGCTGCAGGCGTTCGCCGTGCGCTATCTCGTCGTGACGACGCCGGCCTCCTCCGAGATCTATCGCGACTTCACGAACCCGGCGAAGTTCGACGGCATGTTCCCGGTGGTGTTCGACGAGCGTGGAGTCCGGATCTACGAGGTCCCGCTCGCGGGAGATCCGCGCGCGGTCGAAGTCGCCGGGGGTGCCGAGCTACGTCCCCCGACGAATGGCATCGACCGCGCGGCGCTCGAGAGCTACATGAATGCCGTCTCACGATCGACGGCTCCCGGCGCTGTGACAGCGAGCCTTGGCCGCATTCGCGTGGAGACGGCGGCGCAGGGCGGAAGTCTCGTGGTTCGTCAGGCGTACGACAGCGGCTGGCGGGCGAGCGTGGATGGAAATGGCGCGGCCGTGGCTCCCGACGCGCTCGGGATGATCAGCGTTCCGGTGCCGGCCGGTAGTCACGTGGTCGAGCTCGACCATCGCGTCCATCTCGACTTCCTGGCGGGGCTCGGGCTCGCGACGCTGACCGGACTCGTGCTCGTCGGCCGTGCGCTGCGCCCCAGACGGAGCCCTTGATGACCGGTCGGAGAATCGAGATCGCCGCGGCCGGCGCGGTCGTCGGCGTCGTCGTCGTAGCGGGACTGCTTCTGAACGCCTGGCGTGGATTCCCCAAAGGCGTGGACGCCTATCAGCATCTGACGCGTCTGAACTTCGTCGCAGACTGGTTCCCGCACCACAACTGGTTCTACGCGTGGGCGGCGGGCATGCCGATGTTCGACAACTATCCCGGCCTTCCCTACGTCGCGGCGCTTCCGTTCGTTCGCCTGTTCGGCGACACGACGACGCTCGAACTCATGGCGTTAGCGGCAATGGTGGCGTTCGGGCTCGGACTCTACGGGCACGTCCGCGTGCGGACCGGACGGCCGGACATCGCGTTGCTCGTTGCCGTCATGGTCGTGACATCGATGGCGATCTGGCATTTCGTCCTCGCGAGCGGCGTTTATGCCCGCGTCGTCGCGATGGGCTTCGGCGGGCTCGCCTGGTGGGCCCACGCCATGGCACTGTCGCGCCACTCGGGCCGCTGGTGGGCACTCACGGCTGTACTCATCGCGGCGACCATCGCGTGCCATCCGGTGACGGGCGCTTTCGTGGCCGGATATGTCACGCTCGCGCAGCTCTCGTCCATGGGCTTCGGCGGCATCCGACCGCTGGTGGCGCTCGGCGCGCTCTCGTTCCTGCTCGCGGCCCAGCCGATCCTCTCCTCGCTCTCCTTCGGGATCGGCGGCACGATCCTCGGCGTCGACCGTCCGGAGCTGGGTTACTCGAGCCCGGTCCAGCTCATCGCTCCGCAGTTCTCGGGATTCGCCGCCTTCGGCATCCCCGTGCTCATTGTCCTCATGCAACTGCCGAGGCGCTTCTGGCGATCTCTGGGCGCCGGACTCGCGCTTCTCGTGGTGGTCGCGTACATGTTCGCGCCGAACTTTCACGTGCCGACCCGCTACTACTACATAAACGGGATCGACCCGGCGACCGCACCCTATTTCCTCGTCATCGTGGGTGGCCTGTGCTTCGCAGCCCTCGCGCCATCGCTCCCACCGAGGATCCAGCGCATCGTGCTCGTCGGGACGACCGTCGTCGTCGCGATCAACGCCATCGTGGCGGTCCCGGCGATGTACGCATCGGGGTACGTCAACGACACGAGCTCCCCCACCGCTACCGAACAGGTAGCTCGGCGCAGCCTGATCGTCGATGGCAACGACCTCACCCATCGCATCGCGCCGCTCAGCGCGACCGAGTCCGTGATATTCAATTACTTCAACCGCAAGCCGGAGCTGCGTGACTACTACGCGTTCGCGCAGCTAAACGTCGACTGGCTTTACTTCGCCTATGACACCCTCTACCACCCGCCGGTCAACGTCGCGCGATACCAGGCGGTGCTCGACTGGTACGCGCTCGACGCGATCACGTTCTCTTCGTCGGACGAGAAGGGCGAGCCCGAGATCGGGAGCCTTCCCTTCATGCGGTTGGTGCCGGAAACGAAGAACACCCAGTTCCGGCTGTATCGCGTCGACTCGCCCAGCACGATCGGGGCGACCACCACCGCACCGCTCGTCGTCGTCATCGGAAGCCGCAGCGACTACGACCGCGTCGCGCGACTGCTCTTCGACGATGGGGCGAGCCCGCGCACCCGCGTGCCGGTCTGGTGGTCCGGCACAGTCGCTGACCTGCCCGACGACCTCGTCGGGCGCGCGGCCTCCGTCATCGTCGTCGGCGACCATCTCGGCGACCCGGGTCGTGCCGCGCAAAACGCGGATGCCCTGACGGCGGCGGGCGCCAAGCTCGTCTGGGATGTCGGCGACCTCGGAGACGCTGCGCTGCCCGCGCCGTGGCCGGTGAGCGCGGTTCGGCGCAGCGCGATCGACCGCTGGACAGTGAAAGATCGCGCGGGCCGCATCGCGGAGAGCGACTTCGCGCCGGCATCGTTCGAGGGCGGGCCGTGGGGCGCCACGGTCCCGGTCTCCGCAGCCTCGGGGGCGACCACGGTCTTGTCCCTTGGCGATCAGCCGCTCATCGTCTCAGTATCGCGAGGTAAGGGATCCCTCACGGTCGTGGGTGGGAATCTGCTCTATCACGCGCAGTCGAAAGCGAATGCCGCCGAGCGCCGGTACGTCGTTTCGTTCCTGGGCGACGCGGCGACCGGTGCGGAGACCGCGGCGCGCTGGCGCTTCGTCGACCCCGAGCGGCGTGAGATCGAGACCGATGGAGCGGCCGTGCTCTTCAAGGAATCGATCTATCCGAAGTGGAGCGCCCGGTTCGTCGGCGTCGACGGCACCCAGCGCGCGCTGCGGATCCAGTACGCGGGACCGGGCCTCATGCTCGTGATCCCGCCCGGACCGGGAACCGTGATCTACGAATACTCGAGCACCAGCATGCTCGGCTGGATCGCGTGGGGGCTCACGCTCCTCGGCGGTCTGCTCGCGCTCTTACTCGCGCGTCGGCGCACCGTATTCGTGCCCGCGCCGCCGCGACCTCGCGACGACGACGACCTCGACGAGGATTAGGACCCGGCGAGATCCTCGCGGCGCGCCCAGCCTTCCATCTCACCAACGGGCACACGGAAAGCGTACGGACCGAACCGGAATGTCCGGCCGAGCCACTCCAGGAACGCAAAGGGCGCGGGCGCGTAGTAGCGCATGCGGTTGAAGCAGTAGGTGAAGGTGAGGTAGGAGGCCGAGCGGCGCCAGCCTTCCCAGCGCAAGCCCGCGGCCTCGAGCGCGGCGCGCAAGGTCCGGGGGGCGAAGTAGAAGAGGTGCTCGCCCGGCTTGTAGTGGTACCAGAGAGGTCCGAGCAGGCGCGCCTGCAGTCCGCCGACGTTGGGCGTGACCAGATGAACGATGCCGCCGGGAACGAGAAGTCGCCGTACGGCGCGAAGGGTGGCGACCGGATCGGTGAGGTGCTCGACCGAGTCGTACAGCGTGATGACGTCGAAGCTCGCCGCGGGAAGGTCGAGCTCCTCGAGGCGGCCCGTGGCGACGTGCAGGCCGCGAGCGCGGGCCTGCGTCGCCGCAAACGCGGAGATCTCCACACCCTCGACGTCCCAGCCCGACGCCTTCGCCTCAAGCAGGAAGTCGCCGAGCGCGCAGCCGACGTCCAGTAGCCGACCGCGACGGCCGTAGCGCTGCTCGATGGCCTGGATCCGATCCCGGAACGTGCGCCGGTTCACATTTGAGTCGAGGAAGTAGTTGGCGTAGCCGCCCTTGGGGTTGTTGGTGGCGTAGTAGTCGCCGTCGTAGATCGCCTCGGCCGCGAGCGGTCGCGTGTCCTGTCGCACGAGGCCGCAGTCGCCGCACTTGACGATGAGCGTGCCGTCGACCTGGAAGAGCGTGCGTGTCGTGCCGTTCGCGCAGAGCGCGCAGCGGTTCGTGATCTCGGCCGGACGCGCCGGAGCGCTTATCAGCGCTTCCGCGTGACCGATCCGGACGTTCGGGACCGTGCTCATGAGGGAACCGTAGCCAGGCCTGAGCTGGTGTTCGACCCCTGTTCGGGGGACCGCTCGTCCGGATCGCCGCCGATCCGCTCGAGGACCACGTTGTACGCGAAGGCCCAGAACGCCATGAGGAATGCGACGGTCGCGATGATGCTGCCGTAGTCGTGAACGATGACCGCAGGCAGCTGTCCGAACAGGTACGCGACGACCGCGACGACGGTGATGCGAAGGATGTTCAGCATCGCGATACCCAGGACGCCAAGCGCCACCGTCTCGAGGCGCGAGCGCAGCGTGTACTCACCTTGAAGGCCGGTGGCCATCGATACCAAGAGGAAGAGGACCGTCTGCCAGCCCACGCAGTTCCAGGAGATGTACAGCGCGAGACTGCCTGGCCCGCTGCCGACATACAGCAGCGAGCCGTCATAAGCGGAAGGGATCCCGATGAGCGCGAGCGCGCCATGCACGAGCCTGCCCTCAACGGGCGCGATCCACTGTCCGAGCCATGCGTCGAACCCGGCTGCCATCGCGGCCCTTGTTAGCAGCTCGCCGAACGTCGAGAAGAACGGAAGGATGAGCAGCGCGATGGAGGCGGTCGCGATGAGCGTGCCGACCGGGCGCGCGGCGCCGGAGAGACCCTGCCGCGCGAACGCTGTGCTCACGGCCGCCTCCGCTTCCACCAACGGGCCGCGACCGGCAACGCTAGGGTCAGCGGCACGAGGGCAGCGACGCTTTCGGGCACCGTTAACGCGACGGTGAGCTTCGACGGCGTCGCCGTGCTGTCGTACGAGACGCGAACCGCGGGACAGTTGTTCGGGTCATCCGGGACCGAGATATCGATGATGAGGTGATCGCCGCCGATGAAGTCGGTCGACGCCAGCGCGAACGGTCCCGTCGAAACGAGCGTCGGCC
Source organism: Chloroflexota bacterium (assembly GCA_005881885.1). GTDB lineage: Bacteria > Chloroflexota > Limnocylindria > P2-11E > P2-11E > 3-1-20CM-2-70-9. The sequence goes on from VBDX01000049.1 coordinate 10,649, forward strand.
CGCTCGGGCTGCTGACCGAGACGGTGGTCGAGCCGAGGGACGTCGTGTTCGAGCTGAGAGGGTTCAGCGCGAAGATCAGGTTCGTGCTGCTTCCTGAGACGGACGATGTGGCCGTCTCCACGATCGGCAATCCGGCTTGAGATTGCAGCGCGTGGTTTATCCCGACCGTGACGATCGTGCCGGTGGCGTTCTTGAAGTCCGCGAGCTCGAGCATGTCCGCCGGTGGCGTCCACGTGGCGTCGACCTGGACCTGGAAGGCAGCTATGACCAGTTCGTAGGCGTTCGCGGTCGACATCGGGGTGCTGGTGTTTGTCGAGTGCGATGTTCCGCTCGTACTCGCATGCGGATGCGTCGGATCGACCGGGTTCGCGGTGTCCAGTCCGACGTAAGCACCGATCCACGCCACCATCCCCTTCGCAGTGACGACGCTGAACGTGTAGGGACCTGGATCGGAGGCGCCCACGACGTGCGAGCCAGCCCAGATAAAGCTCGTCCAGTCAATTTCAGTGAAGTTGCTCGGTGGAGTGAACGTTCCGCTGAGGTTGAATCCGACCACCATGACGAGAACGTCGTTCTCTTGCGCGCCGGCGGGCTTGTTCACGCTGATGCTGTTCCCGTTCTCGACAGTCG
>VBDX01000050.1 GCA_005881885.1 Chloroflexota bacterium
TGGTCTCCAGAGGTCGATCTCCGGCAGGCCATGCGCGCCGAGGAGCTGCGATATCTCGCCGGCGTGGTACGCGTCGTGGGTGATGAGCCGCATGATTACCGACTGCCTTGTGTGGATCTGGGTCTTCCCGCCGATCTCGCGCGTGAATTCGTCGCCGAGCATCTGCGGCGACCAGCGCTTGAGGCAGGCGTCGACGATTTTCCACGACGAGTCGAGTGCGAAGACGAGCTCGTCCGCGCCGCGCGGAGTGCTCTCGTCGTCCTCCCAGCCGTTACCGCTCGCCGGATCGGTGAACGGCGTCGTCTCGGCGCCCTCTTCTTTGAACACGCCGCAGAGCCAGTAGACGCGGGCGCCCGCGGTATGAGCCGCGATGGCCCAGATGGGCATGTGGCTGGGTGAGGCGCGCAGCCCGAGCTGCTCGGGCGAGAGCGTTCGCAGCGCGCCGACGAGGCGCGCGTTGCACTTCCGCCAACCGTCATAGAAAGGAGCGAGGCCGCCGCTCATACCGCGATCGTACGAGTTCGCGGGGTAAGTCAGACGCCCAACACCGCGAGAGATGAGACGCTGAAGACCATGCGGCTACTACTCGTCGTCGTTCTGTTCCTGACGGCCTGCTCGAACCAGCCGACCGCAACATCGCCGACTCTCTCGCCGACGGCGTCGTCGACGCCCACGCCGACCGCCACGACTGCGCCCTCCGCGACACCCTCGCCCTCACCGATCACCCTGCCGTCGTTCGCCGGGCTGAGCGCGCCTTCGGGCACAGTCGTGTGGGCGCTTGTCGCGGGTCAGCGACTCTTCCGCTCCGCCGACCGCGGCGACACGTGGGCGGAGCGTTCGCTTCCGACTGGCCTTGCGAACGCTGAGATTGCGTTCGCCGACGACAAGGACGGCCTGTTGCTGAGTGCGGGGTCTCCCGTGGGAGGATGCGAAACCCAAACGCCTGAGATCTGGCACACGGCGGACGGCGCCGGCTCTTGGCAGCAGGTTGCGACCACGGGCATCGCCGACGCGTTGTGCAAGCGCGGTCTCGCCTCGGCCGATGCGACTCATGCGTTCTTCACGGCGTATGGCCCAAGAAGCGGTCCGGTGATCTATCGCACCACCGACGGCGGCCGGACGTGGACGGCGGCGAGTCCACTTTCCGATCCGCCGGGAAGGACAGACGTGACCGTGGTCTTCCTTCCTGGTCGCCCGCGCGCGTTCGGGTCGGTGGTCCTCCTCGAGGCGCAGGGCTACGGACAACCGCAGAGATATGTCTTCGTCTCAACGGACGGCGGCGCGTCCTGGACGTATGCGTCGACCGTGCCGAGATCCGAGGCCCCTACCGCGTTCGTAACGGCGTCGCGATGGATCCAGCTGAACCCGCCCGGCCAGTCGATGGAGACAACCGATGGTGGCGCGAGCTGGCACCCATACACGACCGAGTACGGCCAAGCCGCACCGATCGGACCGGACATCGTCTTCGGCGACGCGTCGGTCGGCTACGCCACCGTGCGCGGCGCCATTCAGCGGACGATCGACGGCGGTGCGCACTGGACCCAGATCAAGACGCCTGGGACGGGATAGCCGCTAGGAGCGGGCGCGCTCTCCTTCGACCTTGCCGCCCGGATGCACCGTCCAGTCGCGCTCGTCGAAGTCCTTCGCGCAGAACGGGCAGATGTTCCACTCCGGTCGGATGAGCTTCCCGCACGACGGGCAGACTCGCTTGAGGCGCGTGCGGCATGTGGGACAGAGGATGAATTCCTCCTGCACTCGCTCCTTGCAGGTCGGACACACCACACGCTGCTCGGCTTCGGCGAGGAGGCTCTCCTCGGCGAGCTGGCGCTCGTAGGCCTCGCCGAGGGTCTCCTTGGGGCGAACGATGAGGTACAGGAAGAGGCCGAAGATGTTCAGGATCACGACCATCAGGCCCGCGAGGTACGGGAGGATCTGGTTCTCGGTGCGCTGCTGCGCATCGCGGACCGTCCAGAACACCATCGCCAGGTAGATCGCGAGGACGTAGAGGCCGGCGAGGCGCACCGACAACTGGATCAGCGGGTTGCTGACGATCGTCGTCCAGAGAGCGTTGAGATCAGGCATTCAGCACAGCTCCTACGCGCACAGTGTCCCGGCGGACCCGGTCACGCCAGTAATCAAGAAGGTCTCGAAGAGTCTGCTCGAACGGGATTCTCGGCTCCCAGCCGGTCGCGCGCTGGAACTTGGAAGCGTCGGCCCACAGGATCGGAACGTCGGAGGGCCGCAAACGTGCCGGGTCCTCCTGCGTCCGGATCTTCACGGTCGAATGCGATAGCAGGATGTTCAGCATCTCGCCGATCGACCACGTGCGCCCGCGGCCCACGTTGTAGACCTCCCCGCCTTCCGCGCGCTCGAGCGCCAGCCAGTACGCGCGCACCATGTCGCGCACGTCGGTCCAGTCGCGCTTGGAGGTGAGGTCGCCGACGTAGACGATCGGCTCGTGCTGTCCCGCCTCGATGAGCGCGATCTGCCGCGCGAACGTGCTCGTGGAGAAGTGCGTGCCGCGGCGCGGGCCGGTGTGGTTGAAGCCGCGCGTCACGACGATGTGCAGGCCGTACGACTTGAAGTACTGGTATGCGAGCTTGTCCTGCGCGACCTTGCTCACCGCGTACGGCGAGAGCGGGCGCAGCGGATTCGTCTCCTTCATCGGCACCTCGTCCGGATAAACGAGGCCGTACTCCTCGCTCGATCCCGCGACGTGCACGCGGATCTTCGTGTCGTGGCGGCGGATCGCTTCGAGGACGTTGAGCTGGGACTCGACGTTGATGCGCATCGTCGCCGCGGGCTCGTCGAATGACGACTGCACGAACGACTGCGCGGCGAGATGGAAGATGCGGTCGGGCCGCACCGCGCCGATGAGCTTCTCCACGGCGCCGGCGTCGGTGAGCTCGCAGTGGAGGAGGCTGACGCGGTCTTTGCGCGCCTCGTCGCCCTGGCTCGCTCCCGCGGAGTAGCGGCCCTCGACCACGTCCAGCACGCCTTTGGCGGCGAGCACGTCGAGGTTCTCCATGCGCGAGCGCCAGCGGTAGTTGCCGAAGACGGCGACCCCGGGGTGCTCGGAGAGGATGTATTCGGCGAGGTGGCTGCCCGCGAACCCGGTGATACCGGTGATCAGGACCCGCATTCGCGCGAAACATTAGCAAGGGCTGTGCCTGCTCGCTTGCCTGCCTTCGACCGGCCGGTCTTCCGACATAGCCCAAGGCTGGATGCCCGTCGGAGTTACGGGACCGTGACAAGGCCGTTACCGATCCGGCACACACCTTGCGGGCTGCCCCGACGGCGCAAGGCGAGGACGGTCGAGTTCGGGAGGGGCTAGCCCGAGCGGATCTCTCCTACGCACATGGCGGCGTCGCCGTTCGACGCTAAGAGTGAGTCCATGGCCAACCTCGAGACCGGCTCGGCTGAGCCAAGGGACAAAGCATCGCCGATCAGTCGCAACGAACCAGTTCGAAGGTGAGTAAAGCGGTGCGATCCGTAATCATCTTCTTCCTGGTCGCAGTCCTCACTGTGTCCGCGCCGCCACTCCGGGCTATGGCAATGACCTTGACCGTGGATGACCCGAGCGACGGTGTCCAGTGCCCAAGTGCGACTTTCACGACGATCTCCGCCGCGGTACTCGCTGCGAACCCGCTCGGCGGCGACACCATTCTCGTCTGCGATGGGCTTTACACCGAGCAGGTCACGATCAACAAGTCGCTGATGTTGCAAGGAGCTGCGGGGCAAACACCGACCGTTCACGCTCCGGCGGCGATGGTCGTTCCCAAATCCATCATCACGGTCACCGCTCTCGTAAGCGTCATCATCGATAACTTGATCATCAGCGGGCCGGGAGGCTCCAGCTGCGATTCCATTCGCTCCGGCATCCGCGTCGACACCGGCGCCACGGCGACTATCACCCACAACCTCATCACTGACATCCACGACACGCCATTTGGCGGCTGCCAGAACGGAATCGGCATCATCGTAGGCAGTCAATCCGACGGCACGACAGGCATGGCCACTATCAACGACAACATCCTCCAGGGCTATCAGAAAGGAGGCATCGTTGTCGACAACGCCGGGTCAAGCGCCGTGATAACGAATAACGTCGTCACCGGCGTGGGACGTACGGAGATCATCGCCCAGAACGGGGTTCAGGTGAGCCGCGGAGCGATGGTCCCGCCATCGAACCTTCAGAACAACACCATCACCGGAAACTTCTACTTGAACCGAAGTGCGTCAACGACACCAGCGTTCGCCACTGGGATCCTCTACTTCCAGGCGGGCGACGCCAGCTTTGCGGGACCACTTAACTCCGGGAACAAGCTGCGCCACAACCAGGTGAACGTATCGATCATCCCGTGATGTTCGCGCGAGCACATCGGGAGCCCTGCGCGATCGCAGGGCTCCCGTCTTTGAGGAGCTACCGGCTCCCGCTACCCGAATACGTGCGCTTCAAGGGCTGCCAGTAGTACTCGCGCCAGCCAGAGCTGATCGAACGGTACTGACGATCGGGAACGCCGGACTGGAAGAACGTGATGCGCGTGCCGCCCTTCGCGCGCGCCAGCGCGAAGGTCGCTCGCGAGTAATGGCCCTTCGGCCAATCGTTCGCGCGCCACGACTGCACGATCCTCTTGTCTTTGGTCAGCTTGAGATTCTTCCCCTCGAGGTCGTGCCCGACCTTGAACGCGCCGCCAACGCGCCGGCTCACTGTGGTGCGTGAGCCGGACAGCTTCGTGTGCTTCTTCGAATCCATGATCGTCTCGTAGATGTCGTGCGGCGTCGCGCCGCGGATCGTTGCGGTCTGGCGAATCGTCTTCATGGTCCCCTCCGGGCGCAGAGCCTACGCTCGAACACATGCCCATCCTCGAGATCCGTCGCCACGTCGAACGCGCCGACCTCAAGAACAACGAAAGCTCACTCTCGCCCGCGGGCCGGACGATGGCGCAGGTGATCGCGAAGCGCGCCGGCCCGTACAAGCTCGTTCTCGCCAGCCCGCTCCCGCGCGCAAAGGAGACCGCGCAGCTCATCGCCGGCCGTCTCGACGCCACCGACCCCGGCCTCCTGCCGGAGATGGGCGGCGTCATCGGCGACCGTATCTTCGGCGAGATGCGCGCGCTCGCCGACTGGGCCGAGGTCCTGCGCGAGCGCGAGGACGCGCGGCAGTTCGCCGCGGAACAGCTCCTGACATGGGCGCGCTTGGCGGCGCGGATCGGCGAGAAGGAGCGTGCTCTCGTGGTCTCGCACGGCGGGATCATCGAGCTGCCGGCGATCACCCTCGCCGAGCGGCTTGGCGCTCGTCTCGAAGGAGCGTCCTTCGGCTACGGCGAAGGCGTGCTGGTCACGTACGTGAAGGGCGCGCCGACGAAGATCGAGGCGATGCGCGCGTAGCTATTCGACCGAGATCGACTCGCGTCGCTTCGTGCCCTTTGTGCCGCCGTTCTCTTGCTTTTCGATCCAGTGATCGAGCATCGAGCGCATCGCGAGGAGGTTGTGCTTCCACGCCTCGCGCATGTGTTTGCGGGTCTCGTGTGGGAACAGCTCGTCGAAGAGGGCGCGACCACGCCAGTTGTCGCGTTCCTCCTGCATCTCGCGGAGGCGCTCCTCAAGCTCTTTGATCCGCGTTTCGAGCTCGGTGGTCGTGGCCATGGTCATCTCCCCCTAATCGCGAACAGGCGCCGCGAAGATGACGCGGAGCGTGTTCCCCTCAAACTTTGCGCCTTTCGCGGGCGCTTCCACAAGGGCGCGGGGCAACACCAGGTTGCGCCGCCACGACCCCACCTGCAGAACGAGCTCGTCGCCGTTGCGCAGGACCTTGACCTGCTCCTTCGAGGTGAAGGGCAGGTCGAGCGTGAGCACGTAACCGCCGTTCTCGCGCCGCACCCGGTACGGGCGTCCGCGGTAGAAGAAGCGCGCCGGGTCTTCATTCACAAAGAGCGCTTGGCCGAGCTTCCGGAGCATCTCGAGGCCGACGACCTCGCGGTCGAAGAACGGCACGCTCCGCACCGGCACCGGGGCGAAGGACTCCTCGACCAGGGGCTGGTAGCGGCGCTGCGCTTCGTGCCAGGCCTCGAAGTACGCGCCCGCGCCCTTCGGCAGCACGCGGTTGGAGACCACGAGGTCGGTCGGGTAGCCGAAGAGGTGGAAGTAGGTGAAGGAGCGCTGCGCCTCTTTGATGACCATCTTCTCGAGGTTGAGGACCAGGCGAACCGAGCTGATGGTCTCGTCGGCGAGGAGCCGCTGCATGTGGTCGAGGCGATGGAAGAGTTCCTCCCCCGCTGCGAAGACGGCGTCGTCCGGGACCGGGACGCCCATGACGCGCCGTAACACCGGCCCGGCGATCTGCATGGCCCGGCGTTGGATCGGGAAGATGCGCTCGAGCCACCAGCGGCCGGCCTCGGGGAGCGAAAGGAGGCGCACGGTCTCGCCGGTCGGCGCCGCGTCGACCACGATCACGTCGTACTTCCCGCTGTCGTGGTGCTCCGCGATCCAAAGGAGGCTCGAGAGCTCGTCCATCCCCGGGAGGACGGTCATCTCCTCGGCGAGCACGTCGTCGAGGCCACGCCACTTGAAGACACTCTGCACATAGCGCTGGACCGTTCCCCAGTAGCGGCGGACGTTGTAGTAGACGTCCGCCTCCTGACCCCAGAGGTTCTCGGCAACCGGGGTCGGCTCGCCGCCGAGCGGGAGATCAAAGGAGTCGGCGAGCGAGTGAGCGATGTCGGTCGAGATGACAAGCGTTCGTTGACCCCGCTCGGCGCAGAGAAGTGCGGTCGCCGCAGCGACACTTGTCTTTCCCACGCCGCCCTTGCCGGTGTAGACGATGATCCGCGCTCCGTCGGTCACTGCCTTCCGAGTCTATGTCGCGAGCGCCTGTGGAAAACCTTGTTGAAAACTGACGAGGACCGATACGCGGCCGACCCTCGCGCGCCGCCGCGCGCGGGGTACCGTCCGCTCGCCGGTGATGGCGGCTTTTGCAGGGAGGCCGCGTATGTCGTCGCTATATCTTCGCGAGGCTCAGGTCGTCGAGCTATTCAGCCTCGGGCTGACGTCGAAAGAGATCTCCGCAGCACTCCGGATCTCGATCCATTCGGTCAACTGGCACCGTCGCCAAGCGCTCGCGCGTCAACGAGCGGCCATGACTCCCAAGCGGGCACCGATCTCGCGCACCACGTCGACGATGAGCTCCACATCCGATTCCGTGGTGCGCCAATTCACGATCGCGGGCCGGAAGGCCACGACCCCGCAGTAGCGCGTCGTGCCGACATAGACCCGCCCATCCGCGAGGAGCTCGGCGCCCAGACGCAGGTTGAGGGCGTCGAGCTCCTCGGGTGTCGCATCCTTCGGCCGGTAGCGGGAGCAGACGATATTGAGCGGCACATCCGCAAGCCGTTCCAAATCGCTTCGTCGATCTTTCGCGCCAGGTGCTGTGCGAGATCCGCCCGAACGAGCTCGTCGATCGCCGCGAGGGTGCTGGAGCCCTCCTCCGGGAAACTCGCTGTCAGCCGAGCGGCGGCGTACCGCGCCGGGGCGCCCAGCGCAGTGCATCAAGAACTACAGACCGCTCGGCGATGGGATCGCCCACGTCGAAATCCTGTTCGGGCTAACGTGTTCGGGCGTGTCGAAAGCCGCGGATCTCGATCGTCGTCCCCATGTGCGGATGCTGCTACACGGCGCCTTCCGCGGTTTCGCGGGGGGCGCACGTGACGTCACGCTCGATGCGGTGACGCTGGGCGATGCGCTCGAGGCGCTCGTCCGCGCGCATCCGACGCTCGCCGAGCGGCTTCGCGACGAACGCGGCACACTGCGTCCGCACCTCGCGCTCTTTATCAATCAGGACGACGCGCGCCTGCTCGGCTGGGAGGACGCGCCGCTCCACGAGGGCGACATCGTGCACGTGATCCCGGCGCTATCGGGCGGTTAAGAGGGAGGAACGGTCATGGCGAAGAAGGTCACTTTGCTCGTAGGCACCAAGAAGGGCCTTTTCATCCTGCGCGGCGATCCCGGACGTGGTTCGTGGCCCTGCGAGGGGCCCGAGTTCGCCCCGACACCGATTCACCACGCCGCCTACGACCCGCGCGACGGGTCCATGTACGCGGCCGTGAACTCGACATGGGGTGGCTCGCGCATCGAGATCAGCCGCGACATGGGAAAGACCTGGAAGACGTCGAAGAATCCCGCGTTCCCGGAAGGGTCGGACCGCACCTTCTATCAGACCTGGCACATCGAGCCGGGACACCCACAGACGCCGAACGTCGTGTGGGCCGGCACCGAGCCGGCGGCGCTTTTCAAGAGTGAGGATCGCGGCGAGACGTGGTCGATTGTGAAGAGCCTCGACGACCAACCCTCGCGCGCGAAGTGGGTCCCGGGCTTCGGCGGGATGGGGCTGCACTCGATCGCGATCGACGCGAAGGATCCGAAGAAGATGCAGGTCGGGATAAGCGTCGGCGGCGTGTACACGACCACCGATGGCGGCGCGACGTGGGCGCAGGACAACGCGGTCAGCGGCGGCGAGCGGCCGGACGTCTTCATGTGCATCCACAAGCTCCTCGCGCATCCGGAGGCGACCGGCGTGCGCTTCATGCGCGTCCACGAAGAGGTGTACTGGCGCGATCCGGGCGAGACCACCTGGCGCTTCAGCACGCCGGGCTTGCCGTCGAACTTCGGGTTCGCCGCCGCGATCCACCCGCGCGATCAGAAGACCGCGTACGTCATCCCGCTCGATGGCATGAAGAGGACGGCGTCACCCTTCGGTATCGGCGTCTACCGCACGCGCGACAAGGGCAAGACCTGGGACCGGCTCGACAAAGGATTGCCCGAGGGTGCGCCCCTCGAAGCGGTCCGCGAAGGCATGCACAACGATCGCCTCGATCCCATGGGCCTCTACTTCGGAACCGCGAACGGCGATGTCTGGGCGAGCACCAACGAAGGCGAAAGCTGGAAGCGGATCGCGCAGTACTTGCCGTATGTCACCTCGGTGCACGCCGCGACGATGGACTAGACAGCGAGCGAAGTACGACAGCGACGCACAAGCGGCTGAGATCGCGACAAGGATCGCGCCCGTCTACGCGGAGCCCTCCGGCTGAGGGCGGATTCGCGCGAAAACCCGTCACGTGTCGCGCTGACAGACTTGGGTACCAGGACTTCCTCGCTGTGCTCGTTCCATTGCCGACCCGACCGTTACGCGTTCAGAATCGCGGGCGGAGGGTGGAGGGCCGCGGAGCCCAGGGCTAAGGAAGGGGAAAGCGGTTGTGAGTGGAGGAAGCTACCGACGCGGGTATTACATCGCCGCGCAGCGCACGACGGATCACGCATCCGCTCCTGACGCGGATCTTCAAGGCTTCTTCATCGCGATCCTGGCTACGGCACTCGTCCTGGTCGTCGTGGTCCTCGTCACCGATCCATCGCTGTCAGCGGGCATCGGGCAGGCGATCCGCGCGGCCTGGTCCGACATCGTCGTTCAGCTGATCCGTCGCTAACCGCGGTCCCGCGACCGCCATACGCGACGGTCGCGGGCCGTATGCACCGCCGCCCGAGCCGCGGGGGGTTAGGGGGCGAGAGCGGCGCCGCCCGGTTGGGGTCGGGGCCACCCTCGTCCAGCGCCTTTAGCTCTGGTCTGAACCACTCGCCAATGCGTGGGGCACGACGCGAGCGCCATCAGCTCCTACGCTCCGATCGTGCGCATTGGCTGGCGACTTGCGACGGGCCTCGCGATCGGGCTCGAGCTTCTCGCGATGCTCGAGGTGCTCGCGAGCCTTGGCATCACCCGGGACACGGGTGGTTCTCTTCACTCTCCTGAAGACCCCATCATCGTGGGCCTCAAGGCGACGGTGCTCGTGTGGCTCGTCGTGCCGATCCTCGTCGCAGCTCTCGCTCTGGTCCTCGACCGGCTTCGATCAGCTTTGCTCGCATTCGCCGCGTTGACCCCCCTCGTGTACGGCGGGCTTTCGGGCAACTGGGTAGGACTCGTCTTGCCAATTGGAGCGGCATTCCTCCTCGCGGGGGTGATCCTTGGCCTGGTCGCGCTGGAGGGCCGCAAGCGCGGTCCGGGCGTTCGCCAGCTTTGGATCGGCGCTGGATGTTGGCTCGCCTACACCGCCGTGGCCGTCGCCGTCATCGTCTACTTCGCTCTGCAATTCCGGATGCCACCAATCCCTTACATCTGAGCAGTCGCGGAGGCGGCCCCGGGGTGGGATCGGGGCCGCCTCGC
>VBDX01000075.1 GCA_005881885.1 Chloroflexota bacterium
GGACGAGGAAGGTCTTGCCGGGATCGAACTCGCTTGGCTTGACCTGATTGAACTTCGTATCCGCGAATGCCACGCTCGTGCTGAAGATCAAGATCGCGAACGATGCAAAGAGCGTTCGAAGTCTCATACCCACTCCCCTTGGTCTTTCTCGTCCGTCGCCGGCTCCGTGCCTCCCACCACCCGGCGACGCGGACGTGTCATAGGAGGTTATTGACGTGCTGTCAAATAAAGTTAGCCCGCAAGTGAATACCCCGTTCGATCCGGCAACGGGCGCCGTGATCGCAGCGGCGCCCGGCGAGGGTACCGGGCATTGGGCCGGTGCGGCGGGAGCATTCGCCGACGGCGAGGACGTCTATCTCGTCTACCGGCTGCGCTGGCCGCGACCAAGGCGCGGCGGCGAGCTCGTCATCGCCCGGGGAGACGGCGAGACGTTCGAGGCCGTGTGGCGCGCGCGCCGTGAAGACTTCGCGAGCCCCTCTATCGAGCGGTGCGCGATCCTCCGTGAAGGAGGGAGCTGGCGCCTCTACGTGAGCTATGTCGACGGCGTCGACGGACGATGGCGCGTCGACGTCATCGAGGCGGGCTCGCCGAGCGCGTTCGATCCGCGGACGCGTCGGCCAGTCCTCGGCGCGGACATGGCGAACGCGATCGCCGTCAAGGACCCGTGGCTGCGTCGTGTGAACGACCGGTGGCTCATGTTCGTCTCGTTCGGCGAGCGCTCTGGACTCGCCGAGCGTCTTCACGGGAGCGGCGACGCGCTCTCGACCGGCGCGGTCAAATCCGAGACCGGCCTCGCCACGAGCGTCGACGGTCTCCGCTGGACATGGGAGGGCAGGATCTTCGCCGCGGCCTCATCGGGCTGGGACCGTTTCACGACGCGACTCACCACGGCTGTGCCGATACCGGGCGGCGAATGGCTTGGCCTCTACGACGGGAGTGCGAGCGTCGAGGAGAACTACGAGGAGCGGTGCGGCCTCGCGCGAAGTCCGGACCTGCTCCGCTGGACGCGGATCGGAGACCGGCCTCTCCTCGGGTCGGCCGGCGGCCCCGGGACGATACGGTACGTCGAGAGTCTCGCGATCGGCGAACGCGTCTTGTTCTTTTACGAGCGCACGCGACGCGACGGCGCGCACGAGCTCTGCCTCAGCGAAGCGCCCCGCGACAAAGCTGGTTGATGCAGAAGACCTGCACCATGACGAAGACCGCGCCGACGTAGAGCGCGTACAGCAGCCAGACTCCCCCAGCGACGAGTGTTGCCCAGACCAGCCAGTGCGTCGCACGGCTCGCGTGCCGGTCGTCACGCAGCTGCAGCCCGGCCACCGCGAGAGCGGCCAAGTCGACGATCGACACCATCGCCGCGAGCGGCACGACCGTGATGATCCGGCCGTAGCCGCCCAGGACCGCCGCGAGCACATGGGGGAGGAGGCTCGCAGCGAATCCGAACCAAAGCTCGTATGGCGCTCGCGCGAGCGCCGCCTGCGGGGCGCCGTTTTGCCGGTCCACGGACCGAATGATGCGCGGGATGGAACCGGTCTGGGCCAGGCACTGTAGAGCTAGCAAATCGCGCAAACCGGAGGTGCCCTATGGGGCGCATCGTCCTTGTCTTCGCTGTGACGGTCCTCGGGCTGGGGCCATTCGCCGCTTCAGCCGCCGCGGGCTGTCTCACCTGCTTTGAGCAGCTCACCTTGCAGACGCCGGATCGGCTCGCGTGGTCGGACGGAAAGCCTGTCACCGTCGTCGTTTCCGCGCACGCTTCGGCTCCAAGCGCGCAGCTGCCCGCGAACGGAGTGGTCGTGGTCATGCGAACGGACGGCGACCGCACCAAGTGCCTCGAGGTGCCGCTGCGACTCGTGCGCAGCGACGGCGACCGCGGGCTTTACGCCGGGATCTTCTATCCGTTCCGTGCCGCGGCCTACGACGGCAAGCTCAGCCTCGGCGACGAGGTCTACGACATCAGCTTCGACGTGAAGCGGCTCGTCGCGAGCGCGCCGGTCGCGCCGGTCGCGAGTCTGCCCGTCGGAAGCACGGAAGAGCCCGACGCCTTCACGTTGCCGACGGACGTTGGCCCCGCTGCACTGCTCGGGCTGGCGGTCGCGTTCTGGTCGGCGATCGGCCTCGTGATGCTCCGACGACGGTCCCCACAGGCGGCGATCGCCTGATGCGTCTGGTCCTCGCGCTGGCCGTTGCGATAGCGGCGTGCGGAGGAGAAGCCGCGCGCAGCTCGCCCACCGCAAGCTCCGCGTCGCAAGCGACGTCGAGCGCCATACCGTCGATCGATGTGTCGGACATGATGGGCGCGTTCCCGCCGACCACGTACTTCGTCGTTCGACCGGGCAACGTGACCGCGCTCGCGCTCTTGAACCATGCGACCAAATACACGATCCCGATCGCGGCCGGAGACGCGCAGGTCGCGACGGCCACGCAGGCCGGACGCGTCTACGTGCTCGATCAGACGCGTGAGGGCGCACGTTTGCGGTGGTTCGAGATCGCGAGCGGCGCGGAGGTCCGGTCGCAGCTCATCCCGGGCACCAGCGTCGTGGCCACGGGATCGGGACACGGAACGCTCGCGTTCGACTCGTCAAACGGCGAGGTGTTCGCGCTCTTGCGACAGGGCTCGACCATGGCGATCGAGGAGTTCGAGGGATTCACCCTCAGCCCGGTGAAGCGTCGCCTCGGCGAGCTGCGCTGCGGCGAGCGGGTCCTCGCAAGTGCCGGTCGCGTCGTCCTGGCCTGCCTGGGCAAGGGCGGCCTGGTCGTCGACGGCGGCGCTGGTGCAGGAAAGTTCAACGCACGAACGCCACTAGTGGCGATCGCGATGTCGGCGAATGGAACGGTCATAGCCGGGAGCGCCGACAGTCGGCTCTTCAAACTCGCGCCGGCGGCGGTCGAGCTCGAGACGATCGACACGCTGCGCGATGAACGCATACGCCTAATGAGCGACGGTCTTGCGGCCCAGGCCGACTGCTGCTTTGTAGTCGGGGCCCTAGACCGCGTCGCGAATCCGAAGATCACCGTCTTCTGGGGTGGGTTCACGCTGATACGGTTCCCCGAATCGTCCGCGCCGAGTGGCGGGCTCCTCGTGCAACCGCCCTTCGCCTATTACACGGTCGGCAAGGAAGCGCGCCACATCGATCTTCAGCAAGGGTTCGCCGAGGTGATGGCCGGGTTCTCCGAGGGCGTGCTGCCGGGCGCGGTCGCCGATCGCTGAGGTCTAGCGCATCCCCTCGAGCAGCGGAGTGACATCGCGGTGGAAGACGTCCTGTTCCACGAGTGGCTTCTCGCCGAGCGCCGGGATCCGCTGGAACACGGCGTCCTCGTACGTCGGGAGCTCGACCTCGTAGTACACCCCGATCGGGATCGGATCGGCTTCGTAGCTGCGCGCGACCGCGGCCGCCTTCTTCGCGATCATCTCCTGCTCGTCGGTCGGGTCCTGCACCTTCCCGTCGTAGCCCTTCTCCTCGAGCTTGTAGAGCCGCGAGCGCTTCTCGGGAAGATCCGCGCCCTCGTACCACTCCTTGGTGTAGAGGTCGTTGTACGTGGGGCACGTCTGCAGAACATCGACGAGCGCCGAGCCCTTGTGCCTGATCGCGCGCGCGATGATCGATGCGAGGTACTTCGGCTCGAGCGCGTACGCGCGCGCGATGAACGTGTAGCCGGACGCGATCGCCATCGCGACGGGGTTGATGCCGTCCTGGATCGCCTGCTCGGGCATCGACTTCGTCTTCTTGCCCTTCGACAGGGTGGGTGAGGCCTGGCCCTTCGTTAGGCCATACACGTTGTTGTTGTGGACGATGTATGCGAAGTCGGCGTTGCGCCGGCCCGCACCGACGAAGTACCCCGCGCCGATGCCGTAGCCGTCGCCGTCGCCGCCAAGCGCGAGGACCGTGAGGTCGGTGTTCGAGAGACGACCGCCGGTCGCGACGGTGAGGACTCGGCCGTGCAGCGTGTGGAACCCGTACCCGTTGATGTAGTGCGGCGTCTTGCCGCTGCACCCGATGCCGCTGTACACAGCGAGCTTGTCGGGCTCGATCTGCAGCTGCTGCAGCGCCATCTGGATGCCGGTCAAGATGCCAAAGTCACCGCAGCCGGGACACCAGTCATTGTGCAGATCGCTCTTGTAGTCCTTGAGGGTGAGCGGCTTCGCGGGCGCGTTAATGGACATGGGTCACCACCGGCTCTGCCTTGGCGCCGTCGTAGACCTTCGCGAGCGCATTCGCGACCTCGTCCTCGCTGAACGGACGGCCGTCGAACTTGTTGATGCGCTGATCGATCATCACGCCGGTCTGCTCCTGCACGAGCTGCGCGAGCTGACCGCTGTAGTTCTCCTCGATGGACACGATGCGCTTCGCTGAACGGAGGATCGCGCCGACCGCCTCCGCCGGGAATGGACGCATGAGCCGGCACTGCAGGAAGTTGATCTTCTTCCCCTGCGCCTCGAGGGCCTTGAGCGCGTCGAGGATCGTGCCCTTCGTCGAGCCCCAGGCGAGGACGGTGAGGTCGGCGTCCTTCGGCCCGTGCAGGAAGTACTGCTGTTCCTGCGGCATCGCCTTCTGCAGCAGCTTCAGCTTGTTCATGCGCTTGTTCATCATCGCGACGCGCATCTCGACGCCCTCGGTGATGTGACCATCGGGGTCGTGCTCGTCGCTGGTGATCCAGTGGCGCCCACCAGTGACGCCCGGACGAGATCGCGGGGAGATCCCATCCTTCGCGAACGCGTAGCGGAGATATTCCTTCACGTTCGCGAGATCCATCTTCCCGTTGCCATTCCCGTTGTGGCCGGTCTGGCTACCCGAGTCGTTTGGCCCCTTCGCGTCAACCGCCGTCCACTCGGTGCCGGTGAAGACCTCACCGCGGTCAATATCTGGCCAGCGGAGTTCGAGCTTGTCGATCGTCGTGTAGACCGACGCGAGCTTCTTGTCGGACAGCACGATGACCGGCATCTGGTACCGCTCGGCCCAGTTGAAGGCGGAGAACGTGTCCTGGTAGCACTCACGCAGGTCGCCGGGCGCGATGACCACGTGCGGGAACTCGCCCTGCGCTGGGTGCAGCGCGAACTGGAGGTCACCCTGCTCCTGCCGCGTGGGCATGCCGGTCGAGGGGCCGCCGCGCTGGTACATGACCAGCACGGGCCCGGGGCATTCGGTGATCGACGCGAAGCCAATTCCCTCGACCATGAGGGCGAAGCCGGGACCGCTCGTGGCGGTGGATGCGCGTACGCCCATGTGCGCGGCGCCGACGGCCATGTTGATCGAGGCGATCTCGTCCTCGCACTGGACCACGAGCAGGTTGTACTCGCGCTGCTGCCGCTCGAGGTAGACGCTCTCGTCGGTCGCGGGCGAGATGGGGTAGTAGGTCTGGAACGCGCAGCCCGCCTTGAGCTTAGCGATCGCGTGGATCTCGTAGCCCTTCGCGAGGATGCGCGCCTTCGGCTCGCCGCCGGGCTTGAGCGTGTATGGGAACTCCTTCGCATTCTCGTGCTGCTTTACATGCTCGAAGGCGAGCTTCGCGGCACGCACGTTCAGCTCGCCAACCTCCGAGCGCTTGCCCTTGAACTGGGAGCGGATGACTTCGGCGACGAGATCGAATGGGTAATCGCAGAGCGCGAGCGACGCGCCCAGGCCGACCGTGTTCTTCATGACCTCATACCGCCGCGCCTGCTCACCCTTGCCGACCTCTTCGAGCGCCTTCTTGATGATCTCCATGAAGGGCACCGCGTAGAAGCGCAAATCCGGACGCTTGGCAGTGGCCGGGTCGAAGCCGATCTCACTGTCGAAGATCACGCCGCCACCCTCGTTGATCTCGCCGAGGTGTCCGTAGTGCGTGGCCCAGCGGCGGTGGTCGCCGTCGCCGGTGAGGGTCTCCTGGTCCAGCGCAACGAGGATGTCGGCCTTGTCCTTGTACGAGCGCACGTCCTCGTCGTCGACGCGCACGCGATAGAAGGAGTGCTTGCCCATGATGTTCGAGTGGTATTCGATGTTCGCGTAGACGCGGAGGCCCGCTCGGGAGCAGGCTTTGGCGAACACTTCGGCGGATGCGTTGATCCCACTACCCTGGGGGCCGCCGATCATCCAGGTCAGTCGGTTCTTCTGCACTTCGGAATGACTATTGTACGTTCGTGATCGGGGGTTCTCGGGGGCAGGGGGAAGGGGCCCCTGGGCGCAAAGCGACAGCCCCCCGGACCGACGTGAGCACTCGTCGGGAGCGTGACACGCTAGGCGAGATAGAGCTCTCCGCCGACGCGCTCTGGGGAGCCCAAACCCAGCGAGCGATCGAGAACTACCCGATCAGCGGCTATCGGGCCTTTCCGGCGTTCATCCGAGCGTTCGTTCGCATCAAGCGCGCGGCAGCGCTCGCGAACGCCGAGTCGGGACGACTCGATCCGAAATTGAAAGACGCGATCGTCGCGGCGTGCGATGAGGTCCTCGCCGGGAAGCACGTCGACCAGTTCGTCGTCGACGTCTTCCATTCCGGCGCGGGCGTCTCTTTCCACATGAACGTCAACGAGGTTCTGGCCAACCGCGCCAACCAGATCCTCGGTGGCGGTCTCGGGACGTACGAGCACGTGAACCCCAACGACCACGTGAACATGAGCCAGTCCACGAACGACACCACGCCGACCGCGATGCGCCTCACGGCGCTCGAGCTGACGAAGACGCTTTGCGGCCATCTCGACAAGCTCGCGGAGTCCATCGACGAGAAGGCCGCGCGATACGCGGACTGCGTCAAGCCGGGGCGCACACATCTGCAGGATGCGGTGCCGATCACCTTCGGCCAGGAGTTCTCCGGCTGGGCCGAGCGGATCCGCGGCGCGTCGGCTCGTCTGCATGCCGGGCGGTCCGAGCTCACAGAGCTCGGGATCGGCGGCACGGCGGCAGGGACTGGGCTCAATGCGGATCCCAAGTTCCGTGAGCGGGTGTGCGCTCATCTCGCGGATTGGTACGGCGAGCCGATCACGCCCGCGAAGAACCTCTTCGCGGCGATGCAATCGATGGCACCGTTCGTCCGGATTTCGAGCGGTATGCGCACGGCGGCGATCGAGCTGTCGAGCATCTGCAACGACCTCCGGCTGCTCGTTTCCGGCCCGCGGACCGGATTCGGCGAGATCTCCATCCCGGCGGTGCAGCCGGGATCGTCGATCATGCCGGGCAAGGTGAACCCCGCGATTCCCGAGATGGTCAATCAGGTCTGCTTTCAGGTGATCGGCAACGACACGGCCGTCGCCTGGGGCGCGCAGGCAAGCCAGCTTGAGCTGAACGTGATGATGCCTGGGATCAATTACGCGGTTTGTTTTTCCGCCACGATCCTCGCGAACGCCGTACGCGTCCTTCGTGAAAAGACGATCGACGGGCTTCGCGTCGACGAGGAGCGCGCCAAGGAGCTCATGGACATGAGTCCTTCGCTCATCGTGACCGCGCTCTCACCGCACGTCGGCTACGCGAAGGCGGCGGAGTTGGTGAAGCGGGCGCTTGCGGAGCGCCGATCGCTGATGGACGTCGCGCTCGAAGAGAAGGTGATGAGCGAGGCCGAGTTGCGCCGGGTCCTCGACCCGCTCCCGATGACCAAGGGTGGCGTGCAGGCATGAGCCCCTCCTAGTCAACCGCAAGTGCAAGCGGCCGAAGTCCTTCTTCTTCTGCTCATCGTCGTCTCGGTGCTTGTGACCGTGGCGCGGCTGCTTCGGATCCCGTATCCGGTCCTGCTGCTCGTCGGTGGGCTCGCTCTTGGATCGATCCCTGCGGTCCCCCGCATCGATCTGGCGCCCGGAGTGGTGCTCGTCCTCGTGCTGCCGCCGATCCTTTACGTCGCGGCGTTCTTCACCCCGATCCGGAGCTTCAAGGCGGATATCGGGAACATCGCGTCGCTCGCCGTCGGACTCGTGGTTGCAAGCACGGCGGCTGTCGCGGGCGTCGCGCTCGCGCTCGTCCCCTCCATGACCCTGCCGGTGGCGGTCGCGCTCGGCGCGATCGTGTCGCCACCAGACGCGGTCGCCGCAACGGCGGTTATGGAACGTCTTGCCGTGCCCAAGCGGCTCATCCGACTTCTCGAGGGCGAGAGCCTTCTCAACGACGCGACCGCGCTCACGATCTACCGCGTGGCGCTCGTGGCCGCACTCGCCGCCACGCCCCTCTTCACGTTCGCCCTGCTCGGCAACTTCGTGGTGGTCGCCATCGGTGGGATCCTGGTCGGCCTCGTGGTGGGGTGGATCGTCACGCAGATACGGTCTCGCATCGAGGACATGCCCGTCGAGATCACCATCTCGTTGCTCACGCCGTACGCCGCGTACCTTCCGGCCGAGGCGCTCGGTGTGTCGGGGGTACTCGCGGCCGTCGGCGCGGGCCTGTATCTCGGCAGGCGCTCGTCGCGGATCATGGGGTCCGACGTTCGGCTCGCCGGTCGGGCGGTCTGGGAGGTGCTCATTTTCCTGCTCAACGGCGTCGTTTTCATCGTCATCGGCCTGCAGATCTCGGCGCTGGCCCGCGAGATGGACCGTCCGACGCTGCTCGGCCTCGCCGGCGTAGGCCTCGTGGTAAGCATCACGCTCGTCGCGGTGCGCGCCCTCTGGATCTCAGGGATGGTCGGATGGAAGCGGCTCGTGTCACGCGAGCCACAACCGAGCCGGGCGGGGCACGTGGTCGTGCTCGCGTGGGCCGGGATGCGCGGCGTAGTCTCGCTCGCGGCCGCGCTCGCGATCCCACCGGCCCTGCCGAGCGGGGCGGCGTTCCCCGCGAGGGATGCGCTCATCGTCATCACCTTCACCGTCATCCTCGTGACGCTCGTCGGCCAGGGGATGACCCTCCCGCTTCTGATCAAGCTCCTCCATCTCGGAGGCGATGAAGGCGAGCGACACGAGGAGTCGCACGCGCGACAGGACCTCATCGAGGAGGCGTTGCGGCGGATCGACGAGCTCCAGGAGAAATGGCCCGATCATCGTCCGCTCATCGATCAGCTCCGCGAGGCATACCGTCATCGTGCCGAGCACGAGGAACAGCTGCACGAGGCTCCGGGGAACGAAGCGGAGCAAGAGCTCGTGGAGCATCGGCAGATCCGCAGCGCCGTGATCGACGCACAGCGGGCGAAGCTTGTGGAGATGCGCGATCGCGGAGCGATCGACGACGACGTGCTGCGGAACATCGAGCGCGACCTCGACCTCGAAGAGGTCCGGATGGAGGCGTGACGTTGACTGCGACCGACGTGACCGGTGAGGTCACCGACCTCGTCCAACGGCTGATCCGGAACGCCTGCGTCAACGACGGCACCCCCGCGTCAGGCAACGAGGTCCGGAGCGTCGATCTCATCGAGAGCTACCTGCGGGTGCCGGGCGCGGAGATGAAGCGCTACGAGCCGGTGCCCGGTCGCGCGAGCCTCGTGCTGCGCATCGAAGGAACTGACCCGAAGGCGCCGTCGCTCCATTTCATGGGCCACACCGACGTTGTCCCGGTCACGCCATCGGGCTGGCGGCACGACCCCTTCGGCGGCGAGCTCATCGACGGCGAGGTCTGGGGCCGTGGAGCGGTGGACATGCTCGACGTCACCGCCTCGATGGCAGTGGCCGTCCGGAGGCTGCTCGCGAGCGGCTTCAAGCCGAAAGGAACGCTGATCTACTCGGCGGTCGCGGACGAGGAAGCGCTCGGCACGCACGGCGCGCAGTGGCTCACGGAGAACGCGTGGGACGACGTCCGTTGCGACTTCCTCGTAACCGAGTTCGGCGGAGCGCGGTTCCCGCTCGGGGCCGGCGCGCCGAAGCTGCCGATCATGACCGCCGAGAAGGGCTCGCAATGGACGCGGCTGCGCGTGCGCGGCACACCCGGCCACGGATCGATGCCGTACAGGTCGGACAACGCTCTCGTGAAGGCGGCCGAGGTGATCTCGCGGATTGGGCGCTACCGCGCGCCCCTCCGGCTGCACGAGCTCTGGCGGCGATTCGTCGACGGCC
>VBDX01000210.1 GCA_005881885.1 Chloroflexota bacterium
GCCACTGGGACTAGCGACATTTCCGAGGAATCTCCGAAGACAAAGGACGACCTACCGCGCTCGGCCGTGCGGTGACCGCATGCTGGTTGCGGTCAAATTTGGATAGGTCGTGCTTCGCCCAAGAATCCGCGCGAGTTTCCTCGAGAATTCTGAGCCGACGGGCAGACTCGAACTGCCGACCGGCGGTTTACGAAACCGCTGCTCTACCGGCTGAGCTACGTCGGCGTGTGCTTCCGACTGATTTTGGCACGTCCTGAACGACGAAGCGAGCGTTGCGAAAACTCCCGTTCCGTTGCTCAACCCCCACGGCGGTGGTTTTCTCTCGATAAGGTCGCCCACTCTGAGCGACTGACCGGGAGTTTGACCCTTCGGAGGTGGGAGTTCGCATCGGGTAGTTTTCACTGTCTCGGGATGCCAGGCGAGTCTCGGCACGGTCCCGGCACGCGATCACGGCCACCGGATCTTCGTCGCACCAACGAACGCGGCAAGCTCGTCGACCGCGGTCCGGATGGGCCGCATGGCATCACGCGGTGTCCGGGAATCGAGCACGACCTTGTTCACGACCAGCTCGCCGCGTGCGCGCTCGAAGCGGGGGTCGACGCTGCCGACGATCCGATCGCCGTGCAGCACCGGCATCGCCCAGTAGCCGAGCTTGCGGAGATGAGGTGGCGTGTAGATTTCGGTCCGGTAGCGGTACGAGAAGAGCTGCTCGGTACGAGCGCGATCGGCGATGAGGTTGTCGAAGGGCGAGAGGAGCGTGGTGCGCTCCTTCCAACTCCGGAGCACTGACGCCAGCTGCTCGACCACGTCGGCCGGCGCGTACCAGGTGCCTGACCATGCCCGCTCGCCGTCGGCGATCGTCACACGCCTGACCAAGCCCTTTCCCTCGAGCTCATCGATCGCCGCTCGGGTGACCTGGGTGCCGAACGCGTGATGCCGACGCAGCTGTGTGGGAGTCGCGACACCGAGCGCGCGCAGGGCGCGCGTCGCAGTCTCTCGCCCGAGCGCCGCCTCCGAGAGCGGTGTCGTCGCTGGCAACCATCCATTGGCCAGCGACCATAGCTTCTGCCCACGGCGGCGCCCGGCGACGACGACCTCGCCGCGACGCTGAAGGATCGTCAGCATCATGCTTACGTTCCGGTCGTCGTCCCACTGACCCGACGTCCAGCTGCCGATTGCGCGGTTCTCGAACGCAGTGACGGGTAGCGGGCCGTCACGCTTCAGACGCGACAGGACGCTCCGCCGAAGCTGCGGGTTCCGGGCGAGCATCGCCGCCGCGCGCTCCGGCCAGGTCCCGCCGCCCGCCCCTTCGAGACTGCCCCGCGCGAATCGAGTCGGCCGGCCGGAGGTCGCCGCACGGTACGCACGCATCGTGGCGCTGTGGATCGGGAGGTCGCTCATCGGGACGATGAGTGAAGCGGTCTCAAAGAGGTCACGCGATGCGAGGAGGCCCTCCACGAGAGCCGGGTCGAAGCGGCCGATGCGGCTCCACAGCACGAGCAATGGGCTCCGCGCGACGACGTTGGTCGGGTCGATCTGGAGGAAGCCCAGGTCGCGCACGATCTCGAGCACGCCCCGCCTCGTCGGCGCACCTCTGGGCACGAGACGCTGCGCGGCGATGGCGAGGCGTCGCCCCTCCGCCGCAGTGACGCGCAGGACGCCATCCGTCCCTACTCCGCTCATCGGATGACGGCCAGACCATGGCTGATCGGCGCATGGACCTCAAGCGCCGGGCCGCCGCCGCAGCGCGAATGGAGGCGGCGACGTCGCGCGAGGCATTCCACATGATCACCCGCGGCCGCGCGAGGGGCGATGTCGAGACTCGGGATGAGGACGACCTTTCTGATCGGGCGAGCACGAAGGTGCGGGAGAAAACTGGTCCATATCTATGAGTCCTTGGTCAGGGTTGAGGCGCGATCGACTTTGTCCAAGATTGTCCTGATGAAGACTGACTTCGCGGCGGCATAGTGTCGTCCGACCTCGAACCTGCTCGCCAGGTGACGCTTGAGGGTCTCGTAGGCACGAGCATCCTCGGGGTGCGCGCGAAGGTAGTCACGAAACAGCAGTTGTCTTCGCCAGAATTCGCTTGTGGTTTCGACCATGTGGATGTGGTGAGTGCGGGGTCGCGGCACGACCCTCCGGAAGTACCGCCGCTCGGGCAGTTCGGCCTCCCACTGAGGCACGTACTCGTAGCCAAGCCCTTTCAGCGGATCGATGCAGTTCATTGCGTCGGCCAATGAACGAAGACCGACCAGGATGTCGATGATCGGTTTCGCGGCGAGGCCGGGGACAGCCGTGCTGCCGATGTGCTCGACCGCGGCAACGTGGCGACCAATCGCCCCGAGGATCCGGCCCTTCTCTTCTTCGAATTGGCGGGGCCACGCGATGTCGTAATCGACGATCTCGATGGGCACGAAGAAGAACAAGCCTACCGTGGCGTCTTTTTCCTACGATGCTGGTAGAGCGATGAGTGATCCAAAGTCGATGGAGCAGGGCAACACAACCGATCGCGGGTTGTTGAGGCGGCGTGCGAACAGCCGGGCGACGCTCAGCCGGGGACGATCACGGCGCGAGCGAACTCGCCGTTGAGCAGCGCCCGATAGGCGTCATTGATCTCTGACAATCGGTAACGTCGGCCCAGGAGCCGGTCGATCGGTAGACGTCCGCGGCGGTAGAGCGAAATGAGCCGAGGGATGTCGGCGAAATGACGCGTCGATCCGTAGATGCTTCCTTTCAGCGACTTCTCCTGCGTCACGAGCTCGACCACGTTGACCGACACCTCGGCATCCGCGCGTGGCAATCCAA
>VBDX01000076.1 GCA_005881885.1 Chloroflexota bacterium
AATGGGAGACCCAAGCGGAGGGTGAGCAGGGCTGAGGCGTAGGCGCCGATCGCGAAGAAACCGGCGTGTCCGAGTGAGATCTGGCCGGTGTGTCCGATCAGGATTCCCAGGCCGATGGCGACGATGGCGTAGATGAGCGCGAGCGAAACGAGATAAAGGACGTAGCCCGGGGCGACGCCGGGAATGACGTTGAGCAATGTGGGGATGACGAGGACAGCGGCCAGACCCAGACCGTATGGCGCGGTGGCGCGCCCGCGAGTTCGCAGCCAGTGCATCGTCACTCCGCGCGCCTAGACCTTCTTGGTCTCGTGCCTGCCCAGCAGGCCACCGGGCCGCACCACGAGCACGAGCACGATGAGGGCGAATGCAATGGTGTTGCGAAGCTCAGGCACTGCGAACCCGACGACGCTGTCGACGATGCCGAGCAACAGTCCGCCGACGACGGCGCCTGGGAGGCTGGTGAGTCCACCGACCACAGCCCCGGCGAATGCCTTGAGCGCGACGTCGCCCATCATGCTCGGGTCGAGGTAGTTGATCGGCGCGATCAGCATGCCGGTTACCGCGCCCATCGCGGTACCCATTCCCCAGCCAAGGGCATTCATGCGACCGATGCTGATGCCCATCAGCTGTGCGGCCACTTGGTTCTCCGCGACGGCCCGCATGGCGATCCCCGTTGGGCTGAAGCGGAAGAACGCAAAGAGGACCGTCATCAAAACGAGCGTCACTAGGAAGATCAGTGCATTCAGCTGGCTCACGACCACCGTCCCGAGGTGGAGGGGCGGGCCGACCACCGGGTCGGGAAAGGTCCGTATCTCGTAGCCCCAGATCCAACCCGCAGCGCCCAGCAGGATGAGGCTAAGGCCGACCGTCACAATCACCGGGTTCAACACCGTGGTCGTGCTGATGCGCCGGATGATGACGCGCTCGATGAGTGCACCGAACACCCCAGCGAAGAGCATCGTGAGGACGAATGCGACGGCGAACGGGAGCTGGAAGGCGGTCAGGAGCGTGAAGGCCACGAACGTGCTGAACATCGCCGTCTCGCCCTGAGCAAAGGTGATGACCTGGGTCGTCTTGAAGATCAGGACGATGCCGAACGCGGTCAGCGCGTACAGGCTGCCGAGCGCGAGCCCGTTGACGAGCAGCTGTCCCCACGGGAGATCGATGAGGGTGTCCGGTGCGACCGAGAGCATGCTGCGTCCGAGCTCCTCGTTCCTCAGGCCGACGTCAGCGCAGTGCGGACCTCGAGCGTCACACGCTCAGCATCCGTATCGCGCGGTCGGCGAAGTCGTCGGCGATCGCGGTCTCGGTGAGCCGCCCTTTCGGCCGGTACCAGCGATGAACCCACGTGCACATCCCGAGGAGAGCGAGGGCGGCGAGCTTGGGGTCGGTCCCGACGAACGAGCCGTCGCGCATGCCGTGCCCGATAACGCCTTCGAACAGGTCACGCATCGTCCGCTGCTCGTCGTGCACCTGCCGCAGCGCCGCCGGAGGCAGCACATGCTCCTCACGGAGATACACGCGAACAGAATCGAGGTTTCTCAGAACGCCGAGCACGTACGCGCGCACCATTGCGCGCAGCTGCTCGGTGCACGTTCCTGTCCCGTACGTGATGGCTCGTATCTCGCCCAGGACCTGATCTGCTCGCCCCTCGAACAGTCGAACGAGTAGTTCCTCCTTCGAGGAAACGTAGTAGTAGAGGCTGCCCTTATAGAGGCCCACGGCATCGGCGATGTTCTGCATCGAGGCGGCGTGGAAACCCTTCTGGCGGAAGATGCGGAGCGCCGCTGCGCGGATGGATTTCTCGCGCTCGGCGGACCGACGCTGCCGCCGCCGCCCGAGGGTAGGCGCACTCACCCTCCCCACCAGCCGTGCCATGGGCGGGGAGGATATACCAAACGACCGTTCGGTAGAAACGGGGGCGTAGCCTCTCGCAGTGATCGATGCTGAACGCGCCCGTCGAGAATGTCGCTGTACTACTTCGTGCTTCGCGATCGCGCTCGCGTCTTCGCCGGCCGCGTCTTCGCGAGATTGTGCCCGACGGCGGCCTTCACGATCGCCTTGACCGCCTGTTCATCGGGCTTCTCGTTCTGAGAGACATCGATCGCCCGCGACTTGCCCAAGAGCTGCGCGTTGAAGAGCTTCTTCGGGTCCGGAAGGCTTGAGCCCGCGGAGAACGCAAGCCTCACCCGCTCCTTGAGGATGATCCCGACACACACCATCCCGTCGTGCGACCAGACGGCCGAGCCCAGTGGGTTGCTGGGCCGCTTCCACTTCACATCCTCCGCAATCTCGGGGTCCGCGTCGTGGACGATCTTGCGGAGCTTCGCCAGCATCGCGCCGCGCCACTCCGGCGTCTTCGCAATCAGCTCATCGACCGGTCCCGCTCGTGGCATGTCAGCGCCGCACTCCTTCGTCTATCGGGTCTCGGCCGTGCCGCGGGCCACGGGCGCGGACGTTAGCGCATCGCGGCGTGCGGCAATTGACGCGCGAGTCGCGTCGGACGAATTGCTAGGCCGCGCGCGAGAGATGAACACGGATCTCCGAATACAACTTCCCCGACGAAGGGCTTCTCGGTCACGCCACAGGGAAACCACGACCTCGACTAGACGACACTTGGTTCACACGCTCCCGCAGGTCAGCGCGGGCGCATCGGATTCTCGAATTCGCTAGGAGACTAACTCTGTGCCGAGGGCCAGAATCGAACTGGCGACACATGGTTCTTCAGACCATTGCTCTACCAACTGAGCTACCTCGGCGGAAACTCCATTTTATGCGGACGGTCTCGCCTGGACGGCTCGGCGAATCACATGTCTCCGAGGCAGCCGTCGTCGGCGGGAGCGAAGACGCTATGACGCCTCAGCAGTCATAGCCAGCTTTCCGAACTCGGTCATCGTGCCGTTGAATAGGGCGTCGCTCGTCTGGGACATCGCGATCGCGACCAGGTTCCGCGCGGGATGGTTGAACCAATAGGTGCCGTAGCCGCCGTTCCAACCGTACCGGCCCACTTCGGTTGACACCTCGTCGGGTGCGGTCGCGACAGCCATGCAGAAACCCCAGCCCTGGCCACCGAGTACCGCGCCGCCTCCTGCCATTTGCTCGGGCGTGAGGTGGTTTGTCGTTATGAGGCGCACCGATGTCTGTGACAAGAGCCGCTTGTCCTCGTGAACGCCCTCGTTCAGGAGCAGACGTGCGAACGCAAGATAGTCGTCGATGGTCGAAACGAGACCTGCCGCGCCCGACGGAAACGCCGGCGCCTTGGTCCACTTGCTCGGTCCGGAGACCGTCTGCACCTCTAGCTTCCCAGTCTGGAAATTCGTCTGGTAGTAACTCGGCAGCCGGCGGCTCTGCTCCGGGCTGATCGAGAAGCCCGTGTCCTTCATACCCAACGGCTCGAAGATGCGGGCCCTAAAGAACTCGCCCAGCGGTTGTCGCGACGCGCGCGCGACCAGGACGCCCAGCACGAGCGATCCAGTGTTGTATTGCCACCGCTCACCCGGCTGGTACATGAGCGGCAAGGTCCCGAAGCGCCTGAGCCACTCGTCCGGGTTGTGCGGTGTACGCGGATCCGGCGGCCCCATGACGAGCTCGAGCTCTCGTGCCGCCGTGATGATCGGATACGGCGGGTCGAAGACTGGCTCGAAGATCAGGCCGTGCCCCATGCGGAAGGTCAGCAGGTCCTCGACTGTGATCGGACGACGTGCGGGGAGCGTGTCGTCAAGCGGCCCGTCGATGCGCTTCAGGACCTTGCGGTCCGCCAGCTCCGGAAGCAGCCGATCGACCGGCTCCTCCAATGCGACCTTGCCGTCTTCGACCAGCATCATCGTCGCTGCGGCGAGGATCGGTTTCGTCATCGACGTGATACGGAAGATCGTGTCGCGCCGCATCGGCTCGTTGCTAGCGAACGCCATCGCACCGATGGCATCGACTTCGACGTCCTCACCGTAAGCGACAAGGGTGACCATGCCGGGCAATTCACTCTTCGCAACGTGGGCCGCCATCGCTGCGTGTAGGCGACCGGGTCCGACCTGCGCCGTGGAGCCTGTCATCCTCTTGGCCTCCCGAGTGAAAATCGACGGGGAGCCCGTCGAGGGCTCCCCGTCACCATAACCGCGGGAGTCGCTAGTCGCGTGCGGCAGCGAGCGCGTTCACGAGGCCTGCGCCGTAGTAGCTGTTGCTGCCGGGGCCTCCCGTGCAGATCTGCAGCGGCGCCCCGAAGAATTCGACGCCCGGATCGTGAGTGGCTGGGCAGGGCAGCTTCGTCGCCGTCCTGCGCAGCGCGGCAGCCACCGCGCCACCTGGCATTCCGGGGTGCGCGGCGCGGATCAGCGCGGCCACGCCCGCCGCGTGGGGGGCCGCCATCGATGTTCCGTTCAACCACGCGTAGTAGTTCCCGGCCGGATCGATGACGAGGCGATTGATCGATGCCTGGAGCGCGAGATCCAACGCGGTCGATGAATAGGTGGACAGGACCCGACCGCGAGCCGAGTTGAACGTCGGCGTCTGAAACCGGGAACCGCCGGGCGCGGTGACGTCGGTGATCATCCCGGTCGTCGAGTACCACGCGAGCAGGTTCTGCGCGCCGGTGGCTGTGACCACCACGACCCCGGCTATCTCGGTCGGCAGCGTCACGCAGCTGTTGTTCACCTGTCGAGTGACGTTCGCGCCGGGCGGGAAGTCCGGGCTGATCTCGTCCTGGACCGGGTGGTTGAGGTCGATGCCCTCGTTGCCCGCGGCGGCGATGAGCACCACGCCCTGCTGCTGTGCGTAGCTTGCGGCGCGCGAGATCGCCTGGACGATCGCGTTTTGTTCCTTGTCGCTGTGGCAGTTGAAGAGCCACGGGTCGGCGAAGAAGCTCATGCTCACAACATCCAGCTTCTGGTCACCGGCGTAGATGAGCGCGTCCACGACCGAATCGGTGAAGAAGAAGCCGTTCGCGGTGCCCGCCTTGAGCGCGACGATCGTCGCCTCGGGCGCGACGCCCGCGGTCCCGGTGCCGTTGATCGGCGCGGCGACCGTTCCGGCCGTGTGGGTGCCGTGCCCCGCGTAGTCCTGAAGTGCGGCCTTGTTGGAGCAGCTTCCGCGCGTGACTTGCTCGGCCGGCAGCGAGGTCGGCGTCGTCGGGTAGACGAACACGCACGACGCGGCCACGTCGACGTTGGAGATCAGGTCGCCGTGATGGAGATCGACGCCGGTGTCCATAACGCCGACCCTGACACCCTTCCCTTTGTTCACGGCATACGAGCCGGACGGCGTTGCGTGGATCGCTCGCATGTCCCACTGGCACGGACCCAAGGGATCCGGCCCGGTGGCGAGCGACACGCTATACAGCGCGGCGCAGCCCATCGCCTCGGACGCCTGCGAGTGCGTGCCGGCCGGCGCGCTGCTCGCTGTCGCTCGGTCCTGCGCGAAGGCACCGTCCCGAGCCGCGCCCACGATGGCCGGTGAGCGCTCCACCGCCGACGCGAAGTTGGCGTTGGACGATGCGACCGTCGCGATCCCCAGCTTGTTCAGGCTGAGGACGTCGCCACCCGCCGCTTGGATCGCCGCGTCGGCCGTAGCCGAGGCGTTTTGGTCGACGAGAACGATGTATTGCTGCACGCCGGAGCCGGCACGCGTTGTTCCGCCCAGCAGGACCGTAGATGCGACGACGCAGAGCCCGACCGCAACGCCTAGAACCCTGGATCTGTTCACCATCTCCCCCGTCCTTCGATTGGCTGGGCGACCGACGTCGCTCAGCGGTGCGTGAGCATAGTCGCGCGAGCGGTCGCCTGAGCGGCCGCTGGCACGAGACGTGCGAAATGCGTCATCGTGCCGGCTATGTCCTGTCGTCGGTGGGTGATATCCCTGCTCGTCATCGTCTCGATCGTCTTCCTCGCCTGCACGCGTCCGGCGGCCCGTCCCGAAGGCTCGGAACAGCCCGGCGGCGAGGTCAACAAGGCGCAGCCAAACCTGCCGCCGGGCAGAGGCGCCCCCGCCGTCCCGGGGAAGATGCGGTCGGTCGGTGTCGTCGGGGCGAGCGTGGCGGCAAGCGGGGACTTCCGAGGCTCCGGGAAGGCACAGATCGCGCTCCTCCAGGACCCCTCACGCGATCTGAGTCTCAAGATCACCGTGCGCGATCAGAACGCCGACGGCGACACGTTCTCGGACTCGACGTGGCTGACGACCGCGCCAAACTTCTTCGCGCTCGCGCGAGCGAAGTTCGCGGTGGCGGACGTGACGCTCGATGGGAAGGACGACCTCGTCGCGCTGTACAACGACGGCGACAACGGCGTGCGCCTGCTGGTCTTCCGCTCCACCGGAACGAGCTTCATGCCGCCGGAAGCATGGTGGGCCAGCGCGGACTACGCGTGGGGGCGCGCGGCCAACGTCATGGGCGCGAGCCTGGCGGGCGCTCCTCACGACGGCGTCCTCATCACCTACCAGTACGACAACGCCGACATGCGTCTCCACTACTTCGCGTCGACGGGTTCGTCTTTCTCGTATGGGGGTAGCGACGGCGTCTTCGATTCCGGAGCCGGCCAGTACGACACGAAGCGCGCGCGCTTTGTCGTCGGGCACTTCACGCGGACGGGATATCCCGACCAGCTGGCGGCGCTCTATCAGTACCCGAACGCGAAGGTCCGTTTGCAGCTCTTCGATTACCGCCCGGGCGGCTTCGTCATGGACCCCAAAGGCGTGTACGAGACGAGCGAGGGCGAATACGACCTCTCGCGCGCGTCGATCTCCGCCGCGGACTTGAGCGGCGACGGAAGGGATGAGGTTCTTGCGCTGTATGGCGCGGACGACGGAAGCGCTCGCGTTCACGTCTTCGACCCGGCGGATGCCTTCCGTCCGGAGAACGGATTCGCGGGCGCGGCGACCTTGCCGTCCGCCTCAACCTGCGCCGGGGCGACGGCGCTCCTTGTCGGCGACTGGAACGGGGACGGCAAGGCCGACATTGACGCGCTCGCGCCCGCTGACGGAATCCAGGTGCGGAGCAACCTGCTCGCGAACGTCGGCGGAAGCTTCAAGCTGACCTCGACGGCCGAGGAGACGCTCTGCCCGCGCTGGCCGCTCACTGGGCTGCCATTGAACAGAGGTCCGGTCACGAGGCGCCCGCTGTATGTGAAGATCGACAACAACCCGCACGCTCGACCCCACTACGGCATCAGCAAGGCCGATCAGGTGTACGAGTGGCTCGTCGAGGGGCTCACGACGCGTCTCGCCGCGGTGTTCCAATCGCAGCAGCCCGACGTGATCGGGTCGGTCCGGAGCGCCCGCATCACCGACACGCCGATCGTACCGAGCTTCAGCGGGGCATTCGTCTATTCAGGCGGTGGACCTGAAGAGCTCATGCGCCTGCACTACGACGACGCGGTCGCGCACCGCTACGTCGATCTCTCGCCGGGATACGGCTGGGGATATCGCGTGGGCTTCCGCGAAGCGCCGTACAACTACTTCACCAGCTACGCGGCGCTGCGCGACGCGCTCGCCGCGGCGCCCGGCGGCAACGACCCGGTCAACGTGCCGGCCTGGGACTTCCTCCCGCCATCGAACACCGATGCGCTCGCCGGGGGCTTCAGCACGAGCGAGCCCGCAGCGAACGTCACCGTCCCCTATCGCGCGGGCTTCGCGGTCCGCTACCAGTACGACCCGGCGTCGCGGAGCTATGCGCGCTACCAGGACGGCGTGCGCGAAGCCGACGGTGCCAACGGACAGGTCGTGGCCGCCAAGAGCATCGTGATCATCCAGACCGAGGTCCACTTCACCGACCAGTACGGTCTCGACCCGGCGGGCAATCCGAAGCTCTTCATGGAGCTGACCGGCACGAACAAGGGTGTCGTCTTCCGCGACGGCCGACGGGAAGACGTCAGCTGGACCCGCCCGGACATCTTCGACGTCTTCGATCTACGCAACGCGGCCGGGGAGATCGTTCGTCTCGAGCCCGGTCAGACGTGGATCCACATCGTGCCGAAGGACTGGACGATCCCCAGCCAATAGCCGTACGAACGCGAGGGTGGCATCCGCGACGTCCTGTCGGCGCGCATCGGTCGTGATCGAATGCCCGCTCCCCTCGAGGAACAAAGTCGTTACAGCCCCGCCGAGCCGGTGCGCCAGGAGGCGCGCATCCGCGACGGGGACGAGGCGGTCCGAGACCGCGTGCGCCACCAGGGCAGGACAGGTGATCTCGCCGAGCCTCGCGCGGACCCGGCCGATGCCGGTGATGAGCTCGGCCACCGCCCGAACGGGCACCGGGTCGTAGCAGGTCGCCGCGGCACTCTGCTCCACCATGTCGCTCGCCGGGGAGGGCCAGCGGCGGATCACGCGCCAGACGTACGGCGCCAGGTACGCGAGGCGATTTCCGACAGCGAGCGCGGGAGCGTACAGGAGCAGGGCCTTGGGTCGGCGGCGCAGGGCAACGTCGAGCGCCATCGTCGCCCCCGCCGACACGCCCCCGACGATGACCCCACGGTGACGCCGGGCAAGCTCGTCGTACGCCGCCAGC
The DNA here is from genome assembly GCA_005881885.1 of Chloroflexota bacterium. Lineage (GTDB taxonomy): Bacteria > Chloroflexota > Limnocylindria > P2-11E > P2-11E > 3-1-20CM-2-70-9. Next base: position 8,489 of record VBDX01000076.1, read on the forward strand.
GCGGAGGACATCCAATCCTCCCAGCAGAGGCTGTCCATATCGGCGGGACACGTCCCCCGGCCGGGAAGGAGCGGAGCGCTGACGGTGTACCCGTCGGCGGCGAGGATGTTTCTGACCGAGCTCACGTCGAGCGGCGTCCCGGTCAGGCCATGAAGGAGCATCACGGCGGTGCCGCGGGCGCCCGGCCGCCCCGGAGGAGTGTCCCCGTTAATAACGTGAAACACCCAGGCAAACGGCATGCCCGTTGCATTTGCCAGCCGTATGCGGGTGCAGGTCACCCCGTGTGAGCGGTACCGGCTTCGTGTGACGACCTGGGGGAGCGGCGCTCCGCCCCACGCGGTCGTGCTGCCCGGACTCTCCGCCGACTGGCGCGCGCTGGCACCACAAATCCGGACGCTCCGCCGCCTCGGCTGGACCGTCCACGTCGTCGATCTCCCGGGCTTCGCGCTGCACCCATCGCTTCGCGCCGCGGACGCGAACGTCGTGCAGCTCGCCGATTACGTCGCGCGCGTCATCGAGGCGCTCGCGGTCCCACGGGCGCTCGTGCTCGGTCATTCGCTGGGCGGCGGGGTCGCACTTCACCTCGCGCTTCGCCGGCCCGAGCTCGTGACCGGCCTCGTCCTGATCGCCCCCGCGGCGCTCGGGGTCTCGCTCCACTGGATCTACAAGCTCTACTGCGTCCCGCTCCTGGGGCGGCTGCTCCTGCGGCCGAGCGTCCTGCGGGCTTCGACGATCCGCCGCTTCCTGGTCGGCAGCGGCCGGCGGGGCGACCAACGCTTCGTGGCACGTCTGGTCCGGCACGGGATCAGCGCGCGACCCCGCGCGCTATCGGCGCGGGCCATCATCTGGGCGAATCAGCCGCGGCGCTGGCGCAAGGCGCGTGCATTCCTGCCGGGCGGCGAGCAGCTCGGCATCCGCATCGACGGGCGCCTCACGGAGCTCAGCAAAGTGCCGACACTCGTGCTCTGGGGCGACGAAGACCGTGTGATCTCCGCCACCGACGCGAGGCGCTGCAGAGAGCTGCCGCTCGCGGAGGTCCAGATCGCGCGCGGCGTCGGCCACTCGCTGCCGCTCGAAGCGGCGGGCTGGGCGAACGAACACATCACGCGTTTCCTCGCATCACTGACCACGACCGTATCGCGAGCCGCCTGACCTAGCTCGCGCTCAGTTCCGCTCCGATCGCCAGGCGGCGATCCGTTCGAAGACGCTACCGTCATCCAGAGCGATCGCGCGACGGTTGCGCTCGGCGACAAGACGCGCGGTCCGCGCGGCGCGTTCGGCGAGCCGGCGCCGGCCGGGCACGAGCTTCGCGCGCTCCGCAAGCACCCGCGCCACATGCGTGTGCGCGAGCGACTCGGTGAGCCGCTCCGCGTGGAGGAGGATCGGTCCGAGGTCTGCGTCCTCAAGGCTCCCGCCGCGCAACAGTCCCGGCCCCTTGCGCCGCACGAGCCGTCCCACGAGCCCCCGCAGGGACCCGACGACGTGGCCGCGCGCGGCGGCGAAGTCCGAGCCGACCCGCCCGTCGAAGCGCGCGCCGGCGAGCAGGCGGCTCGGTCCGCCTCTGACGAGCGAGGCCGGTCGCTTCATCGTCCACTTCATCAGGTCCTTGACCGCCATGAGCGATTGGATCTGGGACGTGCCCTCATAGATAGGAGTAATGAGGCTGTCGCGCATGAAACGGCCGACGTCGTATTCGTCGACGACTCCGACGCCGCCGTGGATCTGCAGGGCGAGCCGGCAAACGCGCACCGCGCCCTCGGTCCCGTACCACTTCACCAGCGGTGTGAGCTCACGAGCCTCGCGGGCGGCACGCTGATCGGCCCCGAACATCACGAGGTCTTGGAGGACGGCGGCCTCATACGCGAGCGCGCGGGCTCCGGCGACGGTCGTCTCCATGTCGAGGAGCATCTCGGCAACCATCGGATGCTCGCGGATGGGCTTCCCCATCTGGACGCGTCGCGCCGCGTACTCCGACGCCTTCTCGAACGCCGCCGTCGCGACGCCGATGCCCTGGATGCCGACGCCGAGGCGGGACTCGTTCATGAACGTGAGGATCTGCTTCCATCCTTCCCCGGGTTTCCCGAGGGCCGCGGAGCGTGTGCCCTCGAAGACGAGCGCGCACGTCGGCGAACCGCGGATCGTGAACTTGTGCTCCGCCCGCTCGACGAGATAGTTGCCGCCCTCGCGATCCGCGACGAACATCCCGAGACCATCGAGGCCGGTCGATCCGGCGACGCACCGCGCGAGCACGATCACCATCTCGCCCTGCCCCGCGGAGATGAACTGTTTGCGGCCCTGAAGCATCCAGCAACCGTCGCTCCGCTCGGTCGCCGTCGTCGTGAGGCGGCCGACGTCCGAACCGGCCTGCGGCTCGGTCATCGCGACCGCGCCCATCATCTCGCCCTTCGCGAGTCGCGGAAGGTACTGCGCCTTCTGCTGGTCCGTCCCGAATCGATAGATGAGCGCAGCCGGAGAGTTCCAGCCGATCCCGTGCTGCACCTGCGTCGACAGATCGGCCCGGGCGAGCATCTCCCCGATCATCATCGTCACCGTGAACGGCAGCCCCGCGCCGCCGAAGTCCGGCGGGACCGAGGGCGAGGCCAGGCCGAGCTCCGCAAGACCGCGCAGGTTCTCCAGCATCGGTTCGTTCATGCGGATCTGGCCGTTCTCGCGGATCACGCCGATCTCATCCACCTTCGCCGCCCGCGGCGCGATCTCGGTCGCGCTGTACTTGCCCGCGAGGTCGAGGATCTCGCGCCAGGTGGAGACCGTCCCTGCGACGTCGGCGCCGTCCCCTTCGACCGCACGGACGACGCGCGACCATGGAACGACCTTGTCGAAGACCTCGACGAGATCCGCGTTGCCACTGAAGAAGTTCGTCGTCGTCACAGACTGAAATACGGCCGCCGCGACCGCAGCGACTCAGTGGGCGCGAGACGATCGCCCCGCGTCGCGGCCAGCCGCTCGAGCGACGTCACGATCTGCTGCCGCTGCGCGTCGGCGTAGCGGAACGGGCCGCCCAGGAACGGCGGGAATCCAAGCCCGAGCACCGCACCGAGGTCGCCCTCCGCCGCCGACCGAAGCACTCCCTCATCCAGGCACCGCGCGGCCTCGTTGACGAACGTGAAAGTGAGCCGCTCGGCCATGTCTCCACCGGCAGGATGCGTCGGCGGGCCGAGGAGCTCGCGCACGCGGGGGTTCGGCGTCCGCCGGCGCCCGTCGTAGCGGTAGAAGCCCCCGCCCTTGTGCTTGCCCTTGAAGCCCTCCGCGACGAGCGCGCTCACGATCGTAGGCGCCTCCAGGCCGCGCGCTTTCGCCACCGTCTCGCCGGCGTGCGCGGCGACTTCGAGGCCTACCTCGTCGACCAGCAGAAGGGGGCCGACGGGCCAGCCGAAGTCCGTCATCGCGCGATCGATCGCCTCCATCGAATCGCCTTCGGCGAGCATCGCGAAGGCCTCGCCGATCATGGTCGAGAGCACGCGGGTGGTGTAGAAGCCAGGACCGTCGCCCACCACGATCGGGGTCTTCCCGAGTGCGT
>VBDX01000169.1 GCA_005881885.1 Chloroflexota bacterium
ACGCTGGTCACGCATGAGCCAATGCGGCTCGACGTGGACGGGCACGACGTGCTGGCGAGCGTCATAGACGAGCGCGCTATGCGCGCGAGTCGCGGCGCCGCAGCATCGCGGAGTGGCCGCGTCGAGCTCCGCGCGCCGATGCCCGGCCTGCTCAAGGCGGTCCATGTAAAGGAGGGCGACATCGTCGAGCGCGACGCGCCGATCGTCACGCTGGAGGCGATGAAGATGGAGAACGAGCTCCTCGCGCCCATCCGCGGGCGGGTCGCGAAGCTGAACCACACGGCGGGCGCGAAACTCGAGGGAGGGGTCGTCGTCGCGGTCCTTATCGCCGAGTAGCACAGGACGCAGCGCCGGTCTAGTCACGACCCACATTTGCGCGCGGTTGCCAGAATCGCCCTGTGCCCAGTGGTCGAGCGGCTCGAACCCTCACGTTCCTGTTCGCGGACATCCGCGACTACACCTCGTTCGTCGAGGCGCACGGTGACGCCCTCGCACATCGGCTGATAACGGATTTCCGGCGGATGGTCCGGGCACAGCTTGCCCTGACCGGCGGTGGCGAGATCAAGACCGAGGGCGACAGCTTCTACCTCGTGTTTGAAGGCGCGAGTCAGGCCGTGCGATGCGGCACGGCGATCCTGCAGGAGGCGGAGCATCGGACGACAGCCGACCGCCCGCTGCGTGTTGGGGTTGGTATTCACGCGGGAGAGCCCGTGCCACTCGACGATCAGTACGTCGGTTCGGCGGTGAACCTGGCGGCGCGCATCGGCGCGGCCGCACAGGGTGGCGAGCTGTTGATCACAGACACGGTACGTGGCCTTCTGCGGACCTCAGGGCTCCCGCCTCTCGTCGAGCGTGAGGGGCTCCAGTTGAAGGGCATTCAAGATGCGCCTCGCGTCTACAGCGTCGATTGGCGCCGGATGGAGTTCATGGCCGCGGGCGAGGATCTACCACCTCGCCGTCTTCTGCCCTGGGGCAAGACGCGAACCGCTCTCGGTGCCGGGATCCTTGCCCTAGCGGTCGTGGTTGCCCTGGGGGCGCTCGTCTTGAGCAGGGCCCCAGCCACCGTTCCGCGCGGCGCCGCCGGGGTGTTACCCCCGCATGGCGCTCAACTCTTCGACGCGGATTTCAGTCCGGCCGGCGGCTCGCGCGAATTCGTGTCGGTGGGCAACGCCCAGGACCACGTTCTGTTCACGGGAGACGCGATCCGCTTCGAGGTCTCGCCGGCGAGCTGGGCCGCAATCAGCATCGCAAACCTCTCGCCGGATGACTTCGTGGCGGAATTCGCCGTCCGCCCGGTGAGCGGCGAGGGCTCGGTCGCGCTGTACTTTCGCGGCAGCGCAGGTCGTCAGGATCAGGTCGTCGTGACTCCGTCAACCGGTGAGATCACCATCCAGGTCACGCAGTCATTCGAGGCCGACGCTGCCCCTCAGCGACTGTTCGGCCCAGCCTCTCGGATACCTTCGTCGCGAAACCAACAGACGGATCTTGTGGCCTCTGCCTATGGTCGCGACATCGTCGTCTTCTTGTCAGGGGCAGAGATTGCACGATCAACTGACTCCATCATCGCCAGCGGGGCGATCGGTGTGGTCGCGAATGCGACCCGGAACCAAAGCCTCGTGATCGAGTTGCGTGCGCTGCGGGTCTATAACCGGTGACGAAGCGCTAGCAGTACTTCTTCCTTAGCCACGTCAACCAGGATGCGTAGAAGTCGTCCCGGCTGGTTTTTAGGACCGCGGTGAAGTTCGTCGGCGTCGAACCGTTCGAGATGTACGCATCCAGAAGGCGCCAATACGCATCCGGTCCGAATCTCTCGTATAGATACGCGACCATGGACTGCGAATATGCGTACCACCGGGCGTAGGTCTCAGCTAGCGCGCCTGGGGCACCTAGCGGCGGAGGACCGGCCGCGAGCTGACGCAATGTCGGAAGAGGGATTCCTGCGCACGATTGCCGCAAGACCGCCGCGAAATCGAGATCAGTGAGGAAGAGCCCCCAGCCCTTGTCGAGCCAGGCATCGTTCGAGAGGCGCTGCCCGACAACTCCCAACCCCGGGAAGACCGCGTCGCGCATCCGGTCCAACGCGACCCAACGCAACGCGAACTGGGTGTACGCGGAAACGTGAGTCCGCGTGCGGTCAAGTCCGTACCACGGGCCATAGATGTCGTCGGCGGTCCCCTTGCCGCTCGTGCCAACAGTCGCGTCCCAGCCGGGGCCAGCAAGCTCGGCCGTGGGAACGAAGACGACTTGGACTTTGAACGCGACGGGCTTGGGGGCTTGTTTGGCGGCCCAAGCGCGCGCGTCGGTCACGGCCGCCGCGAAGACCTCAGCGACGTCCTCATCCATCGACCAATATGTCATCGTGGAATCGCCCGTAACGCGGTTTTTCTCCTCTCCTGTTTCATTGCCGATCGGCTCGGTGAGAACCCAGCGCCCCTCCATCTCGCGAAAGTACAGCCGGCTTTCCTGCTGGATCCCCGCGAACACGCCCAGGTATCCATTTCCCTCGAGGGTCATCTCGACGAAGGCCCGAATGTAACCTCGGTAGCGCTCCGCGCCTGAGATCTTGAATGAGGACTGCAGGCTGACGAAGTCGTTCGGGAGATCGAAGACCCTTTGTTGCATCCGCCGGAAGGCAGGCTTCGTCGTGTCGACGGTATCCGTGAAGGCTTTCAGATCGCCTCGTCCCATCGCCTCGGCCCGCGCGTGCAGGACCGATTCAAGCTTCTTTACGGTCGCGCCATCGACGGGACCAGATTCGTCGGCCTTTGGGGTGCCGCACCCAATGAGTGAGAGAGCGACCACCAATGCAGCCGCCGATGCGGGCGCGGAAGCGCTCAAGGCCTCGCGCCTACCATCGCCACAGCGTCGTCGCCGATCCCTCGCCGCATGAGTGCTGCGGGCCGAGCGGGAGTTCACGGTCATCCTCACGAGGCACGACGCCGAGCTCGCCGCGCGCGCCGACCGTGTCGTGCGCTTACGGCGAGGTCGCATCGCCTAGCATCCGGACATCGCCCGGACGACGCCGCGTCGTAGGAGCCGTCGCCGCAAAGCCGGCATCGCGGCGGGCGCGCTCGCCATCCTTCTCGTCGCAAGCGTGGTCGTCGCCGGTCTCATCCTCATTTACCGCCCGCTTCCGACGATCGACGGCGACTTTCGCCTGCTGGGCATCGATGAGCGTGGCGAGGTCCTCCGCGACAGCTACGGCGTGCCGCACATCTACGCGAAGACCGAGCACGACCTCTGGTATCTGCAGGGATACGTCACCGCCCAGGACCGGCTGTTCCAGATGGACCTCTACCGGCGAGCGGGGAGCGGTCGCCTCGCCGAGGTGCTCGGGGAGCCGGCGCTCGACGCGGACCGGCAGATGCGCACCTTCGGCCTCGCGCGCGTCGCGGCGCAGGAGCCTCCGCTCCTCCGCGAGGACACCCGCGCGGCGCTCCAGGCCTACGCCGATGGGGTGAACAAGTTCCTCGAGGGGCACGGCGAATCGCTGCCGATCGAGTTCATCATCCTTGGGTACCGCCCGTACCCGTGGACGGTCGTCGATTCGATCGTCGTCGCGAAGCTGCAGGTCTACGACGCCGCGAGCAACTACCCGCAGGAGCTCCTTCGCGCGAGCCTCGCGAAGCGGTTCGGCACGGGGGTGCTCGGGACGCTCATGCCCGATCCATCGGGCCGCGCGCCGGCCATCGACGAGCGCGCCTGGACGGCCGTCGCCGGTCTGCTCTCTCTCGGTACGTCGAGTCCTGGCACGCTCGCGCTCGACGCGATCCTGCCGGGATCGGGCGACGGGATCGGCTCGAACTGCTGGGCCCTCGCCGGCTCGCGGACGGCGAGCGGCAAGCCGATCCTCGCCGGCGATCCGCACCTCGCCGTGCGGAATCCATCGATCTGGTACGAGATCGGACTGGAAGGCCCCGGCTACAAGCTCGTCGGCTTCTCCTTCGCGGGGATCCCGGGCCTCGTCATCGGACACAACGACCGCATCGCGTGGAGCTTCACCTACGCGTACACCGACACGCAGGACCTCTTCGTCGAACGCCAGGATCCGATCGATCCGCGACGCTACGAATACCGGGGCTCATTCGAGGCGGCGACCGTGGTGCGCGAGGCGATCACGGTGAAGGGCCGTGCCGATCCGGTGTTCGAGAACGTCACGATCACGCGGCACGGGCCGATCGTCACCCCGATCCTCAAGGATCAGACCGCACAGCTTGCGCTGCGCTGGACGGCGCTCGACCCGGGGCCTCTCCTGGACTTCATCTTCGAGCTCGCGCGCGCGCGGAACTGGAGCGAGTTCCGGGCCGCGGCCGCCGACTTCAACGGCGCGGCGGTCTCCGCGTGCTACGCGGACGCGGACGGGCACATCGGTTATCAGCTCGTCGGCCGGCTACCGGCGCGGAGCGGCGACGGCCAGATGCCGGTCCCCGGATGGACCGGGGACTACGACTGGACCGGAGTGCTGCCGGCCGACGCGAACCCGAGCATCGCGGACCCGCCATCCGGCGTCGTCATCAACGCGAACGATCGCCCGACGCAGGACCCGCACGCCGTTGGCTACATGGGCGAGTGGGACCCGGGCTTCCGCGCCACCTACATCGCGCAGCGGCTCGCGGGCACTGGGAAGGCGGACCTCGGCGCGATGCGCTCGCTGCAGACCGACTTCACGTCGCTGCCGGTCGCACGCTTTCGCGAGGCGATCCTCGCCGCGTCGCCGACCACGCCGCGCGCTCGCGACGCGCAGGCCGCGGTCCGGGCGTGGGACGGCGGCCTCGCCGCCGACTCGCCGGCTGCGGCGATCTACGAGTCCTGGCTCGTTCGAATGTGCGAGCGCGTCTTCAAGGACAAGCTGGGCCCGAGCCTCTACCGCGACTACGCCGGTGCGGCTCGAATCATCTTCGCGTTGTATCAGCTCGTCGGACGGCCGAGCGACCCGTGGTTCGGCGAGGTCGGCGATCCCGCGGTGCGTGGGCGCGACGCGATCGCGGGTGTGGCGCTGGACGACGCCGCGAAGGATCTCGCGTCGCGCTTCGGGGCCGAACAGAGCGGCTGGCGGTGGGGCGATCTGCACACGATCACTTTCGCGCACCCGCTCGCGATCGGGCCGCTCGGGATCCTCCTCAACATCGGACCGCTGAAGCGTCCCGGCGATGGCTACTCGGTGAACAACGAGGCGTACTTGATCAACGCGCCCTTCGCGGTCTCGAGCCATCCATCGGAGCGGATGATCGCGGACCTCGCGGATCTCGACGCGTCGCTGTCGGTCACCCCCGAGGGCGAGTCCGGCCAGCCCGGGTCGAAATACTGGGGGAACCAGGTGAGGCTTTGGGCCGCCGGCGAATACAAGCCGATGCGCTTCTCACGCGAGAAGCTCGGTCAGCTCGACGGCACGCTTGTCTTCCGTCCGCGGTAAGCTGCGCCGAGGGCGGCGGCGGCCGTGGTCCCGAGCGCGACGAGGATGATGGCGATGAGCGCGGTCGACGGCGGATCCTCCCGGGTGGCATGCCCCGCGGGCAGGGCGACCGAGGCCGGATCGAGCCCGCCCCGTAACGTTCCGGAGCAGATGTCCGTTTGGACGCGGTCTCCTGAGACCCGCGCGAAGACCGTGTATTGCCTCCCGACCAAGAACTCGAAGCCGCAGCTCGCGTCCGATCGCTCGGTCGAGACCCAGAACGTGCGAGTCGCCATGCCCTTGTACACCGCGTCGACGGCGAAACGGATGCTGATCGGATCGGCGCTTGAGATCACCAAGCCGGTTATGGGCGGCTCGATGACCGTCACCGTGCCGCGGAACACCACGTCGGCTCGCGCGGCTTGCTGCGCTCCGCTCTGCTGCACGCAGGAGCAGGCGTCCACGCGAGAGCCCAGACCGAGTGAGAGCGCTCCGGCAAGGACCGCGAACGCGAGCAAGCGCACCACGTTAGTGACGATAGCCCCGCGTACCATCGGCAACGTGCGAAAGAAGAACCGCGACCGCGCCGAATGGGAGCGCACGACCTACGCGGACGCGACGAAACGGATCCCTGAGCGGGCTAAATTCGAGACGACGTACGGCGCACCGCTTCCGCCGCTCTTCGACGGCGACGCCGCGGATCCGGGGCTGCCCGGCGAGCCGCCGTACACGCGCGGGATCCAGCCGACGATGTACCGCGGGCGTCTTTGGACCATGCGCCAGTACGCGGGGTTCGGTACCGCCGAGGAGTCGAACGCGCGCTACCGCTAGCTCCTCGAGCACGGCCAGACTGGCCTGTCGGTCGCCTTCGACCTCCCGACGCAGATGGGATACGACGCCGACGATCCGCGCGTTGCGGGCGAGGTCGGGAAGGTCGGCGTGTCCATCAGCTCGCTCGAGGATTTCGCGCGGCTCTTCGAAGGCATCCCGCTCGGCGAGGTCACGACGTCGATGACCATCAACGCGACGGCGACGATCCTGCTCGCCATGTACGTCGCGGTCGGGAAGCGGCAAGGGATCAGCGCCGAACGAATCGGCGGAACGACGCAAAACGACATCCTCAAGGAATACATCGCGCGCGGCACGTACATCTTCCCGCCGCGTCCGTCGATGCGCCTCGCGACCG
>VBDX01000170.1 GCA_005881885.1 Chloroflexota bacterium
CAGCCGCCCACTAAGACCGTCCGCCCGGCGGACTTCGTGCTTCGATTGGTCTGGGCTCGGCTCGATTCCGCGCACGGCTTTACCGGCTTCCTCAAGAGCGAGGAGCACCGGTACTTTCTCGCTCAGGAGTTCGTCATGGCTCTGGACCCCGTTCGGCGCGCTCCCCGAGGACGCGCGATGCTTCGGCCTGCAGAGCATCCTGGAGGCGAAGCAGCTCCTCCGCGTATTTCGCGTCCAAATCAACCGTCCGCACAGATGCAGTGGCGCAGCCTACGCGCTCGTTGATATGGCTCGCCGGTTATCGCACGTTTTTGGATCATCACTTAGGTGCTACTTCGCGCGACTCGAGGTGTGGCCGGGCACGGCCGACCGCAGCGGCCGCGCCACCACCGGACGGCGGCGAAGCGGCTAAGGCTGCCGTTTCGCGTTCGGACGGGCAAGACGGCGGAACGGTGCACTGGCCGCGTAGAGGCCGGAGTGGATCCCGGCGTTATGCCAGATGTTCTTCGCCTGCGACCATTGCCGACCGCGGTCGAGACACACGATCCGCGTGTCTACCTTGCCACGCACGCCCCAGTGCGCCGCGAGATTGCCGAGCGTGGCGATCCACTGGGCGTTCTGCATCCAGTCACCGACGAACGGCGTGATCATGAGGAGCTCCCAGAGCGGGTCGCTGGCGCGCGTGAACTCCTCGACTTCGGCCACCGTCGTACCGTCGTCGTCGAAGGCGCTGAATGTGATCGGGCCCGTGAACATGTGCCCTTCCGGCGTGATAAAGCTGAACGACACGTCGTCGGAATAGATCACGAGCACGCCGGTCGCGAACGTCGGCGCGCCCGGCATGCCGGCGTTGATGATGCCGATCTCGCCTGGGGCGATACCGGCGGGCGGCAGGAACATGCGCGCGCGCTTCGGCCAGAAGTCGCCGAAGCGCTCCTTCCACACGCGAATGACCTCCTGCGGGGCGACGTTGGCTCCCTCGAGCCGGACGCGGAACCGCTTGTGCCAGAGCTGACCGAATCCCTGCGCCGCGCCGGCCACGCGGCGGCCGGCGACGTTCGCGCTGGTCGCCCCCGCCGGGATCTCTTTGACGTCGAGCGTCCGGACCGGCTTGGCCCAGTACGCCTCGTCGCGCCCGCTCATCGCGCCGACGCGACCGCGGCGTCTTCGGTGTCGAAGATCGCGATCGCTTCATCCAGTCGCGTGAGCTCGAAGATCTGGCGGTAGTGCTCGTTCAACCCGTATGCGCACAGGCGCTGCTTCTGGCGGTTCGCCCGGACGAGGAGCGTGACGAGCAGGCCGATCCCGCCACTGTTCATGTAGTCCAGCGCGGTGAAGTTCAGGATGACCGCGCGGATCCCTCCCGAGCTCGCCTCCGCGAAGGCCTCGGCGAGCGCCGGCTCGCTCTGCGCCGTGACATCGCCGCGGATGTCCATGAGTCCGGCATCGCCGATCCTGCGCACGCCCAGCGCCGTCGTCGTGTTCGCCATTTCCATCCTCCTCAACGCGGCCCGAGCGCGCTCGACTCGCTCGGGTAGATCGCCATGAAATCCGAGAGCCGTGTGATCTCGAAGATCTCGCGGTAGTGGTCGCTCAGCCCGAACGCCCTCACGATGTGGCCGTCCGCGCGGGCCCTCGCGAGCATTCCGACGATGATCGCGATGCCCGTGCTGTTGATGTAGTCGACGCCGGCGAAGTTGAGTGCGATGGTCCGCTTTGCGGCCGCGGCTTCCGTGTACGCGTCGCGCAGCACCGTCTCGGTCGCGGCATCGACCTCGGAGGGAAGGTCGATGACCGCCGCGCCGTCGGCCGACCGGACCCTAAGACGCTCGCCCGCTGTCGCCATCGCGACCTCCTTTGAGACGCGCGACGAGCTCGATCACCCGCCGCGGTCCGTCGGTGCGCACGTTCACGTCGTCGACCATGTTCTTGATCAGGAAGAGGCCCCAGCCGCGTGGCTTCTCCTTGCCGGCGAGCTTCGCCTCGAGATCCGGCTGTGAGGGCTCGGGCATCGCGCGGTCGCCGCCGTTGTCGGTGATGCGGACGAGCACCTCGTCGTCGGTGGCCAGAACCTGCACGCCGACTGGGACCTCCTCGCTGAACCGATTGCCGTGCTCGATGGCGTTCATTGCGGCTTCGCCGACCGCCGTCTTGATGCGCGCCAGCCCGGGCATGTCGATGCCCGCGGCCGCGATCGCCTCGGCGACGCGGTCCATGACGACCCGCTCGTTCCCCGCGCGGCTCGGGACCGCGAAGCTCGCGATCTCGCGCGGCTCGCTGCGGGCCGACCGCGTGAGCGTGACGAGGGTGATGTCGTCTTCCTGCGCCCACCCCGGGCCGGTGAACCGGTCGAGCGCCTCGAGGAGCCCGTCGATGAGCGGCTGACCGCCTTGGTGCCTGCCCATCTCGTCGCGCAGCCGCGGGAAGCCGAACATCGCGTGGTCCGGCGCGTGCGCCTCGGCGAGACCGTCGCTGTGCAGGAGCAGGCCCTCGCCGGGCGCGAGGATCGTCTCGGCCTCCGCGTACCGCGAAT
>VBDX01000204.1 GCA_005881885.1 Chloroflexota bacterium
TCGCCGGCGGGGCCGTGATCTCACGCACACGGACCCTCGTGAAACGGTTTGCGCTCGCGACGGCGCTTCTCGTGGCGAGCGGATATGTCCTTGGCTTCAGGATCGTTTGGGTCTTCAGAGAGCAGCCGTGCCCGCCCGCCCATGTGGCGCAGCCGGTCGGAGTCATGGGCGGGATCTGGCGGTGCCTACCGGTGGGCGTCAGCCCGCCACCGGGTGACGAGACATGGTGGAACACCCTGCCGATCGCATACCGCGAAAGAAGCGTCGGCGTGTACCTCGCGAATCTCCGCGTCCGGGTATTCACGTGGGATGAGAATTCGGGGGAGCGCTTCGTCGGGTTCGACGTCGATCCCGCCTCGTAGCAAACCTCCGGACTCTACCTGACTCTGCGACCTCCCCACGCGAGAAGGTTTCCGCTCTATCGGCGCACGTCTACGCGAGGGGGGAGCCTGGCCTTCCTCTCCGCACCGCGATCACGTGAGCGAGCGCCGAGAGCGCGATCTCCTCAGGCGTTTGCGCGCCGAGATCGAGTCCTACGGGCGTGTGCACCCGCGCGAGCGACTCCTTTGACTGGCCGCTTGTCCGAAGCTCCTCGAGGAGTCCTCCGGTATGGCGACGGCTCCCCATCATCCCGAGATATGGCGCGTCCGTAGACAGCAGCGTGCGCAGCGCGGCCTGCGAGAACTCGCGGTCGTGGCCAGCGATCACCACGTAGGTCTCTGGACCGATCGCGAGATTCCCGATCTCCGCCGCGTCGCCGACGACGATGCGCTCGTCCGCATCCGAACCATCGTCCGAGGCACCGTGCGTGACGAAACGCAAATGAAAGCCGAGCACCTTCCCGATCGCGAGGAGCGCGCGGCCGACGGGACCGCCACCGACGACGAGGAGCTCGGGCCGCCCGACGGCGCCGGGGACGACCTCGCCCGGCGCAAAGGGCCGCACCTCGACGCGGACGCGGGACGAATCGTCCCAGTCGTAGGTCCGCTCGAGGCGGATCTGCTCGCGAAGCGCGCGCGCCGCGTCGGTAGCGCCGGCTCGATCGAATCCGTCGCAGCCGAGCGTCCCGAAACTCGCGCCGCTCTCGAGAACGCCGAGAGCCATGCCCTCGCGAGCGGGCGGATCGCCTTCGAGACCGGTGACGGTGACCAACACGGCTCGCTCGCCACGCTCGAGCGCTTCGCGGACGGCGGCTCTCGGCTCCATGTGACCTGAGGATAGAAAGAGGCCCTGCCTTTTGGGCAGGGCCCCCTCTGAAGGTGCCGGACCGTACGCTACTCGCGGTAGCCACCGACGCCGAACGCGCCGGCATAGACGTTCTGCGCGAAGTAGAGGAGGAAGGCGACGATCACCACCCACATCAGCGGGTGGACCTCGCTCGCCTTGCCGCGGACGAGCTTCAAGAACCCGAAGGTCACGAAGCCGGCGCCGACGCCGTTCGTGATCGAGTACGTGAATGGCATCACCACGATCGTGAGCAGGGCGGGGAGACCCAGCTCGATGTCGGTGAAGTCGATCTTCGAGGCGATGCCGGCCATGAGGAAGCCGACGATGACAAGCGCCGGGGCGGTCGCCTCCGGCGGGATGACCGCGACGACCGGTGCGAGGAACATGGCGAGCAGGAACAAGATCCCGGTGACGACGCTCGCCAGGCCGGTCCGCGCGCCCGAGGACACGCCGGCCGCCGACTCGATGTACGTGGTGTTGCTCGACGCGCCCATGAGGCCGCCGAATGCAGCGCCGATGGAGTCGACTACAAGGATGTTGCGGATCCCAGGCAGGCGGCCCTTCGAATCAAGCCAGCCCGCCTGGCCACCGATGCCGACGACGGTGCCCATAGTGTCGAAGAAGTCGGACAGCATGATCGTGAACACCGCAAGGACGGTCGCGAGGACGCCGATCGTGGCGAACGCGCTGAAGTTGAGCCCGCTGAAGGCATTAGAGAAGTCGGGTGTCTGGAACCACGCCGATGGGAGCACGGCGGTGCCGGGTGCGGTCGACGGAACGTAACTGGCGACGACCGCATGCAGAAGTCCGGCGACGATTGTCGTTCCGATGATGCCGAGAAGTAGCGCGGCTCTGACGCCCCGGGCAAACAGCGCGAGCGTGATCACGAGCCCGACTACGAACGTGAGGATCGGGCCGGTATTCAGCGCGGAGAGGGTGACCACCGTGCCAGCCCCCCGCGTCACGACGCCCGCATTGACGAGACCGATGAGCAGGATAAAGAGGCCAATGCCCACGCCGATGG
>VBDX01000077.1 GCA_005881885.1 Chloroflexota bacterium
GCTGGCTCGAGGAGGTCTACGGGCCGGCCGTGAAGCGGCACCCCGAGCGCAAGCCCCGCTTCTCGACGATCTCGGACGACGAGATCGAGCCCTTGTACACGGCGGACGACATCGCGGACCTAGATCAGGATCGGGACCTCGGCCTGCCGGGGGAGTTCCCCTACACGCGCGGGGTTCAGCCCTCGATGTACCGCGGCAGGCTCTGGACGATGCGCCAGTTCGCCGGGTTCGGTTCCGCTGAGGATTCAAATGAGCGGTTCCGCTACCTCCTGACCCAGGGCGTGACCGGTCTTTCCGTGGCCTTCGACATGCCGACGCTCATGGGCCGGGACTCAGACGACCCACTGAGCCGGGGAGAGGTCGGACGAGAAGGCGTGGCCGTCGACACGCTCCGCGATATGGAGATCCTCTTCGACCGGATCCCACTCGATCAGGTGACCACGTCGATGACCATCAACGGTCCCGCCTCAATCGTCTGGGCGATGTACCTGGCAGCGGCCGAGAGGCGCGGCATCCCATTCGACCGGCTCGGCGGCACGATCCAGAACGACGCACTCAAGGAATACATCGCGCAGCGCGAGTGGATCGTCCCGGTGAAGCCCGCGATGCACCTCGTCATCGACACCTTCCGTTATGGGTCGCGCGACGTGCCGCGCTGGAACACGATCTCGGTCTCCGGCTACCACATCCGCGAGGCCGGGGCGACGGCGCTCCAGGAATTGGCCTTCACGCTCATCGACGGTCTCGAGTACGTGAAATGGGGCGTCGCGGCGGGCCTCGATCCGAATGACTTCGTCCCGCACCTCTCCTTCTTCTTCGACGTGCACAACGACTTCTTCGAGGAGATCGCGAAGTTCCGCGCCGCGCGCCGGATATGGGCGCGCGAGATCGAACGCCGGTATCACCCGACGAACGAGCGCGCGCTCATGCTGCGCACGCACGCGCAGACCGCGGGCGTCTCGCTCACCGCGCAGCAGCCATACAACAACGTCGTTCGGGTGACGCTCCAGGCGCTCGCCGCGGTGCTCGGCGGGACCCAGTCCCTGCATACGAACTCGCTCGACGAGACCTACGCGCTCCCGACGAAGGAGGCGGTGACGCTTGCGCTCCGGACCCAGCAGCTCATCGCTCACGAGTCCGGTGTGGCGGACACGATCGATCCCCTGGCCGGCAGCTACTACCTCGAGACGCTGACGCGGCGCATGGAGGAGGGGTTCGAGCGATACCTCGGAGAGATCGAGAGAATGGGCGGGATGGTGGAAGCCGTCGAGCGCGGCTATCCACAGCGCGAGATCACTGAGGCGGCGTTCCACTTCCAGCAGCAGGTCGAGGAAGGCGAGAAGGTGATCGTGGGCATCAACAAATACGCGACCGGCGAGAAGACTCACGTCCCCACACTCGGGATCGACCCCGAGGTCGAGCGAAAGCAGAATGCACGGCTTCAGGAGACGCGTAAGAAGCGAGATGCGGGTCGCTGGCGCGAGGCGCTCGACGCGTTGCGGGGCGCCGCGAACTCGGGCGAGGAGCTCATGCCGCGCTTCCTCGAAGCCGCGCGCGCGAACGCCAGCGTGGGTGAGCAGGTACAGGTGCTGAAGGAGGTCTATGGCGAGTACCACGATCCCGGTTATTTCTAAGCTCGACCTCGAGAAGCGGATCGGGCAGGGGTATCGCGCGTTGCGTTCCGCACTCGAGGCGCTCCCGCGCGAGCGGTTCACGGAGAAGCTTCGGACCGGCTGGTCGCTGAACGAGAATCTCGCGCATCTTGCTGCCTGGGAGGAGACAGTCCCTCCGCGGGTCGCGGGCGTACTCGAGCGCGGCGAAGATCCAAAGCTGTACGACGACGTCGACGGGTTCAACGCTCGCGTCGCCGGCGAAGCCAAAGACGAGTCCACCGATGACCTGTTCGCGCGCTGGGCGGTCGCGCACGAGCGGCTTCTCGAGACCGTCCGCGTGCTCCCCGAGAACGCCGCGAAGCTCGCGTTCGATGTGGTCGAGTGGAACACCACCGGCCACTACCCCGACCACTACGCCGACGTCGGCGCGGCGATACGAACGAGCGACGACCTGTTTGGTCTCGTGCAGACGAACTGGATCGGCTTCCGCGGCCTGATCGTGGCCATCGGACTGTCCGGGCTCGAGGAGAAGACCTCCACCGGATGGATGTACAAGGATGTCGTCGCGCACGCCGCCGCGTGGGAGGACCGGACCGCGAGTCGACTGCGGACGTTCCGTGAGAGCGGCGAGGCGAAGCGCTATCTGGGTGTCGACGACACCGACGAGTTCAACGCCGCCGTGGTCGAGCGCACGCGCGGTCGCACGGCCAGCGACGTGCTCCGCGACGTCGACGACGCGCACGAGCGGCTCGTCGCCGAGGTCCAGAAGCTCACGCCCGAGCAGATCCACGAGAACGACGACTGGATCATCGCCGTCGTCGCGGGGAACACCTACGGCCACTACGCCGAACACTTCGACGAGGTCTTCGCCGGGGTGCCCAAGCGTCCTGCCGAGCTTCTCGAAAAGATGCGCGAGGGCTGGCGCCCCTTCCGAAACGCCGTCGGGCGTCTCGGCCTGCTCCCGCTCGACGCCGTGACCCCCGCGGGTTGGACGCACAAGGGGATGCTTTCGCACGTCGCCTATTGGATGGAGCAGGTCCCTGCCGAGATGCCGAATCGGCTCGCGGGCCGCAGGGGCCCGGCGCCGGATATCGACGCCGAGAACGCGCGCGAGGCGAAAGCCGGCGCCGAGCGGTCCGCCGAGGAGGTTCTCCATCGCCTCGACACCGCGTACCGGATGGTCGTGGGTACGGTGAAGGCCCTCCCGCAGGACCGCGACGTGCCGTTCCTCGCGGTCCGGCTCGTGGTCGGGGAGACCTACGGACATTTCGTCGAGCACGGTGCCGAGGTGGAGGCCGCGCTTCCCAAAACGGCGGCCGCGATGCTCGAGCGGTTCGACGACGTCTGGCGGCGGTTCCGAGCGGCACTGCGCGAGCGCGGCCGTGCCGGACTCGGTGAAACGACGCCCGCCGGCTGGACCTATCGCGACCTCGCCGCGCACGCCGCGGCGTGGATGCAAGAGGCCGCGCGCGAGATCGACACGAACGAGATCACCACCTGGAACAAGGACTCGATCCAGGCCTTCAACGATCGGGCCGTCGAAGCGCACCGGCTCGTCGGCCCGGAGGCCATGCTCGACGAGCTCGATACCTCGCAGCGGCGGATCCGCGAGGCGATCGCGGAGCTCGCCGACGACCGCCTCGCGAACGAGAAGATCTTCGATATCGCGGCGTGGTGCACGTACCTGCACTGGGGGGAGCATTTCGCCGAGCTCGGGATATCTCTTTGAAGCGCCCGATCCGCGTCGTCGTCGCGAAGGCCGGTCTCGACGGCCACGACCGCGGGGCCAAGGTCGTGGCACGCGCACTTCGCGATGCCGGAATGGAAGTGATCTACACGGGCGTACATCAGACGCCGGAACAGGTCGTCGAGACCGCGCTGCAGGAAGATGCCGACGCGATCGGCGTGTCGCTCCTCTCGGGGGCGCACAACTACATCTTTCCACGGATCAACGAGCTCATGAAAGAGAAAGGTCTCGACGACGTACTGCTCTTTGGCGGCGGGATCATCCCGGAGGCAGACTGGCCCGGCCTGCGGAAGGTCGGGGTCGAACGAGTCTTTCCGCCCGGTGCGTCGCTCGAGGAGATCACCACGTACGTACGCGCGGCGGTCCCGAAAAAAAGAGGTGTGGAGGTCTAGACATGGCGAAGAAGGACGATCGACCGGTCGACGCCGGGCTCGCCGCTCTGCGCGGGAAGAGCGAGCAGGAGGCGATCGAGTTCTGGAAGCATCGCTTCGGGATGATCGCCGCGATCCCGGTCGACAGCGCGCGCGTCGGCGCGCTCACGCCGCAGCTACGAGAGCTCGTGCGCATCGAGGATCTTCCGGAGCGCAAGCGCCTGACCGCCGCGCGGATGAAGGCGATGCTCACGCTCCCGCAGGACGTGCAGGACCGCATCTTCAAAACCCGGCAAGCGGCGTTCAACATCGACCGTGGGGTGCTCGAGGAAGACCAGAAGATGGTCGACGAGCTCGTCCCAACGATCCCCGGAGCGCAGTCGATCCAAGACCGGATGCGGGGGCAGATGGGCTAGTGCGCTTTGGCTACCGGGAGGATCAGCTCCTCGTACGCGACACCGTCCGCGACTTCGTCCGCACACGGATCGTGCCGAACGCTGACGCGTGGAACGAGAAAGGCGAGTTCCCGCTCGACCTCCTTCCCGAGCTCGCCGCGCTCGGGCTGACCGGCCTGGCCGTGCCGCAGGAATACGGAGGGGCCGAGCTCGACATGCTCACCTCGGCGCTGGTCATGGAGGAGCTGGGCGCGGGCGATGGCTCGATCGCGCTGACCGTCGCGGCGCACAACTCGCTCTGCATCGGTCATCTGCTGGCCGCGGCGAACGAGGACCAGAAGGATCGCTGGCTCCCGCCGCTGGCCCGCGGCGAGTACCTCGGTTGCTGGGCCCTGACCGAGCCGGCCTCAGGTTCGGACGCCGTGAGCGTGCAGAGCCGGCTACGGCGCGAGGGCGACGACTACGTCCTCACGGGGACCAAGCAATTCATCACGAACGGTGGGGTCGCCGGATTCGCGGTCGTCCTGATCGGCGCCGGCGACCGCAGGCTGACCGCATTCGGCGTTCCGCGAGCTTCGCCCGGCTTCCGGCCTGGGCGGCGCGAGGAGAAGATGGGTCTTCACGCCTCGGACACCGCGCAGCTCATCCTCGAAGAGTGCCGCGTGCCGGAGCGCGATCGGATCGGACGCGACGGCGCCGCGTTCGAAGACGTCAAGCGGGTGCTCGACCGTGGCCGCATCGGCATCGGAGCGCTCGCGATCGGACTGGGCCGCGCATCTGTCGAGATCGCCACGGCGTACGCGAAGGAGCGGCGCCAATTCGGCAGGCCCATCGCGGAGTTTGAGATGATCCAGTGGAAGCTCGCGCGGGCGCGCACCGAGCTCGACGCGGCGCGTCTGCTGGTCCATCGCGCCGCGTCGCTCGCCGACGCGCGGGTTCCGTTCACCGATGCCGCGTCGAAGGCGAAGCTCTACGCGTCGGAGGCCGCCACGAGGGCGGCGGATTCGTCACTGCAGGTGCTCGGCGGTTACGGGTACCTGCGCGACTTCCCTATCGAGCGACACCTCCGCGACGTGCGCCTCATGGAGATCGGGGAAGGGACGAGCGAGGTACAGCGCATCGTCATCGCGCGCGAGATGCTTCGCGCCGACTGATGGCGACGATCCGGAGGGCTGGCGCTTCGCGCCCAGGGACCCCTGCTCCCGAGAACCCCGCCACATCGTCGGACCTTGTCGCGCGGGCGCGTTCGGGCGACAAGCGCTCCATCGCGCGACTACTGACCATCGTCGAGAACGACGAGCCGGAAGCGGCCGACGCGATGCGCGCGCTCTACCCCGACACCGGCCGAGCGCAGATCGTCGGCATCACCGGCCCGCCAGGCGGCGGGAAATCGACGCTCGTGAATCGTCTCGCGGCCGCCTTCCGTGAGCGCGCATCACACGTCGCCATCGTCGCGGTCGATCCGTCGAGTCCGTTCAGCGGTGGTGCGATCCTCGGTGACCGCATCCGCATGCGGGAGCGCTTCCTCGACGAGGGGATCTTCATCCGTTCGATGGCGAGCCGCGGGCATACGGGCGGGCTCGCGCGCGCCACGGTTCGCGTCGTGAATGTCCTCGACGCGCTCGGGACCGACGTCGTTCTCGTCGAGACCGTCGGCGTCGGACAGGAGGAGGTCGACGTGATCCGCGTCGCCGACACGGTGTGCCTCGTGACCGTGCCAGGCCTCGGCGACGATATCCAGGCGATAAAGGCCGGCATCCTCGAGATCGCGGACGTGCTCGTCGTGAACAAAGCCGATCGGCCCGGCGCGGATGAGACGGCGCGCGACCTCGCGCAGATGCTGTCGCTCGCGAAGGATCGGCCGTGGAAGACCCCGATCATCCGCACCTCAGCGCAGACCGGCGAGGGCCTGCCGCAGCTGCTCGACGCGATCGCGAAGCATCGCAGCTGGTCGCTCTCAAGCGGCGAGCACGAGGACCGCCGCCGCGCAGCAGCCCGCGCCGAGGTCGAGGCCCTGCTTCGCGAGGCGCTGCTTCGCGAGCTCGAAGGCCGCGTCGGCGCGGCGCGCCTCAACGCCGCGGTCGCACGCGTCGCGGAGCGCTCAATCGATCCATACGCGGCCGTTGAGGAACTGCTGCGGCGATGACCCGCGCGCGCCATCACGAAGAGCCCACGATCTCGCACCTCGCCGTCCAGGCGACGCTCCACTGCCTCACCGGTTGCGGCATCGGCGAGGTGCTCGGCCTCGGCGGGGCGACGCTGCTCGGACTTGGCAACCTTGTGAGCGTCGTGCTCGGGATCGTGCTCGCATATGTGTTCGGCTACGGGCTCACGCTCGTGCCACTGCTTCGCACTGGGATGCCGTTCGTCCGCGCCAGTGGCGTCACGCTCGCCGCCGAGACTCTTTCGATCACGACGATGGAGATCGTCGACAACGCCGTCGTACTCGCCGTCCCCGGGGCGATGGATGCGGGGCTTGCCGACATCCTCTTCTGGGCGAGCCTGGCAATCTCGCTCGCGCTTGCCTTCGTCGCCGCGCTGCCGGTGAACCGGTGGCTCATCGCCCGCGGGCTCGGGCACGCCATCGTGCACGCCGGCCACTCGTGATCGAGCTTCTGATCTTTCGCACTGGCGGCGTCGAGATCGGTCGATCGTCGTTCGTGCCCGGCGCAAGCGAGGCGAAGAGCTTCGCGCCGGTCTGGTCGGCGCTGCTGCGGACGCCCGAGGGCAACATTCTGTTCGACACCGGGCTCCACCCGGTGCACATCGAGCGTCCCGACGCCACGTTCGGACCGGGCAGTCTCAAGGTCGTCATGGCGAAAGAGGACGCGATCGTCGCGCGCCTCGCGTCGCTCGGCCTGCGTCCCGATGAGATCGCGGTCGTGGTGAACAGCCATCTGCACTTCGACCACGCCGGCAACAACGGCGCATTCCCGAAGGCAACGTTCGTGGTGCAGGCCGAGCACCTCGGGTTCGCGAAGGGCAAGCCGAACTTCCCGGGCGTGTACTGGGACATCCCGGAGCTCAGCTATCTGCCGACGAGCGGTCGGGCGCGCGTCGCACCCGGCGTCGAGGTCGTGCCGACCCCGGGGCACGCGCCGGGGCACCAGTCGCTGGTGGTCGACTTGGCCGAGACGGGGCGCGTCGTACTGTGCGGCGACGCCGCGTTCACGCGGGAGAACCTCGAGCGCGGCGAGATCCGTGCGCCAGACGAGCCGACCGCGAAGGAGTCGCTGGCGCTCATCCGTTCGCTGGTGAAGGACGACCTCGACCGCGTCTTCACGAGCCACGACGCCGCGAGCTGGCCGCGCTGGAAGCACGCGCCAGACACATACCGCTGAGCGTCCTCTTGCTCGGCATCCTCCCGCACGTGAAATGGTTCACGGACCCGCGGCCGCATCCAACGCGCTACGACCTGCTCCTCAGCTGGCCCGTTATCGGAGCGTTCGTGATCGCGCTCGTCGCGGCGGGCGTCGCCTATGTGATCCAGCACCGGGTCCCGGAGCCCACGGCGATACGCTCGCTCGAGCGATACGCGAAGAGCGGTCCGCTCGCGCTCCGGATAGCTCTTGGCTCTTCGCTCATCGCGGCCGTGATCGCGGGCTGGCTCTTCGTACCTTCGCTTCCTGTCGAGCGCGATGCCGCGGGCTTCGCGATCCTCGGCGTCGAGACGCTCTGCGGGCTCCTCATCGTCGGCGGCCTCTTCACCCGCTTCGCCGCCGTCCTCCTTGCGGTGCTCGGTGCGGCGGCGATGTTCCCATTCAACGTCGAGAGCATCCTCGAGCAGGTCCACATCCTCGGCATCGCCATCTTCCTCTTGATTGCAGGACCCGGTCAGCTCTCATTTGACGCGCGGCGGAGAGCGCGCGGCGCGCTCGAGCACGAGGACGCGCCGGCCGCCGCGCTGAACCTGCTGCGGATCGCGATGGGCTTTGGCATCGCGTACGGCGCGCTCACCGAGAAGCTGCTCAACCCGCCGCTCGCGCAGGCCCTGCTCGATCAGAGTCGCTTCCTGAACGTGCTGCGACCACTCGGCGTCAGCGACCCGGTCTTCATCTGGCTTGCCGGTGTCACGGAGCTCGTCATCGGTGTGGTGATCGTCTCAGGCCAGATCACGCGACCGGTGATGGCCGTCGGGTTCGCCCTCTTCAGCGTGACGCTTATCGTGTTCGGGCTGCCGGAGTTCGTCGGCCATCTGCCGTTCTACGGGATCATGATCACGCTCTTCATAGCGCCGAACGCTGACTCGTGGCGCGTGCAGCGGGCGCTGCGCGACGCGGCCTGAGCGTTAGCCGAACGCGAGCTTGATGTCCGAGCGATCCTCTTGAACGTCCGGGTTGCGGATCAAGTCGAGCAGCCGCGGGTCGTTGGGCAGCACGAGCCCGCTCACGCCATCGGCTTCGTGCTTCGTACGCAGCTCGGTCCACGCCACGCGGCTCTCCGGGAAGGGGAGGGACTTCCAACGTTCGCGCTCGCCTTCCGCGCCGGGCAGAACGAACTCATCGCCGTCACGGGAAGCCACCACGAGCCGTCCGCGCGATAGCCGATCGAGAGCGCCGGCGGCTTGCGGGTCGATCGACCCGACTGCGATGAGCCGGGCACGCCACGTGACCGCCGCGATAGCCGCAAGGAGTACGAGCCTGTCCTCATCGCCGGTCGGCCAGAAGGAGTCGGCGCCGGCCGCTTCGAACGCACGGGCGTCGGCGAAGAGCTCGCCCGGATCGGCCGAGAGGCGAAGCTCGACACCGATCTTCACGGGAGTCGATGCTACCCGGGGCTCGGGGGCATCCGCCCGCTGAACCCCCCGTAGCATCGTCCTTGTGCCGAGACCGCAGGCGCCGCCCGTCGCGATCGCCCGCTGGCGCTCGGGCGCCTGGCGCGATGAGAGCGACCATGTCGCCGCCGAAGAGCCGCTCCAGATCTCGCTCGACGGCGCCCCGCTCAGCATCGTGATGCGCACGCCGGGCAACGACCTTGAACTCGCCCTTGGGTTGCTCTGGGCGGAGCAGGTCATCCGTTCACCCGGCGACGTCATCGGCGTGCGCATCAGCGCCGAAGCAGCCGAGGCCGAAGCCTCGCTTCACGTCGCCGCGGACCTCGTGGAGTCGAATCAGATCGACGTGCACCTACGGTCGGCGCCGGGCCGGCGCCCCGAGCGCTCGTTCCTGTCCAGCTCGGCCTGCGGCGTCTGCGGCGCGACGACCGTGGAGTCGCTCGCGCTCGATTTCCCGAGACTCGAGCCGGGAGTCACGCTGGACGCTTCCGTCCTCACGCGTCTCGCGGACCGCCTGCGCGAGCAGCAACGGATCTTCGAGTCGACCGGCGGCCTCCATGCCGCGGGTCTCTTCGACACGGCGGGCGAGCTCGAGCTCTTGCGCGAGGACATCGGCAGGCACAACGCCGTCGATAAGATTGTTGGCCGCGCATTCCTCGACCGACTGTTGCCGCTCCGCGACCGTGTGCTGGCGGTGAGCGGTCGTGCCGGATATGAAGTCGTGCAGAAGGCGGTCGCGGCCGGCATCCCGATCCTCGCCGCCGTCGGCGCGCCGTCCAGCCTCGCCGTCGCGACGGCCGAGCGCTTCGGGATGACGCTCGTGGGCTTTCTGCGCGAGGACCGCTTCAACGTGTACACATCGCCGGAGCGCATCGGGAGGTAGTGATGGCCGTCGTTCAGGACCGACTTCGTCCGGCGGCACGCGCGATCGTCGA
>VBDX01000078.1 GCA_005881885.1 Chloroflexota bacterium
CGGGCGCCTAGGAGGGCGCTTTGTCTTCGCTCGTCCAGCGATCGATGTCGCGTGTGTACTCCACGACGCCGTCGGGGAACCAGAGCTTGATCTCGGTCGCGGCGGTCTCGGGGGCGTCGCTCGCGTGTACCAGATTCCGCAGCCCGACGAGCGCGTAGTCGCCGCGAATCGAACCCTCGGTGGCCTCCTGCGGACGGGTCGAGCCGACCATCGAACGGACCACCGCGATCGCGTTTGGTCCCTCGACCACCGCCGCCACGACCGGCGAGGCGGTAATGACCTTCACCAGGTCGTCGTAAAAGAACTTACCCTTGTGCACCGCGTAGTGCTTCTCGGCCATCGCGCGATCGACCTTTAGCAAGCGCAGCGCCGTGAAACGTAGGCCTCGCCGCTCGAACCGCGACAGGAGCTCGAACGCGATACTGCGCTGGATCGCATCGGGCTTGAGCACGATGAGCGTGCGCTCCGCGCTCAGGAAGCGATCCCGATGGCCAGCTCTTCACCCGCGGGCGGCGCGATCGCGGCGAGGGCGGTCCGCGGCCCGATCGCCGCGACGTACGCGAGCTCGGGTCGAAGGTACTCGCGAGCGACGCGTTGGATGTCGGCCGGTCCGATGCCGTCGATGATGGCGCTGACCTCTTCCACGGTGCGCACGCGGCCGAGGAAGAGCTCTTGCCCAGCGAGCCATGCCGAGACCCCGCGTGTGTCTTCGAGCCGTAGCTCGAGCCGGCCTTTGGCGAAGTCGCGGACCCGCTCGAGCTCACGATCCGGCACCGGCTCGTCGCGCAACTGCGCGATCTCGCGCAAGATCGCAGCGAGCACCTCGGCGCCGTTCTGCGGTGCGAACCCCGCATACACCACGAGATGCCCGGCATCGACGTAGTTGGCGTCATAGCTGTGCACGTCGTACGCGAGGCCACGCTTTTCCCGGAGCTCGAGGAAGAGGCGACTCGACATTCCCTCGCCCAGGACCGCGTTCAGCATGTCGACGATGAACTTGTCCGGATGGTCTGTGTGGACGGCGCGCCATCCGACGCAGAGGTTGGTCTGCTCGGCACGCTTTCCGACCAGCTTGGCGCGCACCTTTCCGGGGCGGGGCGCCGGGACCATTCGCGGAGGCTCGCGTGGTGCGAGCGCTCCGAGCGCACCTTCGACCGCGGCGATCGCCTCATCCGCGTGCAGCGGCCCGGCGAGCGCGACGACCGTCCGCGAGGGTGCGTATCCGCGTTCGATGAAGGCACGAAGCGCGTCGGTGGTCATCCCGAGGACGACCTCTTCGCGGCCCGCGACCTCCCAGCCGAGCGGGTGTTTCGGATAGAGCAGCTCGTCGAGCAGCGTATGCACACGGTCCTGCGGCTGATCGCGATACATTCGGAGCTCCTCGACGATCACGCGTCGCTCCGATTCGACGTCCGTGGGGCGCAGCATCGGTGCTCGGATCATGTCCGCCACCACGTCGAGCGCGACCAAATAGTGGCGTGCTGGCACGCGCGACCAGAAGACGGTGACCTCCTTATCGGTGGAGGCGTTCACCACTCCCCCACGGCTCTCGATCTCCTGGCTGATGTCCGCGGCCGTCGGCCGCTTCCCCGTCCCCTTGAACACCATGTGTTCGAGGAAATGGCTCGTGCCCGCGTCGCTCTTGCTCTCGACGCGCGATCCGACCCCCACGTAGATGGCCATCGAGACCGATCGTGTCTCGGGCATCTCCGCGACGAGGACACGCATGCCGTTAGGGAGCGTGACGCGGCGGTGCTCCAACGGCTTGAACGCTAGCAGCGATCGGGGCGCTTCGCCCCCGGCCCCCCGATCGATCCGACTACCTGCAGAACACCATCGTCATGTACATCGCGTCGGTCCCCATCACCGCGCCGACGCCCACGCGGCGGAAGCTCGCATCCATGATGTTCGTGCGGTGATTGATGGGCTCCCATGGCTCGACCATGAACTCGATGTGCAGCGCATCGACGTTGCCATTCCAGATCTTCCCGGTGTTCTCGCCGTACCAACCTGTTCCGCACACGGGCACATCACGTGACTGAGCCGTGCCGTCGGGCCCATCGTGATAGACGTAACGCACCTGCGCTTCCGCGGCGCTGTGGGCGCGAGCGGCGAGGGCGACGCCGCTATCCATCGCGAGCTCGGTGAGTCCCGCCCTGGCCCGCGACGCGTTCATCAGCTCGAGCATCCGCAGCTCCGCGGAGGCGGTCGTCACGGTGATGACCGGTGCGACCGGACGCGGGGCAGGCGGGCGAGGCGCGGGGGACGGTGAACTCGGCTCGGGCGTCGGACTCGGCTCGAGCGTCGGGCTCGGCTCCGGGGTCTGCTCGGGCTCGGGATCCTGCGCCACCGGCGGCTCCGCGATCGAATCCGCGACCCCCGACACGAGGTCGTCGCTCGGGCTCGGCGACGGCGCAGGCGTCGCCTGCCCCCGGTCGACGTCGCGGGGAGCGCGCGTCGCGCGGCGCGCCAGGAGCTCGGCGCGCGCCGGCTCCGGGACGGCGCTCCCCACTGGGCCAGCCAGCTTCGAGGCAGCCGTCTCCGGCTTGACCAGGAAACTCGCCAGCACCAGGCCCGCGAGCATGGCGTAGAGGCCGACGCGCGCGCCGAGGTTCAGTGGAGACCGCTCCTCACGACTCGGCGACGCTGAAGGCACCGGACGAGATAACGAAGCTGGCGCCCGCGCGTCGCGCGGCGGCCAAATGTTCCCGCTCCGCCGCGGCCGGGTCGAGGGCGCCCTCGGTGGCTGCGACGAACGGCCCGTGCTCGTCGGCGGTGAAGTAGGACACAAGAGGCCGGCTCGCAAAGGTCGCCAGGCGCGCCACGATGTCGAGGCCGGGCGCCCCAGGCTTGACGACCACGCCGCGCGGTGCGTTACATAGAGGGCGCTCTCGAGCTTCACGACCGCCGCGACCGGCAGGTCATCGCGTCCCGCCGCGCCAAGTGCGGCGCGGAGGGCGCGCACCGATCCGTCGAGCATCCCGGACGGG
Organism: Chloroflexota bacterium; assembly: GCA_005881885.1. Classification (GTDB taxonomy): domain Bacteria; phylum Chloroflexota; class Limnocylindria; order P2-11E; family P2-11E; genus 3-1-20CM-2-70-9. Next base: position 2,991 of record VBDX01000078.1, read on the forward strand.
ATCAGTAGGTCAGCTCCGGCATCCGCGTGAACGCGCGCGATCGCGGCGAGCCGTTCGAGCGTCGCGTTCACGTCCGCGCCGCCGGCGCCGAAGAGCACACACTGCCCGTGCGCCGTGTACGCGCAGACGCAGACATCGGTGGCCACGGCGAGCTCGGGCACGGCCTCCTTGATGGCGCGGACCGCGCGCGGCACGACATGGTCGGGCTCGCTCGCGAGCATCGCGTGCTCGTCCTTGCGATCGGAGACCCCGAAGACGAGAAGCCCAGCGAGCCCCGCCGACGCGGCGGCGCGCGCCTCGCGCACGACCTCGGTAAGCGACAACCGCTCGAGCCACGGTGCGACCTCGACCTTTTCGCGGTCCTCGACCGCGCTCGAGACGATGACCGGGAGGATCGTCCGTGGGGCGAGCTCGGTCGTGCCAAGCGCACGCGACCACACCGGATGCTCGGCGAGCCGCCCGCGGGTGAGAGTGGCCTCCCGCATGGCGGGCATGGTAGACATCGACGGGGGCGATGCTCCCTTTGGACCCCCCGTTGCTACCATTTCAAACCGATGAGGGGTCGACCGGCCGCTCTCCTCGTTCTGGGAGTGGGATGCGTGCTCACCGCTGGCGGCGCGGCGCTGGCCGCGGCGCCGGCCTTCCCCGTTCGCGCACCGGCGCTGATCGCACCGATATCGGAGGGCAGTTCGATCGCGTCCGTTGCGGCGCCGCAGGCGGCCCCCGTCGTCGAGGCGGCGCCGCTCGCTGCGCCTGCGCCCGAGCCGAAGGCGGCGCCAGCGTCCGCGGTGATCGCAGAGATGAACCACGTCTGGCAATCGCTGAACAACTGCGGTCCGGCCTCGGTCGTGATGGCGCTTTCGACCTTCGGGGTCGACGTGTCGCAGGAAACTGCCCGTCTTCCTCTGCGCGGTGCGAACATCCTCTCCGGCATGGGCCCGCAGAAGGTCGACGGTTGGGTGAACGATAACTTCGGGCTCCGGTCGGTGTGGCGGAACAACGGCACCAATGACCTGCTGCGGCGCCTCGTCGCGAATGGCTTCGCGCCGCTGGTCACGCAGTGGATGCAGGACCCACGGGTCTCGCGCATCGCGCACTGGCGCGTCGTGCGCGGCTACGACGACGCGGCCGCCACCTTCTACGTGAACGATCCGATGCTTGGCCACATGGTGCCGCTTTCCTACGAGTGGTTCCAGAACAACTGGCAGCCTTTCAGCTACCGCTACATGGTCATCTACGACCCGAAGGACGAAGCAAGGCTCAAGGCCATCGTGGGCGACGACTGGAACGACGCGAAGATGCGCAGGAACTTCTACGAGCGCACGAAGACCGAGGCGTACGCGCAGGACACCTCGGCGGCGTGGCTCGCGTACGGGGAAGCCTCGTACGGCTACGGGAGCTTCCGCGAAGCGGTGACGGCGTTCGAGCGTGGCATGGCGCTCGGCTCGGTACAAGGCGTCTTCACGCTCCGCTCGAGCTATCCGCAGGCGTTGCGCGCGCTCGGCCGCCAGAGCGAGGCCGACGCCGTCGCGCAGAGACTCAGCACCTCGGCGTCGTCGTCGACCGTCGCGTCGCCCCCGGATCCTTTCGCCCTCTACCTGGCCTTCGCGCGCGAGCACTCGGGTGACGGGGTGCAGCTCACCCCATAGCGCGCGGCGATCGTCCCCTGGCGCGCAGCTGCTTTTCTACCGAGCGCCCCCTCCTCTCCTCGGACATTGAGATTTGACGGGGTATTGAGATCCAGGCCTCGAGCGCTCGCTTTGGAACGCATCCTGCAGCGCCCACACAGGAGCTCGGTCGGCAGGTGCGGGAGCAAGACGAGGCACGTGCCGATGCGCGCATACATCCGGAGGAGATATGAGACGCATCGTTCTCGCACTCGCGATGACCGCCGGGCTCGCGATCGGCACCGTCATGCCGGTGTCCGCCCTCGGCGAAACCTCGATAACGTTGAACTGCAGCGATGGCACGAGCGTTCCGCTGCTCGTAAATGCGGACACTCTTAACGCGCTGACTAGCGCGGTCCAGGCCATGGCCTTGTACCCAGCGGGGCTGAGCTGCTCGATCATCCAAAATCCGCCCGCCTTGGTCTTTGGCCACGTCGCGCTGGCGGCCGCCGGGACGAACCCCTTCATCGTCGCAGGAGGCCGCTGGCAGGTGCAAACGACCTGCGAGGCCTTAGGTGTCGCTCCGCCCCCACCCCCGCCCGTCTTCGTCGGCAGCGGCAGCGTCGCTCGGATCCCCGGCAGCTGGTCGCATTGGAGCGGGCCGTGGTCGATTGGGCCGGCAGTGACAGTCACGCCGACTACGATCTTCGTGAACATCGCGGTGAATGTTCACCAGAGGGACGCGACGGATCTAACCTCCTTCTTCGGCACCCTGAACGAGACCATTCCGACCCAGAACACGCCCGAGTGCGGCACCATAAGCGAGCGCCACTTCACCTCAAAGCCGATTCCTGGATGCCTTGAGACCTCTACATCCGGAACCTCGAAAAATGCGTCGGTCCGATCCCGCGTAACCGAGCTGTCGCCCGCAGATACGACGTTCCCCGGAGTGACTTTGGGCGGTGATGTCAATTTCACATTTGTCGACAACGGGAATCCACCACAGCCCACGGATCAGCTGCAGGGCCCGCCGGAAGCTGAACCTTCTTCCACCTGCCCGGCTTTCGTAACTCCGGACAACACGCTTACGAACGGGAACATCTCAGTGCGCAACCCCGAGTAAACAAGCCACGCGTCGAGAGACTTCGAGCCTTAGAGAGCGGCCGACGGGCCGCTCTCTTTTTATCTCTTTGCGCTGCCTCAGAACGGGGTGATCAGATGCACGGGGTTCCCACGCACGTTCACTTCCCAGGTCGTGACATCGGCCCCGGTGCCGAGCGTCGCGTACTCGATCTTCCACCAACCGGGACCGGGTTCTCCTGGCGGGGTTGGCGCTGTATAGCTCGGAGGGATCTGCACCGGGATCGTCACCCACTGGTTGTTGTAGTAGTTCGTCGTCGAGCTCGACGTCGTCAGCGTGGTCGTCGGACCGCCGCTCGTTGGCGCCCCACCCGAGCTGCCGGTGGCCGTCCAGGTGAAGGTCGCGTACGAGAAGCCGGTCGCCGTCGGCACGCGGATCTTGAGCGCGGTGTTGCTGATGTCACCCGGGTCGAAAAGCTTGATCTCGAGCGTCTTCCCGGCATGCGCGGCCTCGACCTGAGCGAGATAGAAGACCGACGTGTTGTTCACGACGATGAACGCGCACATCCGGCTCTGCCCGTAGATCCGTGCCACCGGACCGCTCGTCGATGTGACCTCGAGCCCGAAGCCATTGATCGCGTTCTCGTTGTTGGTGCCGCTGCTCGTCACCACCTGCAGCCGGTACTGGCCTTCGCCGAGGCCGCTTGCGAGCCGCCACCAGCGGTTGTGGTATGGGCTCGACTGGCAATCCGCCGACGACGCCCCGTAGTACCCGGGGCCATAGCTGGTGTTGCCCCGGTAAACCGGGCCCTTATCGACGGCATTGGAGTTGGCGAAGAGCGCACCACTCGTGACCAAGAGCGTGTCGTCTGACGTGGCGTACGGGGTGCCGTTCATGTCCCAGAGGTTGTACACGGTGGTGATGCCGATCCCGCCGGTGCCCCCAGGGATCCAGTAATCGCCGACGCCGAGGCGAGCGGCAGTTGTGGTCTGCCCACCGGTCGCGCAGAACATCGGGTCGAAGAGCCATACGCTGCCGCCGGTCGTGCCCGCGGGAAGGTCGACGATGTACGAGTAGCCGTCCGCGTTGAATCCGGTGTTCAGCACTGGATTTCCGTTGTAGTAGGTCGAATAGGCATCGCCGCTCGTGCGATCGGTCCCCCGCGCCTCGACCCCGCCGAAGAAGCCGAGCGGGGCGAGATTGCCACTCCCATCGGCTGACGGGACCGGCGGGCAGGCGGGTGGGATGTCGCTGTTGCCGCACAGGACGTTGATGCCGTAGTAGTTCTGTGGACTCCCCATCGGCACCGGCAGAAGGAATTCGGCACGCGCGTTGCGGTGCGCCGTGAACGACGCGACCCCGAAGAGACGCGCGAAGAACGTCCGCACCGGGGCGCTGACGTTCACGTTGAGGACCGCGGCGTTCAGCACCTCGGGCGCCGCCGTCACCGTGACGCCGCTGACGCCGTTCATGAAGCCGTTCTTGGCCGCCTCGTTCTGCGCCGCGGTCACCGCACCGCTTGCGTTGCCCGGCAGATAGACGACTCCGGCGAGGGCCGCAGCGTCCGCGGCGCGCTGGACCCGGACCATGTTCAATTCGTACCAGCCGATATCCGCGACGAGTCCGACGAAACCAAAGAGCGCAGTCAGCGTGAGCGCCACGATGACCAGGGTCTGGCCGCGGTCGTCCCGCCAGTTAGCGCGTGACATTTTCGGACATCACCGTGTGCTCGGTGATCGTGAACTGATTGAAGACCGGCATGAGGAAGCGGAGCGGCGTGCGGGCGCGATACGTATAGCTGACGGTCACGCCGATGGAATCCGCTGGGCTGACATTGTTCCGCGTGCACGGCAGCCAGGGCTGACTTTGCTGCACGAAGTCGAGGTTGTCGCCATCGATGACGGGCCCGGCGTTCAGCTGGTACGTCCAGACGTTAACGAGTCCGGACGTCTCGCTCCCGCTCGAGGTCGACTTCCATAGGCGGATCTCGTTGACGTCCTGGAGGGCGACCCGCGTTCCCGTCCCGGTGAGGACACGCTCCACCGCCGCGACGATGTACGGGTCCACCGTCGCTGCGTTCGGCGACTGCCCGCTGCTGCAGCCGAGCGCACCGCCGCCATTGACGAGGGCGCCGCCGAGGCGCGCGCCTTCACGGCTCGCGGCGGACATCGTCATGGCGTCGGTCATCAGACCCGCGAGCTCGATGAGCCCGAAGACAATGACCAGCAGCAGGGGAGCGAGGAGCAGCGCTAGCTCGGTCGTGCTCTGCCCCTCGTCGGTGCGCGTGAACGCTCTCATAGCTGAGGCTCGACGCGCGTCGCGGTCGTCTCGGCGAACGTGATCCCCGAGCCGGTCAGTCTGGCGAAGGAGGTGAGCCACTGGTGCTCATAGGTGATCTGCACCCCGACCGTGTCGACTCCGGTGTGCGCTCCCCCGCACCCTGCGAGAACGTCGCAGCGCGTCGCCTCCAGGTAACCGGACGTGGTGAGCGTGTATGGCACCGAGAAGGTCGATCCGCCCAAGTCGCACGCGGTGGAGCCGCTGCGGTCGTAAACGTTCTTGAACGAGCCGATCTGGCCCCCGTTCTTGTCGGCCCAGTAGATCATCACCTCTTCCACCCTGACCGCCCTCGCCGGGGAGACGATGTCGCTTTCGATCCGCTGGAGCACCAGGCAGTCCGTGCCCAGGATGCTTCCGCCTTCGGCGGCGAGCATTGAGGCGTCGCGGCTCGCGAACTGCACGGTGTTCCGCGAGTTCCACACGAACGAGAACTCGATGATCCCCAGGATGAGTAGGAGCAGCAAGGGCAGCACGAGCGCGAACTCCACGAGCGCCTGCCCGAGCTCCTCCCTGCGTCGGAACAGCATGGCTGGACACGCTAGAGAGCAAGGCTGAATACGGCCTGAACGGGAGCGGGACCTTCGACGGAGGCCGTTCGGCCTAGGCGCTCGCCTCGGTGGAGTTGCCGGTCGCGAACCGATACCCGGTCCTGCGCACCGTCCGTATTTCGACGCCGCCGCCGGCTGCGGCGAGCTTGTGGCGGAGTCGCGCTACGAGGACCTCTGTCACATTCGAAGACACATCGGTGGCAGCGCGCCAGGGAAGCCGATCGAGCGCCGCACGCTGTGCGACCGCCGGATAGGCGCGCGCGAGCGTCGAAATGATCGCGCGCTCCCCGGCGGTGAGATCGAGGGCCTGCGTCCCGATCCACGCATCCCCGCCCACGAGGTGGACGCGGAGCGGGCCGATGCGGCGCACGAGCCGTTCATTGCCGCGCCTCCGGAGCAGCACGTGCACGCGAGCGATCAGCTCTTCCGGTTCGCACGGTCTCACGAGGCAGTCGTCGCAACCGAGCTCGAGCAGCCCGACCTTCGTGGCAACGTCGTGACTCCCCGTGAGAGCGAGGATCGGGACATCTTCAGTGCTGGGTAGCTCCCGTAAGCGCCTGCAGACGTTGGTGCCCGGTCCATCGTCGAGAAGGAGATCGAGAATGACCACGTCCGGGGTAGCCTCGGACGCTCTCCGAATGGCGTCGTGTTCGTTGTGCGCTTCGTGCACGAGGAACCCGGCGCGGGCGAGATGGCGCGCGACCACCCCGCTCGTGGTCGGGTCTTCCGCAAGGACGAGCGCTGATATGGTCGGAATCGCTGCCAACTCCACCTCCTGGCGGTCCTCCGTGGCAGGACTGAACCGAATGTGAACGGAGGTTAGGCTCGGCCTCGCGGCGGTAAGTTGCAGGCGCGGATCATGGCGCGCCGTGATGCGTTAACGCGACCGGCGCGCTGCGAGAGCCTTCGTCTCTCGCAGCCGCTTGCCTGCTTCGTCCAATACGTCGCGGGTCTTGCAGAAGGTAAACCGGATCAGGTGCTGCCCGAGCTCTTTCCGAGAGAAGAACGAGGACCCCGGGACTCCGGCGACGCCGACCTCCGACACCAGCCAGTGCGCGAAGACGGTGTCGTCCTGGAATCCGAACGGGCGGATATCGCAGAGCACGTAGTACGCGCCGTCGGGTGTGTTCGGGGCGAACCCCGCCGCGGCAAGGGCGCGCACGAGGAGGTCGCGGCGCGCGCGGTACTCGACCGCCAGCTCCTGGTAATAGGGACGGCCGAGTGCGAGCGCGGCGGCGACGGCCTCCTGGAGAGGCGCCGGCGCGCCGACCGTCACGAAGTCGTGCACCTTGCGAATGCCGGCGGTGAGCTCCGGCGGAGCGACGATCCAGCCGACACGCCACCCCGTCACAGAGAAGGACTTGCTCGCACCCGAGATGGTCACCGTCCGCTCGGCCATCCCGTCGAGCGTCGCGATCGGGATGTGCACGCCCGAATACTTGATGTGCTCGTAGATCTCGTCGGTGACCGCGATGACATCGTGGTCCCGACACAGGGAGGCGATGGCCTCGAGCTCCTCTCGCGTGAACACGCGTCCGGTCGGATTATTCGGAGAGTTCACGATGATCGCCTTGGTGCGCGACGAGAACGCGCGGCGGAGCTCGTCGGGATCGAACGTGAAGTCTGGCGGGCGCAGTGGCACGAAGATCGGGGTCGCGCCGCAGATCGCCGCGTCCGGACCGTAGTTCTCGTAGAAGGGCTCGAGCACGACGACTTCGTCGCCCGGGTCGACGATTGCCAGGAGCGTCGAAATCATCGCCTCGGTCGAGCCGCAGGTCACCGTCAGCATCGTCTCGGGGTCGACGCGCATGCCGTAGAGGTCGGCGTAGGTGCGGGAAAGCGCGTCGCGCAATGATTTCGCGCCCCAGGTGATCGCGTACTGGTTGATGTCGGCGTCGATGGCGCGTTTCGCCGCCTCCTTCACCTGCGCAGGCGCCGGGAAGTTCGGGAAGCCCTGCGCGAGATTGATGCCCCCGTGGACGGCGTTGAGCCGCGTCATCTCGCGGATGACCGACTCGGTGAAGCCCATGGTGCGCGCGGCGAGCCGCTCACGCGCGACGCGCATCAGTACCCTGCCTCGAAGTCCACGCGGTTGAGGAGCGGCTCCCCCGCCTTGTAGCGCCGCAGGTTCTCCGCGAACAAGGCGAGCGTCCGCTCCCCGGCGCGCGGCGACGAGCCCGACTGGTGTGGCGTGATGATCACGTTGTCGAAGCCCCAGAGCGGGTTCTCCGGCGGGAGCGGCTCCGTCGCGAAGACGTCCAGCCCCGCTCCGCCGATTCGCTTCTGGCGGAGCGCCTCGATCATCGCCGGTTCGTCGACGATGGCGCCGCGCGCGATGTTCACGATCCACGCGGTCGGCTTCATCCGCGCGATCACCTCGGCCGACACCGCGCCCTGCGTCGCGGGCGTGAGCGGCGCGGTGATCGCGAGGTAGTCGGCTTCGCCGACGACGTCGGCGAGGTCTTCCGCCGCGACGACGCGACTGACCCCCGGCGTCGGCGACGACGCGCGCCGGCGCACGCCGATCACACGCATGCCGACCGCGCTCGCGAGCCGCGCCACCTCACCGCCGATGCTGCCCATACCGAACACGACGATGGTCGCGTCGCGCAGCTCCTGGTGTGGCTGGTCCTTCCATTCGCGCGCGGTCTGGCTGTCGCGGTAACGGTGCAGCTGCCGAGAAGCGGCGAACACGAACGCCATGAGATGCTCGGCGATCTGGATGTCGTACGAGCCGCTGTTGTTCGTCAGGACGATGCCGCGTTTGGCGAGCTCCGGCAGCGGCATGCTCTCGACCCCCGCCGAGACCGTGTGGTACCAGCGAAGCCTCGGCGTCGCGTCGAGCAGCTGCCGCACGCGCCGCGGGTTGTTCCCACTGAAAGCGACCTCCGCCTCGGCGGCCGCGGCGAGGCCCTTTTCGTCGGCGATCGCGATCACCCGGTCATCAGGAAAACGCGCGACGACCGCCTCGGGCGACGTCGAGAACGCGGACCACACGACGATCTTCGTCACTGGAATACCGGCTCGCGAGCGCTCGCGACCGCATCAGCGAGCATCGTCCGTTGGAGGGCCGACATGTTCTCGGGCGCTTCGTTCGGATCCACGAGCTGGACCTGGGTCGTTTCCGCGGAAGGTCTCGCTTCACCGCCGGTGAGTCGCCCTCTGAAGAGCAAGGTATAAAAGTGGTAGGCCGCCGTTGATCCGAACCGGCGGTTGTCGTACACCCCGACGAAGCGCTCAATGTCCGCGCTCAGACCGGTCTCCTCCGCGAGCTCGCGGAGGGCGTTCTCCGACGGCGAGCTGCCGACGTCGGCGTATCCCCCGGGGAGCGCCCATCGGCCATTGTCCGAGCGCTCGATGAGCACGACGCGTCCCTGGTCGTCGAACACGGCGACGGAGCAGCCCACCTTCACGCTCACCACACCGGTGTCCGCGAGATACGGCCGCTCCGGCGTGAACGTCGCGTCGATCGTCATCGCCGCGAGATCGCTGGCGATCGCGGCGACGCGCCGGTAGCGGCCGCGGTCATGGTCGTTCGTCGCGAACTCGAGACCCGTCGTGGCCATCGCCGCGAGCTCGTGCGCCCAGAATCGCAGCTGCTCCGAGGGACGCATCCCGTCCGCATACTACGGACCTCTCGTGTTCGCTCTCTCCGGGACGTTGCTGAACGCCGCGACGGTCCTCGTCGGCGGCGTGATCGGAACGGCCCTCGGCGATCGGCTTCCGGAGCGGATCCGCGAGAACGTCGTGCGCGGCGTCGGTCTCTTCACGCTCGCGATGGGCGCGAAGTTCGCCATCGACACGAGCAATCTGCTCTACGTGCTGGGCAGCATGCTGCTCGGCGGCATCGCCGGATCGCTCTGGGGCGTGGATCGCCGGCTCACTGCGCTGGGCGACACGCTGCAACGGCGATTCGCCCGCGGCGGATCGAGCACGGTCTCGGAGGCGTTCGTGACGGCGTCCATCGTCTTCTGCGTCGGGCCGCTCACGTTCCTCGGCTCGATACAGAATGGCCTTACCGGCGACGCGAGCCTCCTCTCCGTGAAGAGCGTGCTCGACGGCTTCACCGCGATCGCGCTCTCGGCGACGCTCGGCTGGGGAGTGTTGCTCACCATCCCGCTCATCCTCGTGTATCAGGGCGGCCTGGCCCTCGGCGCCTCGCTCTTCACTGGGTTGCTCTCCGACCTACAGCTCCGCGAGATGAGCGCGGTCGGCGGGTTGCTCATCATCGGCGTGGGTCTCAAACTTCTTGCCGTCCGCGACGTGAAGGTCGCGGACTTCCTGCCGGCGATCGTCGTGGCCCCGCTTCTGGTCGCGGGCGTCGCGAGGGCGAAGGAGGCCTTCGGGTTGTGAATGCCAGGAAGACGCCGATCGAGCTTCGAAGCGACACGTTCACGCTTCCCACCCCGTCGATGCGGCGCGCGATGGCCGAGGCCGAGGTCGGCGACGATCAGTACGGCGAAGACCCCACGGTCAACAAGCTCGAGAAGCGCGCGGCGGACGTCGTCGGTAAGGAGGCGGCGGTCTACGTCGCGAGCGGAATGCTTGGCAATCTGTGCGGCGTCCTCTCGCAGACCGAGCGTGGCGACGAGGTGATCCTTGGAGACCTCGCCCACATCTATCAGAACGAGATGGGCGCCTCATTTGTCCTCGGATCGCTGCAGCCCCGCCTCGTCCCGAACCGCGATGGCCTACCCGCCCTGGAGGACATCGAGGCCGCCATCCGGCCGCAGGGGATGTTCCCACGGACGTCGCTCGTCTGCCTCGAGAACTCGCACAACAACTGCGGCGGCTCGGTGATCACCGCCGCGCAGACGCAGGCGGTCTCCAACCTCGCGCATCGGCGAGGTATGCGCGTGCACCTCGACGGCGCCAGGATCTTCAACGCCGCCGCCGCACTCGGTGTCGACGCTCGCGAGCTCTGCGCGCCCGCCGACACGATCCAGTTCTGCTTCTCCAAGGGGCTCTCCGCGCCGGTCGGATCGATCCTTTGCGGGACGGCGGAGACCGTCGCGAAGGCGCGTCGCGTGCGCAAGCTCCTCGGCGGGGCTATGCGGCAGGCGGGCGTGATCGCGGCCGCCGCGCTCGTCGCGCTCGAGGAGATGCGCGACCGGCTCGTCGAAGACCACCGCAACGCGAAGGCTCTTGCAGAGGGCCTCGCGCGCGTCCGCGGAGTGCGCATCGACGCGGAGCGCGTTGTGACGAACATCGTGTCGTTCGAGATCGACCCGCAGTGGATGGACGCAGGGATGTTCGTGAAAGCGTGCACAGAACGACATCTGCGCGTTTCTCGTTATCTTGGAAACTCGCCCAGGTTGCGCGCCGTCACGCATTACGGCATCGAGCGATCCCACATTGATGATGCACTTGCGATCATCGAAGAGGTGTTGTCAAAAGCGAGCACACCGGTAGCCGCCGCGGACTAGCAAACAGACCTACATCATTCAGCGCAGTACCCGTGGCCGTATCGGGCTGGTACCAACGGGTGAGTTTTCGGGTGAATTCCTGCCCTGCTCGCTCGTTAATACTTCCGAATCCAGTGGGTAGGGTCATCCGTCTGCGTGCCATGCGCGAAGAGCTCGGCCAATCGCTCATCGAGCTCGCGCTGCTGCTGCCGATCCTGGTCTTCGGGCTGATCGGCGGGGCCGACCTGGCCCGCGCCTTCGCGCTCCAGCTGGCCGTCCAGAACGGCGCCCGCGCCGGTGCGGAGGCCTACGCGGTCAACCAATCGCCAAGCGCGCAGCTGGCGAGGGACCGCGCGAAGGACGAGATGGGCCGGACCCCGGGGTTCACAAAGGATGCATTCGGAAAAGTCAACGCGTTCGTCACGGTGACCATCGCCGAGGCCGACGGGGTCAGCGACTGCACCGTCTCTCCGCCGACCGTCGCTGACCCGTGCTTCGTGACCGTACAGGTCCAGTACACGTTTCAGACGACCATCCCGTGGCCGCTCATCCCGAACGTCGCCAACTTCAACCGCTCGACGACGATGAGGCTCTTCTATTGAGCCGCCTCTTCCGCTTCCTCCGTGCGCGACAGGGCGAGCGGGGTCAGGCCCTCGTGGAGTTCGCGCTCTTGCTGCCGCTCATGCTGCTCATCATCACGGGCCTGTTCGATGTCGCCCGTGCGGTGTGGCAGGAGAACACGCTGGCGTACGCCGCGCGCGAGGGCACGCGATACGCGATCGTTCACGGCTCGGCGGGCAGCCCCGCGGCGGGTCCCGACAACCCGAACTGCGGCGGCTCGACGCCGCCGCCGGACCAGGTGATCTGCACGGAGATCCCACGGGTCGTCCGCGAGGCAGCGCTCGGCGTGCAGAACATCACGGTCACGATCACCTATCCCGTCATTGTCGGCTCGACACCGTGTGCCGACCGCAACTGCCTGGTCGTCGTCGACGCGACGGCTCCGTTCGTCCCGCTTCCTTCGCAGTACCTGCTCGGCTCGGCGTACCAAATAACCCTCAAGGGAGGGTCGCAGTTGGTGATTCAGCGATGAACAAGCAATTCCGTCGATTCTTCGGGCGCGACGAGGAGGAAGGGCAGGCGCTCATCCTCTTCGCGATCCTCATGCTCGCGCTGCTCTTCGCGGTCGGTCTCGCGATCGACGCCGGGCAGCTCTACACGGCCAAGCGCACCGAGCAGGAGGCGGCCGACGCGGCCGCGTTCGCCGGCGCCGTCGTCATCTACCAGAGCGCCTCACCCTGCAACGCGACCTGCCAGTCGGCCGCGATCGCGGCGGCGCGGACCGACGCCGCGACCAACGGGTACGGAAGCGGCGCATGCGCAGCGGCGACCCCCGGGGTTTGCACGGACGCCGCGACAGCGACGACCGTCGAGGTGAACTACCCGCCGCTCTCGGGCGCCTACGTCGGCAACATGAAGCATGTCGAGGTGATCATCACCCGGCAGGTGAAGACCTCGCTCGTCCCCGCGGAAGCCGTGTTCAATCCAGTCCGCGCGCGGGGTGTCGCCGGCTCGGAGCCACTGAACAACGGCTACGCGATCATGGCCCTCAACCGCAGCGGCATCGCCCGCGGATTCTGGAACGCACCGAATGGTTCCATCGCTCTCCACGGTGGAGGGATCCTCGTGAACTCCACCGACGGCGACGCTGCCGAGAACGACCAGACGGACTCTTCCAAATTCAAGATCGATGCGCCGTACCCTCTCGACGTGACCGGCCAGGCGACCGGCCCCTGGTTCACCATCCCGGTGAACTCAGGCCACGCCCAAGTGGGCGATCCCTTCGCGGGGTTCCCCAA
>VBDX01000205.1 GCA_005881885.1 Chloroflexota bacterium
GACGATCAGCTCGCGCGCCGGCCGTTCGCGGAAGCGTTGCGCGCGTTCGATCTGGGTGCACCGCTCGACGAAGCGCTGCGTTCCGCGGCAGCGACCACCCGTGATCGCCGAGCGCGGATGGCCCTCGAAACGCTCGCCATCGGGGTCGCGCTGCGACTGCCGGGAGCTCGCGCCGGACTGCTCGTCGCTGCCGTCACGGACCGGCTCGCGTTCGAAGAGCGTCTCGATGAAGAGATTCGCGCGCGAACGAGCGGTTTGCGATCGCAGGTGCTGCTGCTCGCCGCGCTCGTCCCGGGGATCGCCGCCTATCTCGCGGTCACCGTGCCCTCACTCGGCGTCACGCTGTCGGCGCCGCTCGGCCGGACTGTCCTCGTGCCCGCCGCGATCGCACTGGAGCTTCTCGGCATCGTCGCAAGCCGTCGCGCGGTGGAAAGCGTGTTGCGGTGATCCTCATCGGCGCTCTCCTCGCGACATGCGCGGGAACGGCTGCGGTCCTCGCCAGCCGACCGCCCTCGATGATCCGACGACGCCTCGCTCAGCTGTCGCCACGGCCGGTCGCCAAGTCGCGGATCCGCTCAGTGCTGATCACGCATGAGCTCTCGCGGAGCGGTCTCGGCTGGAGCGAGATCGACCTGCTTCGGGCGAAGGTCGTCGCGGCGCTGGTTGCGGCCGCGGCCGTCGCGGTCGTCGGCCTGGCGATCCCGATCGGAGCGGCGTTCGCAATCGCCGCGGCGTACGCGGGATTCGTGGCCCCGACGGTCTATGTCGAGCGCGCGGCGTCTCGCTGTCGCGCGGACGCGGAGCGCGCCCTCGTCGCGCTCGTCGAATGGACCGAGGCGCTCGTGGCGAGCGGGCGTCCGGTCGAGACCGCGCTTGTCGCCGTGGCCGAGCGTGGCGTCGGCTCGGTCCTGGTCGACGCCGCCCTCGCCGCAGCTTCCCGCTCGTACGCGCTCGGCGCGCCGCTGTTTCGGGCACTCGGCCGAGAAGGGTCGGCGGTCGGGCTCACGACGCTCGCGCGCTTCGCGGTCGAGCTCGAACGGACGCGCGACCTGGGCCGCGGGGCACTTACCGTCCTGCGCGACGAGCGCGAGCGTTTGCGTGCTTCCGAGCGCGCACGGACCCTCGATGCGGCGGGCCACGTCGAGGGCCGGCTGATGCTCGTTCTGGTGCTCTGTTACCTGCCGGCGTTGATGATGCTCGTCGTCATCCCGCTGTTCCTCGGACTCCTCGACGGGCTCTTCGTTTAAGGGTGCGGAACCTCCGCCTTCGGCTCCGGCTTTCGCGAGCAGCCGTGCTGCTCGATCAGTAACCTCCGCCTTCGGCTCCGGCTTTCGCGAGCAGCCGTGCTGCTCGATCAGTAACCTCCGCCTTCGGCTCCGGCTTTCTCGAGCAGCCGTGCTGCTCGATCAGTAGACTGGAATGGAATCGAGGCGCCTCACAAGGCGCGCGAGAGGGAGTGAACGATGCCCAATATCGGTGGTCCGGAGCTCCTCCTCATCCTGGCGGTCGTGCTGATCGTCTTCGGCGCCGGGAAGCTCCCCGACGTGCTCGGCCAGCTCGGCAAGGGTGTGCGCAGCTTCCGCGACGAAGCCCAGAACGAAAAGCCCGCACAAGCGACAGCGGGGAGCGCGTCCGCGGCATCGGCCGCACCGGGGACCACGGTCTACTGCCGTAACTGCGGCCGCCCGAACGGGGCCGACTCCAAGTTCTGCACGAACTGCGGCCAAGCGCTCTAGCTCACGGCGTTCGCCCAGCTCGCCTACGACTTCGTCCACGGGCGCTACGCGCTCGAGCCGGTCGCGGCGACGATCGCGGGCATCCACGAGCACGACCATCGCCTGGGTGACTTCGGCGCCGACGGCTTTGCCGAGCGCGATCGGTTCAACGACGAGTGGCTCGCGCGCTTCGAAGCGGTCGAGGATGGCGACCTCTCGCCCTTCGAGCGAGTCGACCGCGAGCTGATCCTCGCGGAGCTGCGCGGCGAGCGCGCGGTCCGTCCGTTCGCGCGCTGGCGCCGCCAGCCCACGCTCTACTCCGACACGATCACCCGTGGCGCGTACTACGCGTTCCTGCGCGAGCACGCGCCGCTCGCCGAGCGCGTGGCCACGCTCGCCGAGCGCCTCGCGGAGGCTCCGGCTCTCATCGACGCGGCGGAGGCGAATCTCGATCCGACGCTGGTGCCCCGCGAATGGATCGACATCGCGCTTCGGTCGGTGCCTGCAGGCGCCTCGTTCCTGCGCGTGGATGCGCCGGCGATGCTGCCGAAGGGTACGGCCCTCGACCGGGCGGCGGAGCGCGCGTTCCGGCCCGCGGCCGATGCGGCGGCCGCCGCGCTTACCGCTTACGCCTCGTGGTCGTCGCTCGGTGCGTGGGGCGAGGACTTCTTCCGCGAGACCGAGGGCGCGCTCACCAAGACCTCGCTCGAGCTCGGCTATCAGGACTGGCGCACGGCGATCACCGCGATGCGCGAGGACCATCCCGCGGAGGACGCGCTCGTCGACACCTACCGGCAGGAGATGGAGCGCTCGCGCGCCGCGGTCGCGACGGCGCTCATCGCGACCGTTCCGTACGGAGAGGACCTGGTCGTCGAGGCCATGCCCGAGTTCCAGCGCCCGACGTATCCCTACGCGGCGTACGTCGCGCCCGCGCCGTTCGAGTCGGCGCGCAAGGGACGGTTCTGGGTGACGCTGCCCACCGCGGACGACGACGAGAAGACTCGGCGCGAAAGGCTAGAGGGGCATCCGCGGGCCGGCATCGCGGTGATCGCCTGCCACGAGGGTTATCCCGGGCATCACCTGCAGCTCACCGTCGCCGCGGACAACCCGTCGCTCGCGCGAAAGTCGCTCCACTCGAATCTGATGGTGGAAGGCTGGGGCCTGTACGTCGAAGAGCTCATGACCGAGATCGGCTACCTCGACGCGCCGGCCACGCGGCTGCTCCGGCAGAAGGACCTGCTCTGGCGCGCCGCTCGCGTGATCGTGGATGTCGGGCTCTCCACCGGCGAGATGAGCTTCGAGGACGCTGTGATCTTCATGGTCGAGCGCGCGAAGCTCGAACGGCCCAACGCGCTCGCGGAGGTGCGCCGCTACACGTTGACCCCGCTGCAGCCTTCGAGCTACGCGCTCGGGCGCGCGGCGATCCTCGCCCTCCGCGACAAGGCGCGCGCCGCGGGCTGGGGGATGCGCGTGTTCCATGACCGGCTCCTCTCGGCCGGGTCGCTGCCGCCACGTCTTCTCGAGCGGGATCTCGGGCTCTGAAATGAAGAAGGGTCGCCTTGCGGCGACCCTTCTGAGGCTGCTACTCGGGAGGCTATTCGGCGAGACGCGGCAGGATTGGCTGCGCGGTCGTGGTGGGGTCGTAGTTGATCGTGATGTTGCCGTTCTGGATCTGGACCGTCTGAGCAATGAGCTGGCTACCGATGAGCGTGGCGTTGTTGCCGTCCAGAACGAACGGTGCCGCCGGGAGGTAGATGGACCCTGTCCCGGTGAAGGTGCCGTTGCCGCCGATCTGGAAGTCGTTGGTGCACGCCGGGTCCTGGTAGAAGAGGAGGTTCGCATAAGGGAGGGTCGTCGTCGCCGTGAAGGTGAGCTGGCCGTTACCGGTGAGGTTCACGTCGCTGCAGTTTGGGGTCAGCCCCGGATTAGCTGGGTATGTCGTGTACGTGTTGTAGATGAAGACGTTGTTGCCGGTGACGATCCCGTTGCCGGATGTGTCCATGCCGGCCTCAAGGATGTAAATGCCCGGATTCATGAAGAAGGTGTCGTTACCGGTGCCCTTGATCAGGACCTTGTAGATGCCCGGGTCGAGAGTGGTGACCCCGCCGCTGGGGGCCGGAAGCGAGTTGTACACGGGCGTCACCGGACTGCACGGCGGTGGCGGGGCGCACACGTACGGTTTGGGGAACCCCGCGAAGGGATCGCCCACTTGGGCGTGGCCTGAGTTCACCGGGATGGTGAACCAGGGGCCGGTCGCCTGGCCGGTCACGT
>VBDX01000079.1 GCA_005881885.1 Chloroflexota bacterium
CTCAGTACAACCGCCTGGCGGCGGAGGTCGACGCGAACATCGCGGCGTACAACGCGACCGTCGATCAGGTCAACGCGCTGCCCTGCTGAGGTGAGGGTTCTCTTCGTCGGCGATGTCGTCGGCAAACCCGGACGGCAAGCCGTGGCGGCGCTCGTTCCAAAGATCCGTGCCGAGCGCGGGATCGACCTCGCGATCGTCAACGGCGAGAACGCAGCGGGCGGCAGCGGGCTCACCGGCGAGATCGCCGCCGAGCTCCGTGAAGCGGGCGCGGACGTCGTCACGAACGGCAACCACGTGTGGGATCAGCGCATCTTCCTCAAGGAGATCGATGCGCTGGACTTCTGCGTGCGGCCGCTCAACCTTCCGCCGGGGAATCCGGGACGCGGCTGGACGATCACGAAAGGGGCGCTCGTCGCAAACGCCATAGGTCGCGTGTTCATGGCCGAGCAGGACGACCCGTTCCGCGCGCTCGACCTGCTCTTGGAAGAGTTGGGCGAGCGCGCACCTAAGGTTCGCATCCTCGACTGGCATGCCGAAGCGACGAGCGAGAAGCTCGCGATGGGCTGGCATCTCGACGGGCGCTTCTCGGCGGTCCTCGGCAGCCACACCCATGTGCCGACCGCGGACGCCCGCATCCTGCCGCAAGGCACGGCACTCGTCGCTGACACCGGGATGGTCGGGCCGCGCGACTCGGTGCTGGGGATCGATCCGGCGATCATCGTGGCGCGCTACCTCGATCATCTGCCCCGCCGCTTCGAGGTGGCGGCAGGCGTGGTCCAGTTCAACAGCGTGGTGGTCGAGATCGACGACGCGACGGGCAGCGCGCGATCGATCGAGCGGCTCGATCGGGAATGGACTCCCTGAGCATCGCGTACCCGATCGACCTGCACACGCACTCCTTGCGCAGCGACGGCGCGCTCTCACCGGCGGATTTGATCAGGCGGGCCGCCGACCGAGGCGTCAGCGTGCTCTCACTCTCCGATCACGACACCCTGGCCGGTGTGGCCGAGGCCGTCGCCGCCGGCGATGCGCTCGGTGTCCGCGTCATCCCAGCGTCCGAGCTCAACACCGAGTCGGAGTGGGGAGACGCGCACGTCCTCGGGTACTTCATCGATCCAGCCGACCAGCCGCTGGAGGCGCGCTTGCGGTGGCTTCGGGAGAATCGCGGACGGCGCATCGAGCTGATGGTCGAGAAGCTGAACCAGTTGGGGTACTCCGTCTCTCTCGACCGCGTCCTCGAGATCGCGCAGGGCGGTGCCCTGGGTCGGCCGCATCTGGCGGAAGCGCTCCTGGAAAAGGGATACGTGCGCTCCTACGAGGAGTCGTTCGACACGATCCTGGCCAAGGGCTCGCCAGCCTATGTCGCTCGCGTCGGGCTCTCGCCCCTCGAGGCGGTGGCGCTCGTGCGCACCCACGGCGGCGTGCCATCGCTCGCGCACCCTGGAACGGTGGTGGGCCTCGAGGCCCTGCTGCCGAAGATGGTCGCAGCGGGCCTCGCGGGCATCGAGGCGTACTACGGCGAGCATTCGCCTGAGATGACCGAACGCTGCCTCGCGCTCGCGCGGACGCATGGCCTCGTTCCCACCGGCGGCAGCGACTTCCACGGCCGCGGCGAGCACGGAGTCGATCTCGGGGCGGTCTTCGTTCCACCGGAAACGATCGAAATGCTCCGGTCGCGCCGTGTGAACGCCTAGCGGACTACCATTTCACGCTCGTGGAAGGGGAGGCCTGAGGGTGGCGGGGGCACTCCGTCCGGTCGTCCTGCTGATGCTCTTCGCGTCGCTCCTCTTCATGGTCGACGGCCTTTTCGACGGCGTGTATCCGGGGGGTCCCGCTTGGTTCACCGGCCGGTACGAGAACCTCGCGGAGATCGCCTACGTCTTTGCGATCCTGAACACGGTCGTCGCGTTGATGGTCGCTCGCGGCAGCGAGCGCGGCCTGCAATCGCGGATCGCGCTCTCGGTCTTCTTCATCATCGAGCGCCCGCTGACCGCGTTCGTTCTGGGTCCGAAGCCGATCGAATCGGTCGTCACGCACTTCGCGACTGCCGGCGTGGAGCTCGTGATCCTGCTCACGGCACTCAGGGTCTGGCGGCTGGGCCACAGCTTGGCCGCGGGCGACGTCGACATGTTGTTGACGCTCGAAAGCTCGATGCCGGCGCCGCCCCCGGACGAGGCGGCCGCGCGGGCTGGTTCCGCGCGAGGCCGCCGGAGGTCGATCACGGCGCGGAACGCGTGGCTCATCGGCGGCATCACGCTCGGCCTGGCTATCGTCCTGGTGGCGGATGGTCTGTACGAAGGCTTCGTCCCAGGTGGCCGGGCCTGGTCAGCCTCCGGCGACGATTCCGGCTGGCTCGTGTACCTCTTCGCCGCCGTCGCGCTCATCGTGGCCGTGCGGGCGGTACACGGAGGGAAGCTCGCGATGCGCGCGCTCATCGCCATCGCACTCATCCTGTTCGTCGAGCGCTCGTTCAGCCCGTTCGTGCTGCGCGAACAGGACCCTGTCGCGCTGGGCTTGCACGCGGTCGCCGCGTTCGTGAGTCTCGCGCTGGCGCTGGCGACGGCGGGCGCTATTCGGGCCGGGCCGGCGCCGGAGCGGGCCTCCGTCGCGTCGCTCGAGGCCGCATAACGGTCGATGAGGGCTTCGTGCCCGTCGGACCCCCCGGCTAGGCTTTCGTTCATGACCCTCACCGTCCGCGAGGCCGCCGAGCGGCTCGCCGAGCAGATCGGGACCGTCGTCATCGGAAAGCGCCAGGGCACCGAACAGCTCTTGGCGGCGCTCCTGGTCGAAGGCCACGTCCTGCTCGATGATGTGCCCGGGGTGGGGAAGACCATGCTGGCGCGCACGCTCGCCCGTTCGCTCGACCTGGCCTTCCGCCGCATCCAGTGCACGCCCGACCTCGTGCCAAGTGATGTCACCGGCGTCTCCATGTACGACCAGCGCGCGGAGCGCTTCGAATACCATCCGGGGCCTCTCGCCGCGAACGTCGTGCTCGTCGACGAGATCAACCGCGCCACCCCGCGGGCGCAGTCCGCGCTCCTCGAGGCGATGCAGGAGCGGCAGGTCACCGTGGACGAGACGACGCATCCGCTGCCCGACCCGTTCCTGGTGATCGCCACGCAGAACCCGGTCGAGCTCGAGGGGACGTTTCCGCTCCCCGAGGCGCAGCTGGATCGGTTCCTCTTTGTCCTGAACCTGGGGTATCCGGACGCGGACGACGAGGACGCGATCCTCCGCGTGCACGGCCCATCGACGGTGCGACCCGAGACGCTGTCGCCGCTCTTCGACGCGCCGGTGATCGCCAGGCTCCGCGATGAGGTCCGCAAGGTCCGCGTGGGTGACGCCGTGCGCCGTTACGTCGTCGATCTCATTCGGGCGACGCGGCGGGTCGACGGTGTCGAGCTCGGCGCGAGCCCGCGCGCCGCTCTCGCGCTCTACCGCGCCGCCCAAGCGCATGCCGCGATCCGTGGGCGGGCCTACGTGCTGCCCGACGACGTGAAAGCCCAGGCGGTCGCCGTTCTCCGGCATCGGCTCTTCCTCAACTCCGACGCGCAGATGCGCGGACGGACGACGCCCGCGGTCATCGGCGAGGTCTTGACGCGAACGCCTGTCCCAGCGGAGGACATCGCCGCCACCGCCGGCTGATGGAGACCAAGAACCCAGGGGGCTCCGCCCCCCAGCCCCCAGAAGTCCGCATGGGGCGGTTCCCATGGCAGATCGCCCTGATCTTCGTCGCCGCCGCGGCGATCTCCCGAGCACCGGCGATCATCGTGCTGGCCTTCGGGGCGCTGGCGTCGTGGGTCGTCGTCGCGGTGACCGGGCGTCTCGCGCTCTCGGCGGTAGAGGTGCGCCTGACGCTCTCGCCCGACCGGCTCGTCGCTGGAGAGCAGGCGATCGCGTCGCTCGAGATCACGAATCGAAAGCCGATCCCGCTGCCGTGGCTCGAGGCCCGGATCTTCCTGGGTGAGGGCGTCGAGCGATCTCGGGGAGCTGAGTCCCTCTCGGACCCCCCACAGTCGCGCCGCTGGCTCGATTGCGGCTTTCCGTTGCGCGGCCGCGAGCGTGTCGCGGTGCGCTTCCGCGTCGCAGTTCCCGGGCGCGGCGCGTACGCGATCGGACCGGTGCGCATCCGCGCCGGTGACTGGATGGGATTCGTACAGATCGAGCACACGGTGCCGTTGCGATGCGAGGTCATCGCGTATCCCGCGCCGCTCGCCATCCGCGATCGCACGCTCGCGTCGCTGCGGCCGCTCGCAGAGACGGCCACACGGCGCGGCCTCGTGCCGGACCCATTGCGATTCCGGGGCGTGCGGCCGCATCAGCGAGGCGACGCCCGCAAGGAGATCCATTGGAAGGCCTCGGCACGACTGCGCGAGCTGTACACGAAGCTCTACGAGCCCGCCACCAGCCTCGACTCGATATTCCTCGTGAACGTCGCCTCGTACGAGCAGTACTGGATCCAGGCCGACCCCGAGGCGGTCGAGCTCGTGATCTCCGCAGCGACCGAGCTCATCCGCCACGCGGCGGATGCCGGACGGCAGGTCGGCCTGGTGACGAACGGCATCGATAACCTCACGCACCAACGGCCGCGCTCCGCCCTCGGCCGGGGCCCGCGCCCGCTGACTCGCAGCCTCGAGATCCTCGCGCGGCTCGGGCCCTATGCGGTCGGCGCCCCCGAGACGGTGTTCCTGCGCGAACGCGGGCGGCTCCCGTGGGGCGCGACGCTCGTGATCGTGACGCCGCGCGTCGGCCACGGCCTCGCTGGTGCCGCGGTCGCGCTCCGCCGCGCGCACCATCGCGTCCTCATCGTCTGTGCCGATGAGATCCCTGCCGTGGTCGGTGCGCACCTCCTCGCGAACGGCGTCGCGCGCGACTCGCTCGCACCGGTGGAGCGGCGTGCGGCGGTCTAGCTCTCGCGCGATCGCGACCCTCCTCGTGACCCGCGCGGTCATGGAAGCCATCGCGTTCGCGTGTCTGCTCGCGGTCGCGCAGACGGCCGGAGGGGCCGCGCCGCTCGCTCTTACTCCAGCGACCCTCGGGCTCCTCGGCACGACCCTGGTGCTCGTCGCGGCGCTCCGCGAGATCAAATCCGAGAAGCGTGGGACCGCGATCGTCGTCACGACCCTTCTCGTCGGCGTCGTCCTGGCCATCGTCCTTCCCGCGCATCGGCTGGATGTCGTCGGATGGGGCGGCCGCGTGATCGCGTTCGCGATACTCGCCGAGATCTACCTCTGGCGCGTCGTCTCGCTCGCGCGGGGCGGAGTGCGGTGGAGCGACGCGCGGAACGCGGCACCGTTCGCCGCCACGGCCCTCGCGATCGCGGCCGTTCTACCGGCCTCGCTCGACCGCGGTCCCCTGGTCCCCCTCGCGCTCATCCTGATCGCGGCGACAGGCGTGGCGCTCTCCGTCGCGCGCTCGACCGAGGAGCTTTCTCTCGCGAGAGAGAGCGCAGGTGCGGCGCGGGTCTCGTCGGCGCATTCGGTCGTGTTCGCGCTCGGGCTCGGCGCGATGATCGCGGCGGTCGCAACGCCGCTGGTAGAGCACGTTCTCGCCGAGGTCGGGAAGGTGCTGGCACCCGCATTCGACCAACTCCTCTTTTACGTGCTCCTGCCACTCGGGTACCTCGCCGCGCTCGTGTACGCGATCCTCGCGCCGTTCCTCCGTCCGGTCATCGCCAACATAAGACCGAATCCCACTCGGACTCCCGAGGAGGACGAGGCGCTGCTCAGGGAGATCGAGCGCACGCGGCCGTTCGTCATCGGTGGGCTCGAGATCGTCATTATCGTCTTCGTGATCCTCGTCGCGCTCGTGCTCCTCGAGCGCGCCGTGCGCGAGCGCCGGATCGCGATGCCGGACGGTGCGGAGCTCGAACGCGGCTCCGTCGACGGGCTTTCGCTCGGCGAGACGCTGCGCGGCCTATTCCCGCACCGGCTCGCTCGGCGGCGCCCGCCGCGGGACGACGGGAGCGCATCCGCCGCGCTCCGTGTCGTCTACTGGCGGTTTCTCGCGCTCGCCGAGCGTGCAGGTCACGGCTGGCGCGTGACGGCGGAGACGCCGGCGGAGCATCAGCGGCGCCTCGCGGGCGCGGATGCGCGGTGGGAGGCGGCCACGCCGATCGTCGCGGCGTTCGAGGACCTCCGCTATGGCGAGGTCGCGCCCGACCACGCGACCGTGTCTCGCGCGCGCGCGGTTCTGCGGGCGTTGGAGGTTGCGGTACGGACGTGATCGCGATCGTCGGGCCCACCGCGTCGGGCAAGAGCGCTCTCGCAATGCGCGTCGCCGAGCGGATCGGAGGCGAGATCGTCTCCGCCGATTCGCGCCAGGTCTACCGCGGCATGGATATCGGTACGGCCAAGCCGACCGCGGACGAGCGTGCGCGTGTGCCGCATCACCTCATCGACATCGCTGATCCGGGAGAGCGGTATGACGTGCTGCGCTTCCAGCGCGATGGTCGCGCGGCGCTCGCGGCGATTCGCGGGCGCGGACGCGTGGCCCTCGTCGTCGGCGGTACCGGTCTGTACGTGCGCGCGCTTCTCGACGGGCTCGATCTGTCGGCGCTGCCGCACGATCACGGACTGCGTGTCGAGCTGGAGCGCGAGGACCCCGGCGCGCTGTACGAGCGGCTGCGGGCGATCGATCCCGATGCCGCCTCGCGCGTCGACCCGCGCAACGTCCGCCGCGTGGTGCGGTATCTGGAGGTCGCGACAATCGCCGGGGGTCCGGTCTCGCGTCGAGCCGGCGCCCCGCGTGGGGCGCTGCGTATCGGGCTCCGGCCGCCGCGCGATCTGCTCGTCGCGGCGATCGAGCGGCGCGTGCGCGACATGGTCGCGGCGGGCGTGCTGGACGAAGCGCGCGTGCTGATCGCCCGCGGGGTCGACCCGTCGCTGCCCGCGATGAGCGCGCATGGCTACGTCCACTGGGCGGCGCACCTGCGCGGTGAGATCGATCTCGAGACCGCGACTCTGCGGACCGCGCGCGACGTCAGGGCGTACTCGCGCCGTCAGATGACCTGGTTCCGGAAAGACGCCACGATCCAGTGGTACGACCCGACAGCGACGGATCCGCTCGACGCGATTCTCCAGGCCGCCGCTTGAAGTTCACCAAGATGCACGGCTGCGGGAATGACTTCCTCGTCGTGGACGGCCCGGTCGCGCTCGATGCGGATCGCGTTCAGCAGATCTGCGATCGTCGCAGGGGCGTCGGCGCGGATGGGATCCTGGTCATCGGCGCGCCGGACGGACGGCGTTGGCCGGTGACGCTGCATAACGCGGATGGTTCGCTCGGCGAGTCGTGCGGGAACGGCGCGCGCTGTGTGGCGCGCTACCTGCTCGATCGCAATGGCGGAGATTCGCTCGATCTGCGCTTCGCGGGCGGCTGGGTGAGCGCACGACGCGAAGGGGACGGGATCGCGATCACGCTCCGTGCGCCGACAACACCGGTGTCCCTCGCCATCGACGGCCATCGGCGCGCATATCGAGTCAACGTCGGAAACCCGCACGTCGTCGTCTTCGTCGAGGAACCTTCGATGGTGGATCTGTCTCTGGTCGCGGTGGCCATCCGCGGCGTGGCGGGCGAGGCGAATGTGGAGGTGGCTCGTGTGGTCGATCCAGGTCTGATCGCCTTGCGCGTGGACGAGCGCGGGGTGGGGGAGACCCAGGCGTGCGGTACCGGCGCGTGCGCGACCGTCGCGGCCGCAGCCTGCGAACAGCGCATGGACGCGGCGGTACGAGTCCGCGTGCCCGGTGGCGAGCTCGTGGTGCGCGCAGGGCCCGATACGTTCGAGCTCTCGGGTCCGGCGGAATATGCGTTCGAGGGAGACGTCGGTTGATCGACACGACGACACCGGCCGAGCGTGCGTATCTCGTCGGACTGGATCTCCCGCGTGCCGGATTCGACGCCGAAGATTCGCTCGACGAGCTCGCGTCGCTCGTGGAGGCGGCCGGCGGGAGCGTGGTCGGTCGCATGCTCCAGCTCCGACGCGCTCCCGATCCGAACTCGTGGGTCGGCAAAGGCAAGGCCGGCGAGATCGGGCGCGAGGTCGCGCGCCTGCGGGCGGATCTCGTCGTCTCGGACGATGAGCTCAAGCCGAGGCAGCAGCGTGCGTTGGAGGAGATCGTTGGGGCGGCGGTGGTGGATCGGTCCGGCGTGATCCTGGACATCTTCGCGCGGCACGCGCGCTCGCGTGAGGGTCGGATCCAGGTCGAGCTGGCCCAGCTCGAATACCGGCTGCCGCGCCTCACCGGTCGCGGCAAGGAGATGTCCCGACTCGGCGGAGGCATCGGCACGCGCGGACCCGGCGAGCAAAAGCTCGAAAGCGATCGGCAGATCATCCGGAAGCGCATCCAGGACCTCCGCGCGAAGCTCGGCGAGGTCGCGCGCCAGCGGGAGCGCGCCCGCGGCTCGCGCGCCAGCGAAGGTCTCTTCCTCGCGTCCCTCGTCGGCTACACGAATACCGGGAAGTCCACGCTCCTCAACGCGCTCGCGAGCGCCGACGTGTTCGTCGCGGATCAGCCGTTCGCGACGCTCGATCCGACGACGCGCCGCACCGCGCTGAACGGTGGCGTGCACATCCTCGTCTCCGACACGGTCGGCTTCGTCAACAAGCTGCCGCCCACGCTCGTCGCGGCATTCCGCGCGACGCTCGAAGAGCTCACCGATGCCGATCTGCTCGTGCATGTCGCGGACGTCGCGCACCCGAACCTGCATGAGCGCATGCGCGTCGTCGACCAGACGTTGAAAACGCTCGGTCTGGAACATCGCCCGCGGCTCCTGGTTCTCAATCAGGCCGATCGGCTGCGCGGTGACGAAGGGCGAGCGTTGCGCGAGGCGCTCGCCGCGGAGTTCCCCGCGGCCGTCTTTGTATCGGCCTTGCGCGGCGAAGGCCTCGAGGTTCTGCGCGCACGTCTCGCCGCGGCCGCGGTCGCGGGATGGCGACGGATCGACGCCACTCTGCCGTACCAGGCGGGTGCGCTCGTGCAGAGGATCCGCACGCGCGGTTCGCTCAAGCGAGCCGACTACGAGGAGGCCGGCATCCGAATCGAGGCCGACGTCCCAGCCGAGCTCGCCGCGGAGATCGAAACAGCGATTCGACGGCGCTGAGCCGTTCGTTCCGCGCGCGGACCCGGACAGGCGAGCGACCGCTTCGGATCAAGTGCGGATCGGCGAGCGCGTGACAACTTCGTGGCCCTTCCGTTACTCGTTCGTTGCCGCGAACATTACCAATCGACATGGGAAGGGAACTCCGCCGAGTTGCGCTGGCGAGCGTGCTTGGGGTCGTGGGTCTGTTCGTTGTTCTAATGCCGTCGGTGGCCGACGGAGCAAGCCTGGATTCCACAGAGCTCGACCTCCTCGGACGCGTGAATGAGTTCCGCGCCGCGCGCGGTCTCCCGACCCTCGCCATTTCCGACACGCTCACCGCTGCCGCGAAATGGATGTCCGCGGACATGGCCGTGAACGACTACTTCGCCCACACCTCCCAGGATGGCCGATCGCCGACGCAGCGAATGGCCGACGCCGGATACCCGGCGTTCGCCACGTGGACCGGCGAGGACCTTGCGGCCGGGTATACGTCGACCGCCGACGTCCTCGCGGGATGGATCGGCAGTCCGGCTCATTACGCCGTCCTCGTGAATCCCGAGTACCACGCCATCGGCATCGGTCGCGGGTACGCATCCGGCTCCGTGTACGGCTGGTACTGGACCGCGGACTTCGGTGGTGTCGTCGACGCCGGCCGCACCGCGGCGGCTTTCGATGTCGGCTATCACGCGCGCTGGTCCGGGCAGAGTCCCGACCCGACCCTCGCTGCGGGTCAGACCGCGACGCTCGTCGTCGCGCTCCAGAACAGCGGTTATCGCGGGTGGTACGCGGGCGTGCCCAATCAGCAGGCCGCGCTCGGAACAAGCGCTCCGCTTGACGGCGCGCGGCCCGATCTCGCGTTCAACTGGCTCTCGCTGAGCCGGCCCGCCACAGCGACGACGGGCTACGTCGGGCCCGGGCAGGTAGGCTGGTTCCAATTCACTGTCCGTGCGCCGTCGACTCCCGGCGACTACCGCCTGGCACTACGCGGAGTGGTCGATGGCGTGACCTGGCTCGAGGACGCGGGCATCTTCTTCACCATCCACGTCCGATAGCGCCAGGCGTTGCAGGTTCCACGCGCGTTGCGGGTCCTGTCCCGGGCTCGGGGCCGTGCGCTCGCCGCACCCTCCCGCTCCATTCGCCCGATCCACCGCTGCTCGGTGACGCGGGTCCCAGGGCCCGCGGCTCGCGCACAACCCGCTCGCCCGTGCCACCCGCAACGCGCGTGACCCGCAACACGCCGCACGGTCAGCTGCGGCCCGTGATGATCGGCAGCGCGGGGTCGTTGCCCCACTCTTCCCAGGAGCCATCGTAGGTCCGGACATCATCGTGACCGAGCGCGGTGAGCACCAGGTGCGTGAATGCGGCCCGCACACCCGCCTGGCAATAAGTGACCGTGCGGGTTTCGGGTCCGAAACCGGCATTCGTATAGAACTCCTCGAGCTCGCCCGCCTCCCGGAGCGTCCAGTCGTCCTTGAGCGCGTCCTTCCACAGGATGTTCACCGCGCCGGGAATGTGGCCGCCACGCGCGGCGCGCTTTTCTGCGCCCGTGAACTCGGTGTCCCGCCGAACGTCCAGCAGCCAGGGGTCCCCGGTGCGCACGGCGGCGAGTACTTCTTCCTTCGTCGCGATCACGCCTTCGCGTGGGCGCGGCGTGAAGCTGGCCGACGCGAACTTGACCACACCGCTCTCCAGCGGGCGACCTTCGGCGATCCACTTCTGGATGCCGCCTTCCATGACCGCCATCCGGTCGTGGCCGTAACGGCGGAGCGCGAGCCATAGCCGCGCGGCGTGATGTCCGCCCTCCGCGTCGTAGCCGATGACCATCGTCCCGTCGCCGATGCCGAGGTGCGACATCACCTGCGCGAACTCGGACGGGCCGAGGAGCATCCAGCGTGGATGACCCGACGCGGGTGGGGGAGCCGAAAGGTCGCTCGCCCAGCTCAGATAGACCGCGCCGGGCAGATGATTGCTGAGGTACTGCGCGTGCATGTCCTCGTCGAAGCTGAAGCGGCAGTCGACTACACGCACATCGGCGTCGCGCATGCGGGCGGCGACGCGGTCGGTGGACCAGAAAAGGTCCGGCCGCGCGAGCGGGGTCACGAGCGGCACTCTATCCGCGTTAGTCTTGCTGGGCCAAGCGCGAGGAGGAAGGTCTCCATGAGGATCGTCGTCGCCTTCACCGAACTGGTGACGTCCGTCCTCGGCTAAGGCATGAGGAGGGCGCGACGATCCGCTGCCTTGGTGGTCGCCGTCTGGCTGCTCGCGGATTGCATCGGCACGCCGGTCACGCAGCCTGATATCACCGCGACTCCGTCTTTTACGGCCGCGCCGACCGATCGGCCCGTGACGACACCCACGCCCGTGCCCACGCCGACGCTCATCCCGCAGCCCGCGGACAAGCCACCGGTCAGCTTCGCGCGCGCGGACTTGGCGCGCGGCAGCTCCGCCGGCGTCATGGGGACAGGACCGATCACGCTCGCGGCGACCGGGCTGGTGAGCGGGACCTATGACGACCCGTTCGGCGCACGAGGGATCGCCTTCCAGAGCGGCTCGTGGACCTCCGAGTGGATGCCCGTCGCGTTCGCGTTCGACGAGCTGGTGGCGTCGTGGAACGCCGACACGCCACCGGGAACGTGGATCAAGGTCGAGATGCAGGCGCGCGGCTCCGGTCGCGAGACGAAGTTCTTCACGATGATCACCTGGGCATCGGGCGACGGCGACATCCACCGGACGTCGACGCCTGGTCAGAAGGATGGCGATGGTGACGTAAATATCGACACGTTCATCCGAGCGAAGGCCGCTGCGCCGCTGGATGCCTATCGCCTCCGCGTCACGCTCTTTCAGCGCCAAGCGACCGCCGCGAGCCCGTCCGTACGCATGCTCGCCGCGATGGCCTCGGCTGCGTTCAAGTACGAGATCCCGAGCCTCTTCGACGGAACTCCGGTGCAGCTCCAGGTCCCGCTGTTATCGCAAGAGACGCACGCCGGGGAATTCCCCGAGTACGACGGCGGGGGAGAGGCCTGGTGCAGCCCGACCTCGACCTCGATGGTCGTGGCGTTCCACGGCGCAGGACCGACCCCCGACCAGCTCGAGGCTTTCCCTGGGGACAAGTACGACGATCCGCAGGTCGACTACGCGGCTCGCTACGCCTACGACTGGAACTACAAGGGCGCGGGCAACTGGCCGGCGAACGTCGCCTATGCAGCGCGGTTCGGTCTCGATGGGTTCGTGACGCGGCTTCGTTCGCTGAACGAGGCGCAGCGATTCCTGAACGCCAGCATTCCCCTGGTCGCGTCGATCAACGGTAAGCTGCCGGGTTTCTTGCTCGGCGAGACCAACGGACACCTGCTGGTCATCCGGGGCTTCGACGCGAGTGGCGACGTCATCACCAACGATCCCGCGGTCAAGACGGATGAGGACGCGCGAAAGGTCTATCGCCGCGCGGACTTCGAGCGGGTGTGGCTCGGCGGCTCGGCCGGGATCGTGTACGTGATCTATCCGCGCGGGAGGCCGCTCCCACCGAACGTTCCGGGACTCCCGCCGAACTGGTAAGCGTCGGCGGCAGCTGATGCGAGGCGATCTCAGGCGCGCACTAGCGCTCGTGCGGCGCCGAACTCACCGCGGGGCACCACTCGTTGTGCGCCTCTTCGAGAAGCCGGACTGCGGGCTCTGCGCCGAGGTCTACCGGGCGCTTCGGCGTGTGTCGCTCGACGTTCCGCTCGACATCGAACGCGTGGACATCACGCACCATGCAGCGACCTTTGACCGCTACGCACTGCGCATCCCGGTCCTCGCGATGGGGGAGCGGGAGCTCGAGGCGGCTGGCGTCGACGACCGCACGCTCGCGTCCTGGCTCCGCGCATGACCGCGGCGACGAGCGCGCTCACGTTCTTCCGCCGGCAGCTCAGGACCGGCGGCAGCAGCGTGCGCGCCGCCCACGACAAGGCGTACCTCAAGAGCAGCTTGCGCTTTTGGGGAGCAGACCTTCCCGCGATCCGGGTCGCCGTCCGGGAGTACTGCCGCGCGCATCCTGATCTCACGCGCGCCGAGCTTCGGGCGATCGCGGAGGCGCTGTACGAAACCGACGTTCACGAGCTACGGGCGTCGGCGATCGGAGTCCTCGAATGTAATCGCGAGAGACTCGTCGACCGCGACCTTCCGTGGCTCATCGAGCTCGTGCGCCGCTCCAACAGCTGGGCGTATGTCGATTGGATCGCGCCGAAAGTGATCGGCGACGTCATCGCGCGCGACGTACGTTCGCGACGGCGTCTCGTGAAGTGGGCGAAGGACGAAAGCTTCTGGGTGCGTCGGGCCGCGCTTCTCGCCGAGCACGATGCGCTTCGTGCCGGCCGCGGCGACTTCGCGCTCTGGGCGCGTCTCGCCGCCGGGATGCTCGCTGAGCGCGAATTCTTCATCCGCAAGGCCATCGGCTGGGTACTGCGCGAAGTGTCGAAGAAGCGACCTGCGCTCGCTTACGCGTTCCTGGGGGAGCACCGCAAGCGCGTCTCGAATCTCTCGCTGCAGGAAGGGGCGAAGTATCTCTCGGCGGCGCAGCGCAAAGCGCTCGGCTTACCCCGGAAGGCCCCCTGGATCGCACGAGAGGCTCGACGAAAGGCGGTCAAACCGGGTACGGGATGACCCCAAATGGGTATGCGCCGCCAAAACCGCCTGCGCACGGTTGATGCAGCGCTTGCCCTATGGCTCGCGCTCGTCGGCCGGTCAAGTGTCCTGACTGCGGTCTGGTCACGGTCCCCGTCTCCGGTTTCTGCCCGCGCTGCCTCAGTCGATTGCCGATCGAGAGAAGGATCGGGGTGCTCCCTATTGCTGCGGGCGCCGTGCTCCTCGCACTGATCGGCGGGAGCGCGCTGCTCGCGAACGCGGGAGGAGCCCGGGTCGCCATTCCGGGGTCCGCTCCGTTCGGGGGTCAGGCAACAGGTGCGCCAGCATTGACGGGTCCACCGTCCGCGATGGGCACGGCGACCGCCATACCGGCGACATCGCTCGAGGCTGTCCCGAGCGCGTCGGCGCCGTCCGTTGCATGGCCGACGTCAACGCCGATCGCCGTTCTTGGCCTGACCCAGCCGGCCCAGGCCGGCGGCCTGCCCTCCACCGCGACCGCGGGCGAGGCAACTCGTTCTGTGTTTCACGGGACCGCCGCGCGTGATCTGGATTTCAGCTCGTTCGGTCTGACTCAGACGGGTCGGGTTGCGTTTCGCGCAGCAGCGAAGTGAACCGCTCGAGATCCGGCTCCAATTCAAGTCCAAGACACCGGTCGGCCAATTCGCGCGCAACCTCATCGCCAATGGTCGCCGACGCGAGGCCCAAGAACTTCTTGCGCAGCTCCTGAGACCTGATCGGATTGGCGGGTTCGCCGGTCGGATCAGAGATTCGCACGGAGAGCTCGCGCCCATCCTGCAAGCGCATATCGATGGTCGCGGGCCAGTGATCCGGATAGGAGGCGTCCAAGTCCGGGTCGCGGTGGCAATCGGTTCGCGACATCAGCGCGCGGATCTCCGGGTCGTCGACGTTCGCCTGGGTATAGTCGTCGAGGCCGGCCGATCCCCGCGCCAGAGCGACGGCCGCGGCGAACGGGGCGCTGAACTGAGCGTCGACGACGTTGCGCGGGGCGCGTTTCTCGTCGATCGGCTCGGCCACGAGGAGCGCGCCTCCACTGAGCACGCCAAGCCTGATTCGCTCGACATCCTCCGGGCGCAAGCGATGCGCACGACGCAGCTGGAGCACGCCGTCGATGAGCCCGTGGTTGTATCGACAGCAGGCGTAAGGCTTGATCGAGACGCTCATGATCGCGAACGAACCGCCGAGACCGCGAGTGAGCAGCTCTGGCCGCGGCTCGTCGGTGTATCCCCGCAAGAGGCCGTGCCGTCCTTCCAACGCGCTCGCCGGCGCGACGAAGCCCTCGCTCGCGAGATGCGCGGCCACGATGCCTGAGTGCGCGGCCCATCCGGGGTTCAGGCGCTTGGTCCACGAGCCGTCAGAGAGATACTCGAGCGACCCCGAGGCCATCGTCCCAGCGATGCCGAGCGCGCGAATGAGCCCGTCCACGTCGAGCTCGAGCAGGCGGCCGGCGGCGATCGCCGCGCCGAATACCCCGGCGACCCCGGTGGGATGGAATCCGCGCCGGTACGCGGACTCGGCGTTGAGCGCGTCGCCCACCCGGATCACGACCTCGTACCCCGCGACGATCGCTTCGAGCACACGCGTGGGGGAGCGCCGCAGCTCTTCCGCGACGGCCAGCACCGCCGGGATCACGACGACGCCGGGATGAAGCGATGACCGCGAGGTGACGTCATCGAGCTCGAGGGCATGCGCCCCGGCGGCGTTCGCGAGGGCGGCCCACGGAGCCGAAGCGAACGCATCGCGGCCGATGAGGCTTGCGCCTTTCCCGGCACCGAGGCGCTGAGCGACCGCTAGGACAGGCGCGCTCGAGGATGCCCGGCTCCCGCGTAGTGCGACACCGACGAAGTCGAGCACGAGCTCCTGCGTACGCGAGCGGACGACTGCCGGGAGTCTCGACCATGCGATCGCAGCGCTGAACTCCGCCAGCGCCGCGGCCGCCGTTCGCGCCTCTGTGCGGAGCACCGCTGAAGGCTACCGCCGGGGCCTGCTACTTTGCGATCCGTGGCTCAGACACATCAGGGGAGGATTCCGATGCGACTCAAGCTCACCTCGATCGCGGTGCTCTCGCTCGCCGTGCTTTTGGGATCGGCTTCGCCAGCTTTCGCAGACCCGCCGCCGCAGGTCGCCGCGGGGACGCCGGCCAACGGCTTCGCCACGCAATTCACGGGCTGCCTTGGTGGACTGCGGAGCGCGA
Organism: Chloroflexota bacterium; assembly: GCA_005881885.1. Classification (GTDB taxonomy): domain Bacteria; phylum Chloroflexota; class Limnocylindria; order P2-11E; family P2-11E; genus 3-1-20CM-2-70-9. The sequence goes on from VBDX01000079.1 coordinate 15,911, forward strand.
TCGCCCGCGGTGACCTCAAGGGCGTGACGCTCCCGAGCGGTCTGGTGTTGCCCTCGGGCTTCAGTGGCTCGTTCAACCCGGGCGACCACTTCGGAACGGTCGCGGAGGAATGGTTCCTCAGGACGGTCGGCGGATTGTCGGCGGAACAACTCGCGGCGCTTTGCGCGAGCTTCAAGTAGAGCGCGGTCAGGGCGACGATCGGATCGGCCGGGCCGACTCCTGGGTCAAGGACTCGCTGGTCGACGGTGGTGCCCTGCGGGTCGCAAGGATCGAGCCGAGGACGACGAGAACCGAGCCGATCGCGATGCCGACGGTCAGAGGCTCGCTGAGTAGCGCGACCCCGAGCGCGAGCGCGACCGCCGGATTGACATACGTGATGACGGTCGCCCGCGCGGAACCGGCCTCAGCGATGAGCGCGAAGAAGAGCACAAAGGCGAGCGCCGTGCAGACGATTCCGAGCACCGCGACGGCGAACACGACCGCTGGCGAAGGAAGGGTCGGCGGCAGTTGCGCAATCCCGACGGGCCCATATACGAGTGCGGTGATCGCGAGGGATGCGGCGACGACTCCGAGCGACGGTAGGGTCGAGAGTTTCCGCGAGATGATCGTGGCGCCGCTCGCATAGCCCAGAGCGACGAGCAGGACTTCGCCGACCGCGCTCAAGTCATTTGTTCCGAAGTCGAGACCGACGAGCGCGGCGACGCCGACAAATCCGACCGCGAGGCCGACGATTCGTCGACGATCCAGGCGGTCCTGACCGCTGGTCGCCCAGGCCAGGATCGCGCCGAGCGACGGGGTCGCCGCGATGAGCAGTCCCGTCAGCGAGCTTGAGATGCGTCGCTCCGCGTCGGAGAGCAAGAACCACGGTGCGGCGACCTCGACGGCGGTGTAGACGAGGATCCACTTCCAATGACGAGCGAGCGGCGCGAGATCTTTGCGTGTGGCGGCGAGCGGGAGCAGGAGGACCGTGCCGATCGCGGTCCGCAGAAAGACAAGGCTCGCCGGGCTGAGCTCGCCGACAGCGATCTTGATGAAGAGGTAGGGGATGCCCCAGATGAAGCCCATGGCCGCGAAGAGGACCCAGCCTCGCCGTGTCACCGGATCACGTTAGCGGGCCGTCCCCCTGCGGTTTATCGCCGGTGATACATCCAGGCGCGGGCTATGGCTTCGGGAGCGCGCGGATCTGGCTCTCGAGGACGACCTTCCGCCGGAGCAGCTCCTGCTTCTCCGGAATATGCGTCTGCCTCGCGGCGTCGGGGCGGGTCACACGTCCGATCTTCGAGAGCTCCTGATTGATCCGCCGCAGTTCGTCCTTAAGTCGCTGGAGCTCGCCCGTTTCGACCGGCGGCGCCGTTGTCGGCGCAGCTGTGGCGGCGGGACGAGATGGAGACTTGCGGTTGGTGCCGGTCTTGTCCTTGATCCGCTGAGCATAGGTCGCGACAACGTCGGTCGGCGCTAAGGGAGCTGCGCCCGTCGTGGTCGGCGATTCCCTCGGAGAGTAGGCTCTGCCGGTTCTCGGATTCGCGACGACAAGGGGGGATGCGGCCATGGCCGTCACCGTTGCAAGGAGAGCCACCACGCAGCGCAAATTTCAGCTTGATGAGAAGGAACTTCCGACGCATTGGTACAACATCCAGGCCGACCTGCCATCGCCGCTCCCGCCGCCGCTCCATCCGGGCACGGGGCAGCCTATAGGTCCTGCGGACCTTGCCCCGCTCTTTCCGATCGAGCTGATCAAGCAAGAGGTGAGCCGGGAGCGCTGGATCGAGATCCCCGAGCCCGTCCGTGACGCCTACAAACTCTGGCGACCGACGCCGCTCATCCGCGCGCTCGGCCTCGAGAAGATGCTCGGCACCCCGGCGCGCATCTACTACAAATGGGAAGGCGTCAGCCCGGCGGGCAGCCACAAACCGAACACCGCGATCGCGCAGGCGTACTACAACAAGCAGGAAGGGACCAAGCGCCTCGCGACCGAGACTGGCGCAGGTCAGTGGGGGAGCGCCCTTGCGCTCGCCGCGCGAATGTTCGACCTCGAGTGCAAGGTCTACATGGTCCGCGTCTCGTATGACCAGAAGCCCTACCGGCGGATCCTCATGGAGACATGGGGCGCGGAGGTCGTCGCGAGCCCGAGCCCAGACACTAACGCGGGCCGCGCTGCGCTCGCCAAGGATCCAAAGAGCCCGGGCAGCCTCGGCCTCGCGATCTCCGAAGCCGTCGAGGACGCCGCGACGCGCGATGACACGAAGTACTCGCTCGGCTCGGTGCTCAACCACGTGCTGATGCATCAAACGGTCATCGGTCAGGAGGCGAAGAAGCAGCTCGCGCTCGCCGGCGAGCGCCCGGACATCCTCGTCGGCTGTATCGGTGGAGGCTCG
>VBDX01000206.1 GCA_005881885.1 Chloroflexota bacterium
GACCTTGATCCGGCCGTACACCGAGATTGGCGATACGGGATCGTCCTCGGCGTACGGGCCGCTCGCCCCATTGAACACATAGTCGCTCGAGTAGGCGAGCAGAAAGAGCGCTCGCTCGCGAGCCACGGCGAGGGCGACACGGAGCGGCTCGAGGTTCGCCGCTTCGGCCTCCGCCGGGTGCGCCTCGCACCAATCGACGTTCGGCTGCGCTGCGGGAAAAAACACCGTTTTTGCGCCGGTCTCGTCTATCGTCCGGCGAAGTGCGTCGGCGTCGCTGGCGTCGAGATGGCGTAGGCCGGCTACGGAGCGGGACCGGTACGTCCCGACAGCGTCGCCAAGCACGCGGTAGATGGCTCCGCCGACTTGTCCGGAGGCGCCGACAACCAGCGCTCGGCTCAGTCCTCGACCCACCCGGGCCGGCCCGACCGCCACTCCTCGTTCAGCTGCTGCGCTTCCCGGTACGTGTCCATCGCCGCCCAGTACCCCTCGTGCTGGTAGACCGCGAGCTGCCCTGCCTCAGCCAGCCGCTCGAGCGGCTCGCGCTCGAGTGTCGCATTGTCGGCGAGGTAGTCGAAGATGCCGGGCTCAAAGACGAAGAACCCACCGTTGATCCAGCCTTCTTCGAGCTGCGGCTTCTCGCGGAAGCCGAGGGCCATGCCGTCACGCACCTGCAGCTCTCCGAACCGCGTGAACGGCCGGACACCGGTGACCGTCGCGACTTTGCCGTGCTCGCGGTGAAACCGCAGCAACGCGGTGAGGTCGACGTTCGACAGGCCATCACCGTAGGTGCACAGGAACGTCTCCTTCTCGACGTATCGGCGCGCGCGCAGGAGTCGCCCCCCGGTCGGCGTCAGCTCACCCGTCTCGGCGAGCGTTACGGTCCAGCGAGATTCGTCCTGCAGTGATTGCAGCGTCTCCACCTTCTGCGATCCGATATGCACGCGCACATCGGCATTCATGCTGGGGTAGTCGAGGATCCATCGACGGATGATGTCGCCCTTGTAGCCCAGGCAGAGGACGAAGTCGTTCACGTCGTGCCGCGAGTAGTGACGCATGATGTGCCATAGGATCGGCCGGCCGCCGATCTCGACCATCGGCTTCGGTCGAAACTCCGTCTCCTCGCGGAGGCGCGTGCCCTGACCCCCGCAGAGGACGACGACCCTCATCCGCCTTTCACCTCGCCGAACCGCCGCCAGGAGTACGGGATGCTCGGGTCTTCTGGCGGGATCCGGATGATCTCGCTCGGGTCGTGCGGCAGCGTCGCGCAGTTCGCGACCATCGCATCGCTCGAGCCGAGCCCGATGAACCCGTTCCACACACCAGGGGGAACCCTGACGCGCGCGTAGCGGTCGGCGCCGAGCTCGATCTCCTGAACCTTCCCGCGCGTCGGCGAGTCCACCCGGTCGTCGTACAGCACGAGCTGGATGCGTCCCAGTGGGACCGCGTAGTTCAGGGTCATCGCCTTGTGCAGATGCCACCCTTTGACCCAGCCGGGATGGACGAAGGAGAAGTAGACCTCGCCGAAACGCTCGAACGCGGGGTCGTCGGCACGGAGCATATGGAAGATGGCGCCACGCTCGTCGGTAATCCGTCGAAGGGGATCGATTCGCACGCCGTCGATCATGCGAGAAGCTCGCGGTACCAGGCGACGACCTCGGGGAGCGACTCCGCCAAGCGACGTTTCGCCTCCCAGCCGAGCATCCTTCGCGCCTTCGTCGAATCGAGGTATTGGACTGGGATCTCACCCACGGCCTCGTTCAGGATGATCGGTTCGACTTTTCCCCCGACCGCTGCCGTCACGAGATCGACGACCTCGCGCGCCGTCCGGCGCTCCCCCGAGCTGAAGTTGAAGGCTTCACCAGGCGCCGCGCCTTCGGCCGACGCCATAGTGAGATAGCCCGACACGACGTCGTCGACGTGGATGTAATCGCGGATCGGACTGCCGTCGCTGCGGAGGACCGGACGTTCGCCGCGTAGCAGCGAGCGAACCGTTCCCGGGACGATGCGGCTCCAATTCCAGTCGCCGATGCCGTAGATATTCCCGCACCGCGCGATGCGCGTGGGGAGGCCATAGGTCCTGGCATAGGTTTGGGCCAGGATGTCGGTGATCGCCTTCGAGGCTTCGTACGGCTCGGAGCCCGCAAGTGGGTCGGTCTCGACGTACGGGAGCTTCTCGCTCCGACCGTACGCCTTGTCGCTCGACGCGACCGCGACGATGGGCGGGTCGTCCAGCCCGCGGCACGCCTCGAGGAGCGACCAGGTGCCTCGGATGTTGGTTTCGAACGTGCCGGTGGGGTCCCCACGCGCGGCCCCGACAAGCGCTTGGGCGCCGAGGTGGAAGACGTAGCGCGGCCGTGCGGCCGCGACCGCGGCCCGAACGCTCGCCGGCTCCTCGAGCGCGCCGGTATGCACTTGAACGCGACCCAGCGCACCTGATCGAACGAGCAACGACTCGGGCTCCGGTGTCGGCAGAACGAGCGCGTGGACCTGCGCGCCGAACGAGAGCAGCCGCTGCACGAGCGATGCGCCGACGAGGCCCGTCGCCCCGGTGACGAACACGGCCGTCTCTCTGTAGGGGCCGACCGGCACCGCGTTACTCGCGAGCGACCTGATGGTGCTCGCCGGTGACCAGACGAACGCTGGAGTGGATCGGGTCGGTTGGCACGCTTTGGATGTCCAGCGTGAGAGCCTGCAGGAGCAGCTGCACGCCCACGATGACAGGCAGCACCGCGATCATCACAGTTCCGGTCGTCGCAGGGGTGTTGGCCTGAGACGACGCCGCCCAGTGCCATACGCCCCAGGTGACGCCGAAGATCGTCAGCAGCAGCCCGGCCACCAGATAGAGGGACACCGCGGTGAAGTCGCGGACGAAATACTCAAGGCGCACGCGACGTAGGAAGCCGCGGAAAAGCTGGAAGGGGAACTGGACCGCGGCGCGCGACTCGGAGAGGTGGCTCCCGTTGGCGTAGCGCGCCGGGATATACACGTCGCGCACGACCGCGCGCAGCAGGCTCAGGTTGAGCAACATGCTGGACTCGAAGAAAAAGCGCTTCGCGACCGACGCCGTCGCGAGGAGCGGAACGAGCGACGCGTGGATCGCCGTGTAGCCGTTGGTCGGATCGAAGACGCTCCAGTAGCCCGACGCGAGCTTCGTCATGAAGGAGAGCCCGGAGTTCCCGAACCGTCGACGGCCAGGCATCGCGCGCAGCTCGCGCTCGTGCAGGAAACGGTTTCCCTTCGTGTAGTCGGCTTCGCCGAGGACGATCGGAGTGATGAGCTGCAGCAGGTAGTCGGGATCCATCTGACCGTCGGCGTCCATCTTCGCGATGATCTCGGCGCCGAGCTGGACCGCGCGCTGGTAGGCGGTCATCACCGCGCCACCCACGCCTTGGTTCGTCTCGTGGGCGACGAGCTCGACTCGCGGATCGCCGGCCCGCCGCACCACGTCGGCGGTCTCGTCAGGGCTCCCGTCGTCGACGACGACGATGTGCCGCACGAACGACGGAACGCCCGCGATCACGTTCTCGATCGTGCGCGCCGCGCGATAAGCGGGAATGACGACCGCGACCGCGGGGAGCTCGATCGGGAGCGCTTGCGGGAGTGCGCTCGAGCGGACGAGGAAGAACTCCGAGCCGCTCACGGGCCGGAGCGCCCTCATCGCGTCGGCGTCGGGCTCGCTTGCCGCACGGGCGTGGCGGAGGGACTGGGCGCGACAAGCTTCGGGTCCAGGCGCTGCGCGGTGGCGAGCTCGGTCTGTGCTTCGGCGGTCTGTCCGAGCTGACGAAGGAGGAGCCCAAGGTTGAAATGCGCCGCCGCGTAATTCGGATCGACGGCGATGACCTGGCGGTAGAGCGCGACGGCATCCGTTGTGGCG
>VBDX01000207.1 GCA_005881885.1 Chloroflexota bacterium
GACGACGTCGGGCTTGTGGACGGAGAGGCCCGGCACCGGTCCGCGCGAGCTGTATTCGGCGATATGTCGCATCTTGTCGGTGGCGCCGACCGTGATCGCACCCGCGGCGCAGCCCGGCGAGCCGATCGTCCCCACGCCGGGCCCGGAGTTCCCGGCCGCGACGCACACCAAGATGCCTTCGGCGCTGAGCGCATCGACCTCGCGTGAGAGCGGATCGGTCGGATCGCCCGGCCCGCCGAGCGAGAGGTTGATCACGTCGACCTTCTGGCGGCTGGCCCAGGAGAGCGCGGCCAGGACCGTGTCCTCGGTGCCGCCACCCATCGAGAGCGCCTTCGCGACGATCAGCATCGCCTTCGGCGCGACGCCGCGATACACGCTGCCCGCACCCGCGACGATCCCCGCGACGTGCGTCCCGTGGCCGACGTCGTCCAGCCCGCGGCCGCCGGTGAAGTCATGTGCCGCCGCGATGCGATCGCCGAAGTCGGGGTGGCGATCCGCACCGGTGTCCACGATGGCGATGCGCGTCCCGCTCCCGAGGAACCCGGACCGCCACACCGGTGGAATCGCGAGGGACGGAACGCTCTCGTTCAGGAGCGGATAGACGGGCTTCGGCGCGCGGGCGACGAGGCCGGCCGCCGCGAGCTCGCGGAGGAGCGGCTCCTGGCGGTCGGCCGGCACCTCGAGGACGACGACATTCGCGCGGCGGTGCGTCTGCCTAACGCGGGCGCCGTATCGGCGGAGGAGCTCTTCGGGAATGCCGGAGCCGACGCTGACCGCTTCGGCGCGCGCCGGCTCTTCGGCGGGCAGGACCGAAAGCGCGACAGCTCGCGGCGGCTCGACCACGATCCTGGTGCTCAGTCCGGCGGGAACCCCGCGGTCGGTATCGGCGAGCATGTCAAGCGGATATTGACATAGCCGTCAAGGCCGAAAATCAGCAGGTGCCGATCGACCGCGAGCTCCTCGAGATCCTGGCCTGCCCCGACGAGCACCACGCGCCGGCGCGCGAGGAGGGCGAGTACCTGGTCTGCACCCAGTGCCGCAAGCGGTTCCCGATCCGCGACGGCATCCCGGTGATGCTGCTCGAGGAGGCCCTTCCCCCGGCCTGATCAGCGCAGGCGGTCGCGCGGTACGACGATGCGCACCGTCGTTCCCTCGCCCAGCTTGCTCTGCACCTTGCATAACCCGCCGAGGAAGGCGACGCGCTCGCGCATGCCGAGGAGCCCGAAGTGGCCCGGGCGCACCCCGGCCTCACCCCACTGCTCGGTCTCGAAGCCGTGGCCGTCGTCGGCTACGTCGATCTCCAGTGTGTCCTCGTTCTTGAGGAGCGCGAGACGGACCTCGTGGGCGGCGGCGTGCTTCTTCACGTTGTTCAGCGCCTCGACGGCGACGCGGTAGAGCGTCGACTCGGCCTCGCGCGAAAGCGGCCCCGGATCGTCAAGGGCCTCCTCGAGCGTCCACCCTGACTCCGCGGCCATCTCCCGCGCCGCCGCCGAGATCGCGGCCACGAGGCCAAGGTCGTCGAGCGTGGACGGCCGCACCGTGCCGAGGATCTCGCGGGTCTCGCGGATCGCCCGGCGCAGGAGGGCGGTGGCCTTCGCGACCTGCTCGTTCTGGACCCCGGCGCTCTGCAGCTGCGCGTGCGCCGAGACGAGGATCGGCGCGAGCCCGTCATGGAGATCGCGCGCGAGTCGGCGACGGTGCTCTTCGTCCTGAGAAAGGAGCTGACCGGTGAAGTGCTGCAGGTCGCCATAGAGCTCCATTCGCTCGATCGCGAACGCGGCCTGGTCGGCGAGGATGCGGAGGAAGAGCGGTCCGTCGGCGCCGGGATGTGCGGTGCGGTTCACGTTGAGCACGCCGTGTGTCTTGGCGGCGACCATCATCGGAACGCAGATCGCGAATGGGACGTCCTTCGTGTACGTGGTGCCGAGCGCCTTGTCCGCGTGCCCCTTGATGATGATCGGCTCACGGCGCTCGAGCGTCTGCCATGAGATCGACGGACCGACCGGGACACGCGTACCGACCAGACGTCCGGGCCGGGACGCGCGGACAGTTAACGCGTCGCCCGCTGGATCGACCGTCATGAGCGACGCCGATTCATACCCGACCGCTTCGTGCGCCGCCTCGAGGACGAGGTCGAACAATTCATCGAGGCTCGCGGCGTTCCCGATGCGCACCGTCGCGCGCTCGAGAGAGCGGAGCAGAGTGGAAGGCGTCAGGTCGCGGGCTGCTCGACCAGGCCGTTCCGGACCGCGTAGATCGCGGCCTGCGTTCGGTCCGACACGTTCAGCTTCTCGAGGATCGCGGCGACGTGGCTCTTCACCGTCTCGGGCGAGAGCACCAGCCGATCGGCGATCTCGCGGTTGCTCAGACCTTCGGCGACGTGCCCAAGGATCTCGCGCTCGCGCTTGGTGAGATTTCGGGCGGCCGACGGGACCGGTGCT
>VBDX01000080.1 GCA_005881885.1 Chloroflexota bacterium
AATGAGGACGACAGTTCCTGCTAAAACGACGGCATAAACGAGCAGCCGAGCACGAGCGGGAATGCCGAGGGGGTCTTGCACCGGCGGAAGAATAGTCGGGAACGCGACGATCCCAGCGCGTATCCGACACGAAAAGAGAGCCTCTAGGCTCCCTTATCGCGCGCTTTCATGCGCCTCTAGAGGACGCTATTTGGTGGTTTAGACGCCGGTTACGCCAGCTCCGCCGCCCAGAACGAGTGCGGCAAGGGCCGCGATTGCTGCAATTACACGCCTCATATGTGATCCGCCCTCCCTTCGAGGAACCTCACACGTCAAGTCGGTTGGTCAGACCACTGCCTTAAAGGCACGCTTTCTTTCGATACACCCCAGAAACCGGCGGCTCGCTGCCCGGCGACGACCCGAAGCGCATGAGGGTCGGTAATCAGCCCGAGCTCCTCGGACTACCATCGCAAAGAAGTGGGGAGCGAGGTTTTGGGACTCCTGCTGCCTGTATGAAATGCCGGCGTCTGCTTCGGCCTGCTGTGTTGGGACCTCTCTACGACGACGCGCCTGCGGCAGTCTCCGAACTCGGGAGTAGCTGAGGTGACTGCGGTGATTCACCCTGGCGAGACGGAAGAGCCTGATCTCTGGGCGGCGGTCTCGCGAGACGGATTGCCGGCACCGTTGCTTGCCGCGTTGCAGCAACAAGATTGGCGAATGGTCCGAGAGCAACTGACAGCCATCCTCGATGGACAGACGACAGACGGGGCCTACGGGCGCGCGCTCATTCAAGTCGCGCTCGAACTGCCGATCGGCGTCGATCCTCTCTTTGACCGCTACCGCGCAGCCGCGGCTATTGATCATGGCGATTGGGACACATTGCGGCGATGCATTGCTAGCAACCCCATAGCTCCGGCAGAACTGCTGGGGGTAAGAGACCTGCTTTTAGCTCCCGTCGACCAGACAAGTCTTCCGGCAGCTCTTCTCAACCCGCCTCAGGTCATGTTCTTTTCGCCGTATGAGCACGAGCTGAACCAAATGTCGCGACGCTTCCGGCATTGGGCGCGAAGAATGCTTAGTTTTCAGGCAACAGAAGCCGTCTGGTCACGTCCTGACATCCCAGCAGGTCGCCATTTCCGGCATCGCCGTCTTCAAGACGCGATGTACCTCGGATTCGCTGAAGTTCAAGCCGGTCGGTTGCCGACTGCAATGGCGCAGGCGCTCGAGGCGATGCACCTCGGTGACGAGAATGAGCCGCTGCGCCTATGCGCCCCGGACCTGGAGGAATTGACTGCTTGGGCGATGGGAGACGAACGCGAACCTGCGCTTCGACTTCTTGTGGGCCTAGCGCGCCCAAGCGGGCTCTCACCGCTGGGCGCGTGGCAAGTGCTCGTGTTTCTGATGCCGCTGATCGCTGTGATGCGCGGTGATGCGTTTATGAAAGGAGCGCGACTCGTGGAGCGGATAGCGGCACGCTTGGGCTCGCCGCGCGCGCAGTTGATCGGTCAGGCATGGCGTGTGACATCGGAATATCTCGCGGGAAAGGTTGACAAACATCCCGAACTCCCCGGGCTTCGCGCGCAGGTAGATAGAGCGGGCCCGGGACTTCGAACCCTACCGCTGCTTCTGACCGCGGTGACTTCGAAGCGACCCACAGATTTTGTAATCGCCGAAGCCGCCGCTCGCCGAGTTGGAAACGTGTGGGCGCAAATCAGCGCGCTCACTTGGATTGCGGCTTTAAATCCGAGCAGCAGCGCAGCTCGCTGGCTCGCGGTACTGCTCGAGATGACAGGTTGGCGCCGCCTTGTCCTCGTACCTCCGGAGGTAGCGGCCGATGCCGCATTAGGACTCGCCTCGCTAGGGATTCGCGGACAGGCGATCGTAGAACTTGCCTCAACGGCTGGACGACCCAACGTGCTTCTTGATGTCGCGCTGCGACACGTGGACGACACAGCTGCGCCTCTAGGGTCGCGGCTCGCAGCGGCGGAGGCTCTGGGGACGCTCGGAACATCTCGAGCGGGCGAGGTCCTCGCTCGCCTCGCCCGCCGCAACGATGAACTTGGTCGGCGAGCCCGCATCGTCTCGGAAAAACGACGGAGGACTGGCCTGACCGAGCGCGAGCTTGAGGTAGTACAGCTCGCGGCAAGAGGCGGAACGAACCGTGACATCGCCGAGCGCCTGAGCCTTAGCCAGCACACCATCGCGCGTCATCTCGCGAATGCTCGCGCGAAGCTCGGCGCGGCGAACCGCACCGAGGCCGCGGCTAGGCTCGAGGAGCTCGAGGTTCGCTAGCCCGGGACCGAGCTGATCACTCCGGTGCAAGACGAAAGCCGTCTAGACCTAGAACCAAAACAACATGGCTGGCCTGATCGGGCTTTTGGTTAGACCCCCCGAAACAGGCTCTCAAACGCGGAACTGCCAAACCCCGAATCAGCTCGGCCGGACCAGCGAACTACCATCCGGGCGCAGTGGGGAGCAAGGTCGCGGGAATGCCGTCTGTCGACCTTTGGGCGCCCGTCTCCTTCGACGGCTTGCCTCCCGCTTTGCTCGAGGCCGCCGCGCGCACAGACTGGGAAGCGGTTCGCGCCGAGCTCCGCACCGTCATGGACGCGGTCACAACAGACGGCGCGTATGGGCGAGCGCTCCTTCAGTTTGTGATGACAACCGACCTCCCTACAGATCACGTGCTCGACCGATATCGCGCCTCGATCTGTATCGACTACGGAGATTGGGACGGTCTTCAGCGACACATGGCAGCAGATCCCATAGAGGCCGCCGAACTAATCGGAATACGAAACATCATTCTTGCTCCGACAGATCGGACTGACCCACCGCCGTCGGCCGCAGAGCACCAGCGAATGCTGTTCGAGATCTATGAGTGGGAATTCCAACGCGCAGTACGCCACTACAAACGTTGGGCTCACCGGATGCTTGCGTTCTATCCAGAAGTCATCTGGACTCGTCGCGATATTCCGGCAGGTCGACACCTCCGTTTCCGTCGTCTTCAAGACGCCGTTTGGCTCGCCGTCGCAGAGTCGCACGGCGGAGTGCTGTCTGTCGCCGAAGCGTGTGCTGATGAAGCGCAGCGGCTTGGCGACGAGGGCGAGCCCGGTCGCGACATTGCCCATGACCTGAAAATCCTTGTTGATTACGCACGTGGCGGACGACTTGAGGAGACTCTTCGCTTTCGCGAGCGCGTCGCTTCGCCAGCCGGCCTTTCGCCATTAGGCTCGTGGGAGACCCTTTTTCACCTGGTCCCCTTCTTCACGTTTCTGAACGATGGCTCACTTGATTGGACCGCGCGCTTGGGGCAGGAAATCGCCACTCGGCTGGGTTCGCCGCGGGCCCAGCTTCAGGCACGTAGCTGGTACGTCGCGGCGGGTCTACTTCAAGGTCGTTCGGGTGACGACGTTGGGCTGCCCGGCCTACTCGCGGAGAGTCGCCGCGCGGCCCCCGGACTGAGGGTTTTGCCGCTCTACCTTCGGGGCTTCACGAGCCACCGCTCAGAAGACTTCATCGTGGCCGAATCGGTAGCTCGCCAAGTTGGGAACGTCTGGGCTCAGGTCAGCGCGTTGACGTGGCTGGTTGCGCTCAATCCACGCCCAGTCGCCGCGCGTTGGCTTCACCGGCTTCTTGAGACGACCGGGTGGCGTCGTCCAATCCTCGTTCCACCGACAGTTGCGGCGGATGCGGCTCTCGGTCTCGCGGCGGCAGGAAGACGCGGAGTGTCGATCGTTGAGCTCGCGGCTCTCGGCGGCCGCGCGAATGTCACCGTCGAGGTTGCCATGCGCCACATCGACGACGCCGAGGCACCGGGGATCGCACGTCTAGCGGCCGTCGAAGCCCTCGGAAAGTTGGGAACTACGCACGCTCGCGAGATACTTCATCGCCTCTCGCGGAGGACCGACGGCATTGGTTCAGCCGCGCGTCACATTCTGGCGACAAGGTCCGCAGGCACCACGCTGACCGAACGCGAACTGGAGGTCCTCGATCTCGCGCGCCACGGCCTGACCAATCGCGACATCGCCGAGCGCCTGAGCCTCAGCCAGCACACCATCGCGCGTCACCTCGTGAATGCCCGCGCGAAGCTCGGCGCGGCGAACCGCACCGAGGCCGCGGCACGGCTCGAGGAGCTCGAGGTTCGCTAGCCCGAGACCGAGCTGATCACTCCGGTGCACACGAGAGCCGACCAGACGTAGAACCAAAACAACACGGCCGGAGACGATGGACAGCGCCCGATCCCGGTACATCGCTGAAATCAGCCATCTTGCGTTGCTCATTTGCGGCGCCACTTATCGGCCGCCGCCGTGGTCAGCGTTAGATCCGCTCGTACCTCGCCACGTCGAGGACGAAGACCGTCGCGCCACCGAAGGTGACCTCGACCGGATACGGCATGTAGAACTCGCCCGGCTCCATGATCGGGGGCATCGGGTTGATGAACTGGCTGCGGGCGTGGCAGGTCTCTCGGATCGTCGCGAGCACGTCGTCAACTTGAGGCTCTTCGACCCCCGCGAGGATCGTGGCGTGCGACTGCTTCAGGAACCCACCTTGTGAGTGAAGGCGCGTAACGCGGTAGTCCTTGTCGGTTAGCGCGTCCACCAGCGCGCCAGCGTCCTCAGGATGCACGATCGCAATGACCAGTTTCATCGGGCGGCGACTATACCCCGCGCCTCTGGACACCCTCCGACATGGTCAGGCATCTTTGGTCAATTCCGGCGATGCGGATGGCGCGGACACCCCTCACGATCACGTCACCCTTCGCCCCGCGGCATCCGTCGCCGGGCCGGAGAGCCCTGGCGGCTCCTCCACCTGGCGGCGGATGTCCGCGGAAACAAGGGGGTCGGAGGGCAGACGGGCAACCGCGTAACGTATCCCGCCTGCCTGACTGATGGCAAGCTGGAAGGAGACGGGGATGAAGGGGCTCACGCGGCTCGTGGCGATCTTGGCGATCGTGCTCGCTCTGCAACTCGCACAGTCATCGAAAGCGGTGGCCGACGATTCATGCACGGGCTGCGACGACCCTTGTCACGATTGCGTCGGGAACCCAAACGACATCGCCTGGGAGTGATGCGCGCGACCTGAGCCCAGCGGCGCAGTCTTTGGTCGTTTCGCTAGGCCGGAGCGCCGAGTAACTGCTCCACCTGGCGGCGGATGTCTGCTGCGATCTGGTCCTCGGACCGGTCGCCGTTCACGATGACGAACCGCCGCGGCTCCGCGGCGGCGAGCCGCAGGTAGCCCTCGCGCACCCGTTCGTAAAAGGCGGGGTCGACATCGTGAAAGCGATCCCACTGGCCCTGGCGCGCCGCGAGCCGGGCGAGCACGACATCGACCGGTGCATCGATGAGGAACGTCCGCTGCGGCATCAGATCACCGACGGCGAAGCGGGTCATCGCGCGCAGTCCTTCGAGATCGGCGCCGTGGCCATAGCCCTGGTAGGCGAGGAGCGAGTCGAAGAAGCGGTCCGCGATCACCAGATGGCCGACCGCGAGCGCCGGACGAATGACGTCGCGGACAAGCTGGGCGCGGGCAGCGGAATAGAGCAGGGCCTGCGCTTCGGGGGAAAGCGCGACATCGCGCACGTGCAGGAGCACGTCCCGAATGCGCTCGCCGGCGGGGGTGCCGCCGGGCTCGCGGGTGAGGAGCACGTCGCGACCGCGCGCGCGCAGGTCCTCGGCGAGCTTCGAGGCCTGCAGCGACTTTCCGAGTCCCTCGCCGCCTTCGAACGAAAGGAAGATGCCGGTCACCGATAGATCTGAACGCGGCGATAAGGCTCGTGCCCGGTACTGCGCGAGCTGAGGTTCGCGCGTTCGACAAGTTCGTGCTGGAGCTTGCGGACGTAGGCGTTCTGCGGCGCCAGCTCGATCTCGCCCGACTGCCCGCCCACGACCTGTTCGATCGCCTCGCGCGCCTCTTCGAGCGCTTTGTCCTCTGGTCCGCGCCGCAACTCGATGACCGAGGCGAGCGCGCTCGCGATCTGGGTCGAGGAGTTCGAGCGCGCGATGTAGATCGGGATCCCCGACGACTCGGCGTTCCGCAGGCGCGGCGTCTTACGGCGGTAATAGTTCTTGAGCGTGATCACCACGTCGGCGTCTTCGGGCTCGCGCACGATCGCCACGGGCATCCCGAGACCGCGCGCCGCGTCCTCCACGCGCGTCCACGAGAGCCCGAACGGGTAGACCTTCACCGTCTCGCGCCCGCCCTCGATGGGGAGGCGCGGCGTGCTCCGGCGCTCCACCGCCTCGGATGCGGTGCGCGTGGGCGCCGACGTTGAGACCTGCACCTGACCGCCGGGGTCGCGCTCCCTGATCTCCGGCGCCACGGGCATCCCGAGGAGAACCGCGTCGACGGTCTGCGCGACGTCGTAGTAGAGCGCGACGCGCTGGTACGCCTGGATCTCGACGAGCACCTGGAACGTGGGCGGCGCCTTGCGCTCGAGGACGCTCTTCTGCGTCCCGCGGCGGCGCGCCTCCTCGTCGGAGAGGGTGACCGTCTGGATGCCGCCGACGAGATCCGAGAGCGTTGGGTTCAGCATGAGGTTCTCGAGCGTGTTGCCGTGCGCCGTCGCGATGAGCTGAACGCCGCGCTCGGCGATCGTGCGTGCGGCCGCGGCCTCCTGCTCGGTGCCGATCTCGTCGATGACCACGACCTCGGGCATGTGGTTCTCGACCGCCTCGATCATGACCGCGTGCTGGAGCGAGGGCGTGGCGACTTGCATGCGCCGTGCGCGCCCGATGCCGGGGTGCGGGATGTCGCCGTCGCCGGCGATCTCGTTTGACGTGTCCACGATCACGACGCGCTTCCCCATCTCGTCAGCAAGGACGCGCGCGACCTCGCGCAGGAGCGTCGTCTTGCCGACGCCGGGCCGACCGAGCAGCAGGATGCTGCGGCCCGCCTCGACGACGTCGCGGATGATCTCCATCGTCCCGTACACCGCGCGGCCGACGCGCAGGGTGAGGCCCACGACCTTGCCCGCGCGGTTGCGAAGCGCGCTGATGCGATGGAGCGTCCGCTCGATCCCGGCGCGGTTATCCCCTCCGAACTGCCCGATGTGGCTGATCACGTACGCCAGGTCCTCCGCTGAGACCTCCCGCCGGGCGAGCGTCTCCTCGCGCCCGGCGAACCGGGCCTCGGGCAGGCGCCCGAGGTCCATCACGATCTCGAGCAGGCCGTCGAGCCCTTCGAGCGCGCGGACGCGCTGTGCGATGTCCGGGGGAAGCCCGCGAAGGAGGGCTTCGAGCTCGTCGCTCTGTTGAACCGTCACGTCACCACCGTTGCCGCGAAACATTCGTCCGGTTCCACGAGGATAGTTGACCACTGCTGGCCACTGAGACGGGACGGGTAATGGTTCGGTCCCAATGGTCAATTCTCAGGATGCGGCCGCCAGGGACAGTCCATAGCCTCGGCCGGCATGGGTGGAGTGCGGGGTGGCGCGACAGCGAATGGTCTCTTCTCCGCGCGAGAGGCAGAGATCGTGGAGCTCATCGCGCTCGGGTTCGAAGACAAGCAGATCGCCGTCCAGCTCGGCATCTCACGGCGGACGGTCCGCACCCATCTCGAGCGTCTCTTTAGCGACCTCGAGGTCCATTCGCGCGCCGCTGCTGTCGCTCTCTGGATGACCGCCGGCCGGCCGTAGCTGTCGGTAATTCAGCCGACTTGTGCGCGCCGCGCGCGGGATGAGGATGCAAGCGCGTTCGGAGGGGTGATGGCGGAGGCGGTCACGGGCCTGGCTCTCGGATCGGAGATCCTCGTGGGCGCGATCCTGCTCGCGGCGGGGATCCTAAAGATCCGCGCGGGCGAGCCAGCGGTCGTCGCGGCGATCCGCGGCTATGAGCTGCTCCGCGGCGACCTCGAGCGCTGGGTCTCGCGCGTTCTCCCGTGGGTCGAGGTCGCTGTGGGGCTCGCGCTGATCGTCGGAGTGGCGAGGGGCGTCGCGGCGCTCGGCGCGGGGGTGCTGCTTTCCGGATTCCAGCTCGCGATGGCGTACTCGCTCTCAAGGGGCAGGAACCATCCGTGCGGTTGCGGCAGCGGTCGGCGTCCATCGGTCGTGTCATGGGCCCTCGTCTCTCGGAACCTGGTCCTCGTCGGGGCGATGGCCCTCGCCGAGCTCGTGCGGACCGGTCCCGCGCTCACGATCTCGGCGACCGGTGCGCTGGTCGCCGTGTGGAGCGCGACCGCCTTGGTGACCGCCGGGCTGCGGATCCGCGCACGCGCCCGGGCTGCAAACGCGTTCTCGAGTGCTGTCACCACGAGCGGAGCATGACAAGGAGGGACGGCGATGACTGATATCTCGCGACGAAAGGTGCTCGCGATCATCGCGGCCGGCGTGGGAAGTGTCGCGGCAAAGGCCAGCGGCCTGATGCCCGAGATCGCGATGGCTCGGAACGCGGACGCTCCAGCGGCCCAAGGCGTGACGCCCGAAGGGAACCTCGCGATCGAAGAGCTCGATCGCGATGGGATCGCGCAGCTGATCGCCGAGGGGCAACTTAACGCTGACACGCGTGCGCTCTGGCAGCTCCTAGAAAAGGACGGCCTGCGCCCACAGCCGCAGCTCGGGTATGGCGCGCGCGCACATCTTCGGACCGATCCGAAGCTCCGCGGTCACTTCGTCGCAGTGCCCTTCTCGAACGGCGCAGGCCTGTCGGCGACGGTCTATGGGGGCGTTGACGCATATGGAGAGCGCAAGCTCTTCGCGACCAGATGGCACGATGTCGATAGGTCGACCGTCGATGTCTTCGACGTCAAGGCGGGCCGTGCGAGCCGCCGCTCGCGGGTCACGATCGGGGCGAGCGAAGCCGTCATCGAGCTCGTCGATGGCACTCGGCGTACGGTAAGAATGCCGGCGCGCCGCGGGCCCGGTCTCGCCGCGCCGTCGGCGGATTGCTCGGTCGACGGGGTATGGTGCGCGTTGGCCTGTGAGACGGCCGTTGGCCTCGCGTGCTGGGCAGAGTCATTGGTCGTCTGCGCGGGTATCGCGCCGCTCTGCCCTCCGTGCGGCGTGGTCTGCGCCGTGGTCACGGTCATCATGTGCGGGGTCGTGACGACGGTGTCGTGCTACTACGTATGCCACCCCTGCGGTTAGGAGGGTGCGAGAGTTGATCGATCCGATCTGGGCGGCGGCGTTTGTCGGACTCTTGTTCATCGCGGCGCGGCTACTGCAGCGCGCAAGCCGCGCACCGGTGTGGCTGGCGACGATCACACCCGCGATCTCGCTCGGCTGGACCGTTGCCGCGGTCGTGGTCGCGATCGCCATCGTTGCCGCGCTGGACCTGAGTGGAAGTCTCGGCCCAACCCTGCGCGCGCCCGAGACGCCGATCCTCGTCATCCTGGCGATCCTCGTTCTCCAGGTGGCCACGCTTCTCTCGGCCGCGGTGATCGTTCGCCGGCAACGCCGGGCGCCGCACTAGCGCGGCCGCAGCTCCATCACGAAGAGCGCGGGCCAGCCGAGCGACTGGGCGGCGCGCGGGAACCGTGCGACGAGCGTCTCGTCGACGGCGCGCTCCAGGAGGGCGCGTATCTCGAGTCTCGCGTCGACCGCCCCCATCACATAGTCGGAGAGCGTCGCCTGGTATGAGCGTGGGCGAACGTCGTTTCCGCTCTCATCGCGGAAGCTCGCGCTCCGCCCGCGAAGAAACATCGACGGATGCATCGCGGTCACCACGATGAGTCCGTCGGCGCGAGCGACACGCGCGAGCTCGC
>VBDX01000195.1 GCA_005881885.1 Chloroflexota bacterium
CACCGTGCAGGTGGAGAAATCACTCGAATGGATCGGGCGCGGGCCCACGGAGGCGCGGCGTCTTATCCGGGTCTTGTACCGCGACCTCGCGCCGGTAGAAATGCTCGGCTCGACGCAGTTCGGGGAGAAAGAGCGCGAAGCGGTGGCTGCCGCGCTCAGCGAGCGAGCCGCGGAGGTGGCCTCACAGGCCGCGCTGAGCTAGCCACCGTTCGCGAGTTGGCGCGCGACCGTGGTGACCACATCGCCTGCTTTCTTGAGCCGACTCGCCTCGACCACGCCCGGCTTGTCGGCGTAGACGTGCAGGATGAAATCCGACATGCCGATGAACACGGCCGGCACACGCCGTCGCGCGAAGGTCGTCTGATCGCTTCCGCCGCCGCCGATCGACTGGGTCGTGATCCCGAGAGTCGTCGCGGTGTCGCGCACCTTCCGCTGGAGGTCCGGGGCTTCGTTGGAGACAAGCAGCGTGTCGCTGCAGCAGCCGATGACGTCCAGATTGATCATCGCAATCAGACTCTCCACGCGCCCGGGTGTCGTCGCGGTCTGAGCCGCGTACGCCTCGGAGCCGAAGAAGCCCTCTTCCTCGCCGGCGAACGCGACGAAGACGACGGAGTGGGTGAGCGACGGCCGATCGGCGGTGAGCGCACGAGCGACCTCGATCGTCACCGCCGGCCCTGAGGCGTTGTCGTTCGCGGCCTGGAAGACCGAGC
>VBDX01000196.1 GCA_005881885.1 Chloroflexota bacterium
GCGCAGCAGGCCGACGACGTTGATCGCGTCCACGTCGTGCACGGCGGTGAGCGAGACGCTGACGCGCACGCCTGCCGGAACGTCGAAACCCGACAGGGGCGCGGCGGGATCGGACCGGCGCGCCTGCACCGCTGCCCGCTCGTCCGAGACCTTCTTGCCGCTCGGCGCCATGAGCTCGTTGGCGACGTCCTCGGTGATGACCAGCGTGGGGATCGTCGCCGTCTGGAAGCGGGGCGCGAACGAATAGCGCAGGGTCGCGCCGCCGATCACCAGGACGGCGGCGGCGCCCTCCTGATAAGCGCTTTCGACCACGCTCGCGCCGCCCGGTGCCCCAGGCCCGGTGATCAGTGCGATCTTCCCGCGCACGTTCGCGCCGGCGAAGTCGTTCTGCCCCCCACTGCGCGCGGCCCCGCCGACGACCGCGATCTCGGCCTCGACGCTGCCCGAGCCCGAGCGGCCGCCGACGCTTTCGGTGAAGTCGACGCGCGGGCGGTAGGCCTTCTCGCCCGTCGCCAGGACCGACATCGCGGTCAGGTCGACGATCGGCATCGTGAAGTGCTGGAAGAACGTGCCGCCGTCGCCTGCCGGCTCGAGCCCGATCTCGCGAAAGCGGTCCGCCACGTACGTGGCCGCCTCGAGATATCCGGCGGATCCCGAGTAGCGGCCACCGCGGGCCGGATCCGCGAGATAGTCGACGTGCGCTTTCGCTCTCGCGGCGTCGAAGACGGAAGCGGAGACCGCGGGCTTGAGCGACGGCGATGTGGTCGGCGACTGCGCGGTGGGCGTCTCGATGCGGTGCGTTGTGCACGCGAAGACGATCGCTGCGATGAAAAAGAGCGGTCGCAGCGCACGCACTACACCTAACATACTGACTTGAAGGCCATGAAGTTCTACCTGACCACAGCTATCGACTACGTCAACGCCGAGCCGGGACTTCATCACGCGTATGAGAAGACCGGTGCCGACGCGCTTGCCCGCTTCCACCGCCAGCGCGGCGACGAGGTGTTCTTCCTGACGGGCACCGACGACAATGCCACCAAGAACGAGCAGGCGGCGAAGGCGGCGGGCGTCGACACACGGACGTTCGTCGACCGCAACGCGGCCGCGTTCAGGCGGCTCTGCGACACCTGGAACGTCAGCTACGACCGGTTCATCCGAACGGTTGATCCCGACCACGTCGCCGGCGTCCAGGAATTCGTCCGGCGCTGGATCGCCAACGACGATGTGTACCTGACCACGTATGAAGGGCTCTACTGCACGCGCTGCGAAGCCTTTTACGAAGAGAGCGAGCTGGTGAATGGCCGCTGCCAGTTCCATCCCGACAACCCCGACGCCGTCCAGCGGGTCAAAGAGGAGAACTTCTTCTTCCGTCTGAGCAAGTACGAGAAGGCGCTGCGCGAGCTCTACGAGAGAAACCCTGGCTTCACCGTGCCGGAGTACCGGCGGAACGAGGTCCTCGCCTGGTTCGACCGCGGCCTTCGCGACGTGAGCGTCTCGCGCGGGCGCAGCCTCAAGTGGGGTATTCCCTGGCCGGGCCGGCCGGATCACACGGTGTACGTATGGTTCGATGCGCTGATCAATTACGTCACGGGAGTTGGCTTCGGGACCGATGAAAAGAAGTTCAAGAAGTGGTGGCCCGCGGACGTTCACGTCATCGGTAAGGACATCAGCCGCTTTCACTGCATCTACTGGCCGGCGATGCTGCTCTCGGCGGGCATCGAGCTTCCGCGGAAGATCTTCGTGCACGGATTCCTGGAATACCGCGGCCAGAGACTTTCGAAGTCGAG
>VBDX01000197.1 GCA_005881885.1 Chloroflexota bacterium
TCGATGCGGTCCGCTCGGGGACCATCACGAGCGCGCGGCTAGAAGCATCGGTACGGAAGATCGTCGACCTGAAGCGCGCGTACAGCATCTATCTCGGCCGCCGCGATGCTCCGGCGCCCGACCTCGTCGCCAACGGACGCGCATCGCTCGATCTCGCACGGGACGGCATCACGCTGCTGCGGAATCGCGCGATCCTGCCATTGCGCGGCCGCATCCTCGCCGTTTCACCGCGGAATGCCGACCTCGCGGTCCTGGAAGGGCAGCCGAGCCTCGGAGCGGTGATCGCGCGCCGGCGCCCGGACGCGGTCGTCCAGAACATTCCGCTACGGCCCACGAGCTCCGACATCGACCGGGCTGTCGACGCGGCGCGCTCGGCCGACACCGTCGTCGTCGGCACGACCGACCTCTTGACCTACTCCGAGCAGACGCAGCTCGTACGCGCGCTGATGAAAGAGAAAAGCATCGTGATGGTGTCGCTACGCGGCCCATACGACATCCTCGCCGTGCCCGACGTGCCTGCGTACATCTGCGCCTACGGCGGCCGCGAGCCCAGCCTCATCGCGGCCGCGGAGATCCTGCTCGGCGAGCGCAAGCCCACAGGTTCCCTCCCAGCGGAGATCCCGGGCATGTTCGCGATCGGCGCGGGGATGCACGACTTCGCTTGAGCGAACCGGCCTCCGCCGCGCGAGCAAAGCCGATCGTCGATGCGGCGATCGGAAACCTCTGCACCTGCTGCGTCGTTCGCGTCGAGCATGGCGGCAAGTCCGACACATACGCGGCGGGAACGCTATGCCCCGACCCGAGCGCGGGGTCGGACGCACCATGCACCACGGACTCGCTCTTCGATCTGGCGTCGCTCACCAAGCTCGCGACGACCGCGCTCCTTCTTTCGTTCGTTCGCGAGCGGCAGCTCACGCTCGACACGCCGCTGCGGGAGCTGATCGCCGACTTTCGCGGCGGCGAGAAAGACCGCGTCACGCTGCGCCACGTGCTCCTCCACACCGGAGGGCTGACCTGGTGGAAGCCTCTCTGGAAGGAGGCGACCTCGCTCGAGGATGCCGTCTGGCTCGCGGCAAAGGAGCCGCTGTCCCAGGAGATCGGCGAGTTCAAGTACAGCGACCTCGGCTACATCATGCTCACGGCCGGTCTCGCCAAGGTCGGTGGTGCGCCGTTTGCGGACCTCGTGCGCGAGCGCGTGCTCACCGTGGTCGAGGCCGAGCACGCTGACTTCGGCCCGCGCCCGCGGGAGCTCACCGCCGCGACGGAGGAGGACCGCGAGTGGCGGCACAAACGCCTGCGCGGCGAGGTCCACGACGAGAACTCTTTCGCGGTCGGCGGTGTGGCCGGACATGCCGGCCTCTTCGGCACCGCGGCCGATGTCGCGGCTCTCGCTCGCGTCTTCCGTGACGGCGCGGTGATCGGGAACGAGCTGGCGCGGCTCGCGCGGACCGAGCAGGCGGTCGGGGAAAACGCGCGGCGCGGCCTCGGCCTCGCGCTCCGGGCGCCGAACGGGCCGATGTGCGGCCGGTACTTCTCCGAGGATGCCTACGGGCACACCGGCTTCACCGGCACGAGCCTCTGGGTCGATCCGGCGCTCGACCTCACGGTGATCGTACTCACGAACCGGGTCTACTTCGGCCGGACGAACGACGACGCCACGTACCGCTTCCGCATCGCGGTGCACGAGGCGCTCTCCGGGCCTTAGGGGCCAAAATCATTCCGTGATCGCGGTCGGGATGATGTCTGGGACGTCGATCGATGGGATAGACATCGCTGCCGTCGCGATCGACGGGATTCCTAGGCCGCGCGTGCGCGTCCTGGGCACCACACACCGCGATTTCCCGCCGGACCTCCGCGAGCGGACGCTGCGAGCGGCATCCGGCGAGCAGATGGGAACGCTGGAGCTCGCATCACTGCACGCCGCGCTCGGCGACGCGTACGCCGACGCGGCCGACGCGTTCCTTCCCTCGCTCGAGGTCCGACCCGATCTCATCGCAGTGCACGGTCAGACGGTGGCACACCTCCCGCGGCAGGCGACGCTCCAGCTGGGTGACGCATCGCGGGTAGCCCTCCGGACGGGCGTGATAACCATCGCGGACTTCCGCAGTGCCGATATCGCCGCGGGAGGCGAAGGCGCGCCGCTCGTCCCATTCGCCGACTTCGTGCTCTTCGCCGATCGCGCGCCGATCGCGCTCCTGAATCTTGGTGGGATCGCCAACCTGACGCTCATCCCCACGGATCGGGAAGAGGACGTGCTGGCGTTCGACACCGGCCCGGCCAACATGGTCAGCGACCTGATCGCCGAGGCTGTGGCCCGGCGCTTCGACGAAGGCGGCATGGCCGCGGGACGC
>VBDX01000198.1 GCA_005881885.1 Chloroflexota bacterium
GAGGATGCCCTTGCGTGGGCCCTCGCCGATCCTTACTTCGCGCGCCGGGCCCCCAAGAGCACGGGCCGCGAGGATTTCGGCAAGCCGTTCGCGGACAAGCTCGTCGAGCGCGTCACCGGCGCGGGCGGGTCGACGGACGACGCGTTCGCGACAGCGGTCACGCTCACGGCGCGGACGGTGGCCGACGGCCTCACGCGCGAGACGCCGTCGGGCGTGCGCTGGCGGGAGCTCGTCGTCGCGGGAGGCGGCGCAAAGAACGAGACCCTCATCGATCGCCTGCGCACCGCGGTGGCCCCGCTCAAGGTACGCACGATCGACGAGCTTGGCATTCCGGTGGACGCGCGAGAGGCGGTG
>VBDX01000211.1 GCA_005881885.1 Chloroflexota bacterium
GGGGCGATCGCCGCCGCGAAGCCGACCGAATTCGTCGAGCACGCGCTTCGCGACCGACGGGTAGATGAGCGAGAAGCCATCGGCCACCGTGCGGATCGCGTTCGTGAGCTGGCTGCCGGTGACCTCCTTCAACAGGTAGCCCGAGGCGCCCGCGCGGATGGAGCTGAAGACGAGATCGTCCTCGTCGTAGTTGGTGAGCACGATGACCCGCGACGACGGCACCGAGTTGCGGACGCGCCGCGTCGCGGTGACTCCGTCCCAGTCGCCCATCTTGATGTCCATCAGGATGACGTCGGGAAGAAGCTCCTGCGCGACGGCGAGCGCCTGATGCCCGTCGCCGGCCTCCCCGACCACCTCGATCTCGGGCTCGGTCTCGAGGATCGACCGGAGGCCGCTTCGGACGAGCGCGTGATCATCCGCGATGAGCACGCGGATTCTGCGCGTCGCGGCCTGGGGGGTCTGGGGCTGGGAGGCGGAGGGCCCCACATTCCTCATCGGCCGAACAGCCTTCCGAGGAAGCTGGCCTTCTCGCCCCGTTCGAGGTCCTCGATCGCGCCCTGCTGCTCGCTGTCCTCGACGGTGTCGGCCCACGTGGGCGTCGCCTCGTTGTCGGCAGCTCGGTACGGGATCGAAGCACGGACGATGGTGCCGCGACCGGGCTCGCTCCGTACCACCAACTGCCCGCCCACGCCCTCCGCGCGCTCCCTCATCCCGACGATCCCGTAGTGCCCGCGTTCCTCGGCGGTCGACATCTCGTTCGAGTCGAAGCCTTTGCCGTCGTCCTCGATGGTCGCGACGACCTGGTCTTGGTCATACCGCAGCATGACTTTCGCGTTCGTCGCCCCGGCGTGTTGACCGACGTTGCGCAGACCCTCACCGACGATGCGGATGACGGCGCGCTCGACGAAGGGCTCGAGCTCCCGCTCGCCGCCCGTCTCCTCGAAGTCGACGTGGAGGCCGCTTTGCCGGCGGAGATCGTCGACGAGCCGCGCCACGGTGACCGGCAGGTTCAGACCGCCGGCCTCCTCGCTCTGGCGCAGCGCGGCCATGTACTGGCGGACGTCCGAGAGCGTCGCGCGCGCGTCGCGCGCCGCCTTCGCCAGCTGCGGGCCGAGGACGGAGGGATCGCGGTCGAGCGCGCGCTGGCAGCCCTCGAGCGCGAGGACCACGCCCGTGAGCTCCTGGGCGAGCCCGTCGTGCAGCTCCTGCGCGATGCGGCGCCGCTCGGTGCTCGCTGTCCGCTGCATGAGGTCGGACGACTGTGACTTCTGGAGCATGCCCGAGAGGTACTCGCCGAGCGTGGCCGCGAAGTCCGCCTCCGTCGCCGTGTGCGGCGTGGTCGCGCGTCCGAGAACGAGCACGCCGAGGACGACACCGGTGTGCACGCCGCCGATCGGCGCGAGCAGGAAGCGCGTCGAGCTGGGGGCAGCCCAGTCCGGCCGGTCCTCCGACATGCCGTATTCGGCCGTCGCGGTGCGCCGCTCGCGCAGCACCTGTGCAAGCACGGTGTCGGTGCCGGAGGTCGAGAGATCGGACGGGATGACGTCGCCGTAGCCGGTCGATGCGCGAAGGTGCAGATGATGCTCCTCCGCCTGCCAGACGCCGACGGCATCGTGGCGCAGGTTGTCGGCGAGCATCGCCACGGCGCTCTCGAGATCGCTCTGCGGATCGATGCCCAGGGTCGCGAAGCGCGAGAGCTCGTACAGGACGAGCGCCTGCCGGCGATCCTCCTCGGCGCGCTGGAACTCCTCGGCCGTTAGCAAGGCTGAGGCGATATCGGACGCGACCTGCGTCAGCGAGTCCACGTGCGCTTGCCCGTAGCGCTCCTGCGCGGCGCGGTGCTTCACGCTCACCACGCCGAGCGTCCGCCCGTTCGCGCGCAGGGGCACGACCATCGATTCGCTCGCGGTCGGATCGGACCCGCCCTGGACCTGACCGGAGAGCAGGATCGGCTTACCGGTCTGTGCGACCGTGCCCGAGATTCCCTCGCCGATCTTCTTGCGATCCAGCTTCGCCACATCGGAGAGGCCGCGCGAGCTGCGTACCGAAAGCTCGCCGTGGGAGTTTGCGAGCATGATCGAAACACCGTCGGCGCCGAACACGTCAGCCAGCTGCGCGGTGGTTCGCTCGAGCAGCTGATTGGGATCGCGTTCTTGCCGGATGATGGCCTGCAGGTCGCGCGACGCCCTGAGTGTCGCCTCGGCGTCCTGCTGCTGCCGTTGCGCGCGCCAGAG
>VBDX01000212.1 GCA_005881885.1 Chloroflexota bacterium
AGCGCGACCGTGACCCCGCTCGTGGCTTGATCGGTCACGCGCTCGGTCATCGCCTTCGCCAGCATCACGGCGGCGAGGCCATCGCTCCATTTGGTCTCAGTCGGGAGATTGTGTGCGACGTACGTCACGTAGCCATTGCCCTTCATCTGCAGGACGACCGCGATCGCGTCGGCGCGCGCGAGCTTCGCAAGGTAGGCCATGCGTGCTGACCAGAAGTCGGCGTCGAGGCGAAGCGTCACGCGCGTTTTCT
>VBDX01000081.1 GCA_005881885.1 Chloroflexota bacterium
GAGATCGATTACCGCGGCTTCGAGATCCCCGACAGGTTCGTCGTGGGCTACGGGCTTGACTACGCCGAGCGCTACCGGAACCTGCCGTTCGTCGGCGTGCTCAAGCCGGAGGTCTACGCGAGGTCATCGTGATGGCGTGGCCGGCACGCATCCTGGTCATCGCGCTCGTCATCACGGCGCTGCCCGCGAGGCCCGCGATCGCCGCGCCGCTCACCGCGCTCCCGTCGACGGTTCGCGTGAACATCGCGGGCCTCGGCACGACGTCCGCGCGGATCGGCTCCACCGGCTCGCTCGTCGTGACCCTGGAGGACGGCACAGCGCTCTATCGCGGATCGGCGAGCACGATCACGCGGCGCGGCGTGCGTCGTCTCGCGGATGCGAGTCATGCCGCGGCGGGCCTTCCCGACCCCGAAGAGCGCCGCAACCGCGCGGCACAGCTGCGCGAGGCGCGGCTGGCGGCGCGCGTAGACGACGTGGCGATCGTGACGGTGCCGTTTGAATTCTCCGTCGAGGACGACGGTTCGAGTCCTCTCAAGGCGGCGCTCTTCTCCGCACAGCAGATCACGTCCCTGCACTTCGCGACGACGGATGGCCTGCTGACCTACGACGGCAAGGCGTTCCGCGGCACCTTCGCCCTCACCCGCGACGACGAGGGCGACATGATCGTGGTCAACGAGGTCGATACCGCGGCGTACCTCGCGTCGGTGGTCGGATCGGAAGAACCCTCGACGTGGATGCCCGAGGCGCTCGCGGCGCAGGCGATCGCCGCCCGGACCTATCTCGCCACGCACCTGCGCCGCCATGCGAGCTACGACCTCGAGGGCGATACGCGCGACCAGGAGTACGACGGCCTCGGCGGCGAGACGAAGTCGACCCTGCGCGCGATCGAACGGACCGCGGGCCAGATCGCGACCTACCGCGGAGCTCCGATCGAGGCGCTCTACTCCGCGAACGCCGGCGGCTTCACCGAGGACAGCGAGAACGTGTACGCGAGCGCCCTTCCGTATCTACGGGCGGTACCGTCGCCTGCCGACGAGGCGGCGACGGTCTCGTCGTGGGGCCGGACGAGCTGGGAGTGGACGACCGAGTACACCGCGCCGCAGCTCCGAAGCTATCTGGGCGTGCGTGGGATCGACGTCGGCGAGGTGCAGCGGATCGACGTGACCAGCGTCTCCGGGACTGGTCGGGTCATGGCCGCGCGCGTCGTCGGTTCGAGCGGCAGCCGCGACATCGGGAAGGACGCGTCAAGGCGTTACTTCGGGCTACGCAGCACGCTCTTCACCGTCTCCACGCATCCGGAAGAGCTCGAGATCGTCTCCTCCGCGGCCTCGGACGTCGACCGCATCCGTCAACTGGAGCTCCTCGGGGCGACGATCGCGCACACCTACCTGCTCAACCTCCGCGACCCCGACCGCTTCGGCAAGCCCCGGGTCGGCGGATGGACGTACCGGCTTCCGGCGCGGTTCGTGTTCACCGGCCGCGGCTACGGGCACGGTGTTGGAATGTCGCAGTGGGGCGCGCAGGGGATGGCACTCGCAGGCAAGTCGGCTGAGGAGATCCTGACGCACTACTACCAGGGGATCGCGATCACGAGCATCGGCGGCGCATAGCCGGCCGGCCCGCGGGCACTCAGAGCGCCGTGGCTCGCCGCTCCGCCGGCGCCGCGACCGATGGCGCGGATTCAGCGACCGGTAACCCGGCACGGTGAAGGACCACCACGCCGGTGGCGAGAAGGACCAGTAGACCGACGAGCGGCACGGTGTCCCACGGAGCGGGGGGACTCGAAAGATCGGTGAGCAGCAGGCCGACGAAACCGAGGACGCGGACCGCCGGCCGCCGCTCGACGAAGCACAGCAGGACCACCAGCGGGAGCGAAAGCACCAGGTAGGGATAGAACACGAAAGATGAGATGAGCGGCGCGGCGGCCACCGTTACGGCGAATGCCAGGCTCGCGGATGCGGGCCGCACCATGGCGAGCCGTCCCGCGTACAAGGCGATGCCCAACGCGAGAGCCGGAAGCACGTAGCGTCCCGGCCCTGCCGCGAGCCCGGCCGGGACCATGTCGTGGGTCGCGTCCGAAACATGCGGTGCCGCGGCCAACACCTGCACGAGCCGGAGGTAATCGAGCCACGACGGCCCGAGCCACGGCCAGCTGAGGACGACGACGAGCAGAAGCGCGAGCGCCATCGCCGCCGCGACGCGCCAGCGCCCCGCCGCGACCACGAAGGGCACGAGCAGTGCGGGCATGAGCTTGATCAAGAGCGCTAACGCCAGCAGCGCGCCCGACGCGGCCGATCGTGCTCGTAGCCTCCACGCCACGAGGACGAGGGCGAGCGTGACAAGGGTCAGGTTGCCGTTGGCGACCTCCGTCTGCAGCGGGATCGAGAACACGAGCAGGCCCGCCGCGAGCGGACGCAGACGCGCGTCGACTGGACGAGTGAGCGCGACAATGACGACGGCCGCCAGCATCAGGAGCAGCCCGGCCCAGATCACGCTCGCGGCCTCGACCGGAATCACGGTGAACGGAAGGAACGCCGCGGCCACCGGCGGCGGATAGAGAAAGAGCCCCAGCTCGCCTACGGTGAAGTCGTGTCGGAGCTGGGGATACAGGCCGTGGCCCAGGCCGAGGCGTACGGCCGCGTAGTAGTAGGCCGCGAAGTCGAAGATCGCGAACTGCTGTCCGAGCCCCCGGTACAGGATGTGCGCGCAGGTGGCCGCGAGCGCCCCCGCCAGCGTCGCCCACCCCAGAAGACGCGTTCGGGAGGATCTCATCGATCGGCTGAGCTTGGTCCGGAGAACCTATTCGCCCTTGAACTTCTGGGAGTTCCCCATGTGCGGCCAGGCGCGCTCTTGCGCGATCTGCAGGAGCTGGCGCGTGTGGTTGCGGTCGTGGTGTATCCACTCGTGGAGGAGATCGCGGATCAGGAGGCGCCCGACCTTCGGATGCTCGATTCCTCTCGACAGGTCGGCCGCCTTGAGAGAGCGAACGAGCCTGATCCCATCGTTGCGCACGCCCATGAACTCCATCCAGACGCTCTGCCCCAAACGCGCGCAGTCGTTCCGCTCCCTCGCGACCGCGACCTGATCCCACGCGCTCGTCCGCTCCTTGCTGTTCAGGATCTCGCGGATGCGGCCGGCGAACCCGCGCTTGTCTGCCTCCACCATGTGACCGACGACTTCGCTCGCGCACCACTCGTTTGGATCGAAGTGCCAAGAGCTGTCGGTCCCGAGGGCGGCGAACTCGGACTCGATCAGCGCGCAGGTCGCCTCGAGGTATCCCGCGACCTGGTCGGTCGTGAGGTCGGTCGTCTGGGGGGTCCGAGGGAGGCGTAAGCCCCCATCGACTCTCATGTGACGAGCTGGGGCGCGCTCCGGATCGGGACCTTGACCTTGAGCACGGTCGTGCCGTCGGGTTTTGCCTCGTGCGTCGACTCGCCGCGCAGGAGCTCGAGCCGTTCGCTCCGGCGGATGCCGGACTGGAGCTCGCCGTCGGGCGGGAGCTCGCGACCATCGGTCTGCAAGAGGATGTCGAGCGAGTCCTCCTTCCAGGTCATCCCGAGGACCAGATCCTTCGCCTGCCCCTTGTCGATCCGCTCGACGAGGGAGTCCTGGATGAGGCGGAAGATCGCGACCTCGTCGTCCGACGGCAGCCGACGGTCGCGGCCCACGCTTGAGAAGTCGATGCGCACGCCGTGTTTGTCGATGAGCGTCTGGACATAACGGCGGAGCGTCGGGACCAGACCGAGGTCATCCAGGATCATCGGCCGAAGCTCGAAGATGAACCCGCGGAGCTCCTGCAGCGTCTTGTTCACCATTTGCCGGAGCGCGGCGAGCTCGCCGCGCGACTTTTGAGCGTCGACGTCGAAGAGCCGCTCACTGATCTCCGACTGCAGGACCACGTTGGCCATGGCCTGGGCCGGCCCGTCATGCACCTGCCGCGCGATTCGCTTGCGCTCCTCCTCCTGCGTGTCCACCACCGCCTGGAGAAGCCGGCTCTCGTCGATGAGCGGCGCGGCATCGGCGGGCAGCGGCGGCGCCGAATATTCGGCGAGCTGACGCTGGGCGGTCGCGAGGATCTGCGCGCTCCGGTCGATGAGCTTCCGCTTGGCCTGGAGCACGCCGAGCTGGCCTTCCATCGTCATCCGGCGACCCATCGCCGTCACGTGCTCGTCGGTGGCGCCGAAGATCTCTTCACGCTGGAAGTTTCCGGGGTTCTTCCGGACCTCCTCGACCTTCGCCTTCATCTGGTCTTCGCGTGAGCGCAGGCGATTCACTTCGGTCTGCGTCGATTCGACGAGGAGGTCGAGCTCTCGGATCTCGGCGGTCACACGCTGCTGTTCGGTCGCGACCTCCATGAAGGCGCTCGGTGCCTCGGTGCTCAATTACCCATCTCCGGTCCCTTGATCCACCCCTGGCGGATCGCGTACACGACGGCCTGCGTGCGGTCATTCACCGAAAGCTTTCGCAGAATGCTCGACATGTGATTCTTCACCGTCTGCTCGGAGATGGCCAGGGCGTACGCGACTTCCTTGTTCGTCATGCCTTGCGCGATGTTGTCGAGGATCTGAACCTCCCGCGGCGAGAGCGGCGCGAAGACGTGCGTCGAGCCGGGACCGTACACCGAAAGCTCGCGGAATTCCGCCAGCACCTTCGACGCGACCGCCGGCCGGCTGAAGATCTTCTCGTTGATGATGAATTGGCCGCCGCGCACTTTGCGAATGGCGTCGATGAGCTCCGTCGGCTCGCAATCCTTGTGCAGGTATGCGGCCGCTCCGGCGCGGATGGCCTCGAACAGGATCTGCTCCTGGTCCTGGGCCGTGAGGATCACGACCGCGACCGCGGGCAGCTCACGCCGCACGCGCTGGGTCGCCTTGATGCCGGAAAGTCGAGGAAGGTCGACCTCGATGACGAGGACGTCGGGTTCGAGCTCGTTGGTCTTCGCCACGGCCTCCTCGCCGTCCGACGCGACGCCCACGATCTCCATATCCGACTCTTTGTCGATGACCTGCCGGATGCCCATGGTCGTGATGCGACTCGCATCCGCGAGCAGGATCCGGATCGCGCGCTCGGGCTTCTCGTTCATGAGTGCTCCTGACGGGACCGGTCCTCGCGACGCGCGCGGAGCGGCTCCACTTTGTTTTCGACCGGAAGGAGCAGCGTCACCGCTGTCCCTTTCCCGGGTGTCGACTGGATCTGGAGCGAGCCGCCGATCAGCTCGGCGCGCTCGCGCATGGAAAGGAGGCCGACCGACTTCTTATGCCGGGCGGCCTTCACGAGGTCGAAGCCGATACCGTCGTCGGTCACGTGCAGGACCCAGTTCTCGCTCGAAAGCGACCACGCGATACCGACGGTGCTCGCCTGCGCGTGCTTGTGCACGTTCTGCAGCGCCTCCTGCATGACGCGGTACACGGCGAGCTCCTGCATCGGGAGGAGACGCGTGTCCGTCGTATCGAGCCGGCTCGCGACGTTGATACCGCAGCGGGCTTCCCACTCGGCGGCGTAGTTGCGCATCGCCTCGGCGAGACCGAGCTCGGTCAGCTCGGGCGGCCGGAGGTCGTAGATCATCCCGCGCACCGCGTCGAGAGATCCTCGGAACCGGCCCTTGAGGTTCGCAAGCTCGGTGCGAAGGGTCTGCCTGACCTCCGACGGAGCACGCTCGGCGATGCGCTCGAGGTACTCGACCTCGAAGATCGCATTCGCCAAAACCTGCGCGGGACCGTCGTGCACATCGCGATACAGGCGTTCGCGCTCGGCCTCGAGGCTATCGAGCACCCGCTGCGCGACCTCGACCGATTTGTCCTGATCCTCCTCCGAGGAGGGGTCGATCCCCGATCCGAGGAGATACGCGGCGCTCGACTCGATGTGTTGCACGACGAGCTGCAGCTGCTTGAGCCGGCGGTATCCCCGCTGCGTCGATTCGTCGAGCTCGCCGTCAGGCGAGCGTCGCGAACGCTCCTCCGCCTGCTTCTGGTAGTTCTTGCCGTAACGCTCGACCTGGTGGCGCAGCTTGCGCACATCGCGGCGCAGCAAATCGACGATACCGTCGAATTGCGCATCGAGGTCATCGGTCTCTCGGGCGAGGCGAGTGGGCTCTTTCGTACGTCGAAGTATCGCTCAGGGTATTCGCAGCAGCACGTATTTTTCGGTGCGTGCGAGCACCGGCCATCCGAGATCGGCGGCATGAACGGCGATCGCGTCAGTTGGTAAGACGAGCAACGTGCGAATGCCGCGCCGGGTGAGCGCTTCGCGCCAATCGGGGTGCAGTCCGATCACCGAGCGATAGTCGTCGAGCGCGTCGCCAACGTAAGGAAAGAGCCTGCCGTCGACAAACACCGGAGTTGCAGGCGCGTACCAAATGAGGAATCCGCCCCAGTCGTAGCGGTTGAGGAGCCCGGGGCCGGCTGGTAGCTGGCTCAAAGCGGTGACCGGAAAGCCACTGAGATCGGGTTCGGTCGGAGCCGTCAGCGCCCCGCCGATGAGCAACGCGACTGCGATCGCCGCGGCGATCCCGTCTGTTGCGAGCCGACCGCGGGGTCTCACGTGCTCGCGGGTCCCTTCGCCCTGCGTCTCGGATTCTCGCTCTTTGTTGTGGACGGGCGACTCCCGCTCCGCCGTGAGACCCCTCGTCCGTCTCGCGCCGAACCACGCCGCGCGGACCTGCGCCCACACCGCTGCCAGTGCATTCGGTCCCCACTTCGAGAGAAATGGGGCGGCGGCGATCGGGAAGAAGACGAGATGACGCGTTGCGGTCATCGAGACGAAGGCGACCGGGACGAGCATCGCGATCTCGAACAGCGCATTCCGCCCGCGGATGCCGGGCACGAGCAGCGCCGACCCGAGCGTCGCGAGCAACGCGACTGAGAAGAGCGCACCCGGCAACGTCGTGACGTCCGGCGTGCCTTCCTCTTGAACGAAGCGCGGGGGCGCCAGGAAATGGCCGCCCGACGAGGTCCACGTCGCGAGTCCCGCGGGTGTCACGAACGTGGCGAGCCCGCACGCGACCGCGAGCGCCGCGTACTGCCGGCGCCGTGGAGCGTCGACGAGCATCCGCTCGAGCGCGACGAGCACCGCGAGGCCGAGGCCGAGCGCGTACGACGCGTGGAGATTCGCCCAGATCAGCAGTAGTGGCGGACACAGCGCGAATGCGCGGAGCGCACCACGGCGTCCAGCGCGCAACAGCGCGACGAGGACCGTGAAGCAAAGCAGCCCCAAGAGCTCGGGCCGATCGGTCCAGGCGAAGCGCGAGAGCGCGAGAGCAGGCAGAGCGGCGAGGACGGCGATGAGCGGACGTCGCGGGCGCTCCGCGAGCGAGGTCCACACGACTATCGCAGCGATCGCGCCAACAGCGAGCGCACGAAGCGTGACGATCCCCCGCCACGAATCGATCGCGTAAGCCAAGGATAGGACGAGCTCGCCAAGCCATTGATCGACGAGGATCGGACGTCCGGCGACCGTCCACGAGTACGTGTCGAGGCGCGCGATCCCGTGTGCGGCGACGTCGCGTCCCACCGCGAGGTGCCAGAAGAGATCGCTGTCCGAGACCGGCGCTTGCGATGCCGCGAACGCCGCGAGTCCCCCGAGGACCAGCGGCACCAGCAGCGGAGCTCTCACCGTACCGGCCGCCGCAGGAGGACCGCGTTCGCATCCTGCGTGAGTACGGCCCAGCCCTGATCGCGGAGCGCGGCGACGAGCGGGCGGTCCGGATGAAGCAGCACCGCGCCGATCGCATAGCGATCGAGTTCCTCGCGCCAGCGCGGTCGCACGAAGACCATCTCTTCGTAGTCCGTGAGCACGTCCGGCAGGAACACGAAGAGCCGCCCGTCGATGAACACCGGACGTTCGGGGACCCGCCATATGAGGAAGCCGCCCCAGTCGTATTCGTTCAAAACGTTTCCGGTCGTCCCCTTGAGCTGATCGCGCGCGGCGACGGGATAGCGGGACTCATCGGGCGCGTGTGGCGCGGTCGCGATGCTGAACGCGAGCACCGCGGCGAGGCCCGCGCCGATGCCGGCGATCGCGGGCCGCGGCAGGGCGAATCGCGACGCCGGCCGCCAGCGCGACCAGAGCTCGCCGGTGCCCGCGGCGATGAAGGGGGTCGCCGCGAACGCGAAATAGGGCATCTGCCGCTGCGCGGAGAGTCCGAGCCAGAAGAGCGGGACGAGCAGCAGCGCGTCGAACAGGGTGCCGCCCCGGGCGATAGCGACGGCCAGCGCGGCGAGACCGAACATGGCGAAGACGAAGCCCGCCGGCTTGAGAACGTCGGGAGGAGCTTCTTCCACGATGAATCGAGGCGGCGATGCGGCGTGCGCCGCGGCGGCGCCAAGACCGAGGGATCCCGGATCGACCAATGTCGCCGCAAGTCCGAGGAGTGCGGCGCCCGCGAACGCGACCGCGTTGCGCCGCGTGAGGATCGCCTCGCCAGCGAAGATCGCGACGAGAGCAAGACCGAGCGCGTACCCGCCGTGCAGATTCGTCCAGATCAGAAAAAGTGGAGGAGCGGCCACTAGCAAAACAGTCCGGCCGGCGCGCGCGGCGAGGAGCAGCTCGAAGAGCATCGGGAAAAGGGCGAGGGTGAAGAGCTGTGGCCGATCGGTCCATGTGATCTCCGAGAGCGCGAGCGCGAAGGCGGTGATCGCGATCGCGAACGGCGCGGGCGCGACCCGGAGGGCGGCGCGCGTCAGGAAAAACGCGCCAATCGCGATCAGCGTGGCTCGAAGAAGCGCAATGCCGGTCCATCCGCCGCCGAGGTAGGCGGCGTAGAGCGCGAGCTGACCGAGCCACTCGCCGACGCTGTACGGCTGGCCGGCCACGGTGCTCGAAAAGACATCCATCCTCAAGAATTGGCCGTGATCGACCATCCACTTCGCGGACGCGAGGTGCCAGTACGTGTCGGGGTCGCCGCCGGGGAGCGACACGGCGATCGCGAACGCTGCCGCAGCGAGATAGAGAGGAGCGATCTGCCGCGCGCTCATTGCTGGTCGAAGCCGCAGATGACGCGTGCGGGCATCGGGAAGATCAGGATCCCGCCGCGATCGATCGCCGGCTCGAAGACTTGGGGGCCAAGTCCGCGAAAGAGCCCGTCGTAGGTCGAGAAGTGCGCGGGCTCGACCACGACGCTGCTGGCGCCGTATCGCGCCGCCACGCATGCAGCGATCCCGGGTCCGTCCGCAGGCGTCACGAAGACCGGTCGATCGGCGATGTACCGCCACGCCGCGGCGTCGATCGCGAGGAACGGCCCCGCGGGGATCGCGTCCAGCGCCGCGAGGCGCGCGCGATAAGGCGCGTTGAAGGCGGTGTTCCACGTGGTCAGGCCGAAGACCGCGAGCCCTAGAGCCGCCGCGAGCGTGCCGGTGACCGCGAGGCGCCGCACTGGGACGTCACGTCGAGCGAGCCAGGTCTCGCCGCCAAGTGCGACTGCCCCCATCGCGAACGGATAGAACGCCGCGAGCGAATGGAAATAGGAGCCGCGCGTCGCGTGAAGAGGCCAGATGACGCCCTCCGCGAGATAGATAAGGAGGGCCAGACCGGCGAAGGCACGCATCGCTGGGAACTGCCAGGCCGCCCGTACGCCGAGAAGCAGCGGAAAAGCGAGGAAGACAAGCAGTCCGAAGAGGGCGACGACGAGGTCGGACCAAAGCGCGGCGAGACGCGTCGTGACGAGCGCGGCGAAGTCGGCGCTACCCGCCGGGGTGATCGCGAAGAAGTCTTCGTACCGCGCGAGGAGGGCCGAGCGAGCCAGAAGATCCGGCGAACCGCCGAGCAGCTGACCGCGAGCGAGCCAGGCGAGTCCGATCAGCAGCGCCAGCGCGGCGCCGACGACGCCCGCGCGGCGCGACCGGGGTCGCGCGGCGAGCGCGAGGAGCGCGACTCCGAACAGCGATCCCTCGGCGCGCGCGAGGAACAGAAGACCGACGAGACCTCCGGCGAGCGCGCCCGCGCGGACGCTGCCGTCTACGGCTTGCGCGAACGCGATGAAGAAGCACGTCCCGGCGAGCGCTGCGATCGCGAAGGAATCGAGGGTGACCCATGCGGGCGCGAACGCGCCGCCGCCGATGCCGGCGAGCGCGGCACCGGCAAGCGCAGCCCGCGGCGTCGCGCCGACCGACCGCGCGGCGGCGTAGGTCGCGGCGGGGATGAACGCCGCGACGAGCACGATCGCGGCCTGCGCCGAGCGGAACGCGCCGAGCAGCGGCTCGAGCGTCGCGATGCCCGCAGCCTGAACGACCGTCGTAAGGGGCATCCAGAACCGATGACTGGGCACGGGCAGCGGCGCGAGCTGGGG